>NZ_PSVF01000040.1:0-23361 GCF_002931975.1 Rathayibacter sp. AY1F3 | reverse complement strand
CCTCGCTGCTCTCGGCGGCGCTGCTCTCGGACGTGCCCTCGGAGCCGACGTCGGCTCCGAGGGCACGTCCGAGAGCAGCGCCGCCGAGAGCAGCGAGGGCTTCCCCGTCACCGTCGACCACGCCTTCGGCAGCACCACCGTCGAGTCGGCCGACCGCGTCGTCGCGACGAGCTGGACCAACCAGGACGTGGCGCTCGCGCTGGGTGTGACCCCGGTCGGCTTCACCCGCGCCTCCTACGGCGACGAGGACGGCGACGGCCTGCTGGTGTGGACGAAGGAGGCGCTCGACGCCTCCGGCGCCGAGACCCCGACCCTGTTCGACGAGACCGACGGCGTGCCCTTCGAGGCGATCTCGGACCTCAGCCCGACCGTGATCCTCTCGGCCTACTCCGGCATCACCCGGCAGGACTACGACACCCTCAGCCAGATCGCCCCCACCGTCGCCTACCCGGGCCTGCCCTGGGGCACGACCTGGCAGGACTCCGCGAAGCTCGACGGCGCCGCGCTGGGCCTCGAGGACGAGGCCGTCGCGAAGGTCGGCGAGATCGAGAGCGACATCACGCAGACCACCGCGTCCTACCCGCAGCTCGCGGGCACCACGTTCATGTACGGCTGGTACGACCCGACCGACGCGAGCACCTTCACCTACTACACGCCGAACGACGCGCGCGTGAAGTTCGTCGAGGACCTCGGTCTCGACGTCGCCCCGAGCGTCGCCGAGCTCTCCGGCGACTCGGAGGCGTTCAGCGGCACCATCAGCTCGGAGAACGCCGACCAGCTCGACGCCGACGTGCTCGTCGTCTACGGCGACGACACGACCCTCGCCGCACTGCAGGCCGACCCGCTGCTCTCCAAGATCCCTGCCGTCGAGCGCGGCTCCGTCTACGTGCTGGAGGACGGCTCGTCCGCCGCCATGGCCACCTCGTCGCCGAACCTGCTCAGCATCCCGTGGGTGCTCGACGAGTACACCGCCGGCCTCGCCGCGGCCGCCGACAAGGTGTCGTGACCCGCACCGCACCCACCCGGAAGACGAGGGCGACCGCGCTGGCGGTCGCCCTCGTCGCGCTGGCCGTCGCCTCGGTCCTCTCGCTCGTGTACGGCTCCCGCGAGATCCCGCTCGGCGAGGTCTGGCCGGCGCTGACCTCGCCCGATCCGGCGTCCATCGTCGACGCGGCGGTGCAGGGGCGGGTGCCGCGGACGGTCCTCGCGATCCTGGTCGGCGCCGCGCTCGGGCTCGCCGGAGCCGTGATGCAGGGCCTGACCCGCAACCCGCTCGCCGATCCGGGCATCCTCGGCCTCAACTCCGGCGCCTCGCTCGCGGTCGTGCTCGGGATCGCCGGGGTCGGCGCGACGAGCCTGCCGCAGTTCATCTGGCTCGCGTTCCTCGGAGCCGCCGCCGCCGGGGCGTTCGTCTACGCGGTCGCGTCGCTCGGCCGCGAGGGCGCCACTCCGCTGAAGCTCGCCCTCGCCGGAGCCGCCACCGCCGCCGCGCTCACCTCCCTCATCAGCGCCGTCCTGCTCACGCAGGAGACCACGCTGAACCGCTTCCGCTTCTGGCAGGTCGGCGGAGTCGGCGGCGCCGAGACCGCGAGCATCCTGCAGGTCCTCCCGTTCCTCGCGGTCGGCGCGGTGCTGGCCCTGTCCAGCGCGCGAGGGCTCGACGCCCTGGCGCTCGGCGACGACCTGGCGACCGGCCTCGGCCGGCGCGTGGGGCGCATCCGCCTGGTCGCGGGGCTCGCGGCCGTGCTGCTCTGCGGCGCCGCGACCGCGATCGCCGGACCGATCGGATTCATCGGCCTGGTCGTCCCGCACCTCGCCCGCCGCGTCACCGGCCCCGCGCACGCCTGGCTGCTGCCCTCCTCCGCTCTGCTCGGCGCCCTGCTGCTGCTCGTCGCCGACGTGGTCGGCCGCGTGGTCGCCCGGCCGAGCGACGTCGAGGTGGGCATCGTGACCGCGCTGATCGGCGCCCCGGTGCTCATCGCGATCGTGCGCCGCTCGAAGGTGCGGGCGCTGTGAGGACCGCGGAGGCGCCCGCCGCGGTCGGCATCGCGGCCGGCCGCACGCTGCGCCGTCGGCGCACGGTCATCGGCTGCGCGGTCCTCGCGGTGCTCGTGCTGGCGCTCGTCGTCGTCTCGCTCACGGTCGGCAGCACGGTCTACTCGGTGCCGGAGGTCGTCCGCGTGATCCTCGGCGAGACCGTGCCGGGCGCCTCCTTCACCGTGGGCACGCTGCGGCTGCCGCGCACCATCACGGCCGTCCTGGTGGGCGTGGGCTTCGGGATGGGCGGCGTGATCTTCCAGACGATGCTGCGCAACGCCCTCGCCAGCCCCGACATCATCGGCATCACGTCGGGGGCGAGCGCGGCGGCCGTCGTCGCGATCGCGTTCTTCGGGCTCTCGGGCGGCGCGGTCTCGGTGATCGCGGTCGCGGCCGGGCTCGCGACGGCCCTGATCATCGCCGGGCTGGCCGAGGGCGGCGGAGTGATCGGGGCGCGGCTGATCCTCATCGGCATCGGCGTCGCGGCGATGTTCCAGAGCGTGATCGCCTACGTGCAGACCCGCGCCGACTTCGAGGACGTCCAGGAGTCGCTGCGCTGGCTGACCGGCAGCCTCAACTCGGCCGCCTGGCCCTCCGTCCCGCCGCTCGCGCTGACGATGCTCGTGCTGGTGCCGCTGGCGCTGCTGCTCTCGGGCCGGCTCGGCGTGCTGCAGCTCGGCGACGAGTCGGCGACCGCGCTCGGACTCGACGTGCGGCGCAGCCGGCTGGCACTGCTCGCGGTCGGAGTCGGCCTCGTGGCCGTCGCGACCGCCGCCACCGGCCCGATCGCGTTCGTCGCCTTCGTCTCGGGGCCGATCGCGCGGCGGATCCTGCCGAGCGCGCGCACGCTGCTGATCCCCTCCGCCCTGGTCGGCGCGGTCGTGGTGCTCGCCGCCGACCTGCTCGCCCAGTACGTCGTCGGCGCGCTGTTCTCGGGCGCGCGCTTCCCGGTCGGCGTCGTCACCGGCGCCCTCGGCGCGCCCTTCCTGCTCTGGCTCCTCGCCCGCCGCAACCGCTCCGGAGGCTCCCTGTGACCGACGCCCCGCCCACCCTCTCCGCCGACGCGGTCACCCTCGCCTACGACGAGCGCGTCGTGGTCGACGGGCTCTCGCTCGCCGTGCCGCCCGGCCGGATCACGGTGATCGTCGGCGCGAACGCCTGCGGCAAGTCGACGCTCCTGCGCGCGATGGCGCGGCTGATCACCCCGCGCTCGGGGAGCGTCCTGCTCGACGGGCGCGCGATCCACCGGCTCCCGACGCGCCAGGTCGCGCAGCAGGTGGGGCTGCTGCCGCAGACCCCGATCGCGCCGGAGGGGATCGCCGTCTCGGACCTGGTCGCCCGGGGCCGCTACCCGCACCGGGGCCTCTTCGGCCGCGGCTCCGGATCGGACGACGACGCGATCGTCGAGGAGGCGCTGCGCGACACCGGCACGCTCGAGCTCGCCGACCGCCCCGTGGACGAGCTCTCGGGCGGGCAGCGCCAGCGGGTGTGGATCGCGATGGCCCTCGCCCAGCGGACCGACGTGCTCCTCCTGGACGAGCCGACGACCTACCTCGACGTGTCGCACCAGGTCGAGGTGCTCGACCTGCTCACCGACCTCAACCGCTCGCGCGGGACGACCATCGTGATCGTGCTGCACGACCTCAACCTCGCCGCCCGCTACGCCGACCACCTCGTCGCCGTGCGCGACGGAGCCCTGTACGCCTCGGGCACGCCCGCCGAGGTGGTGACGCCGGAGACGGTGCGCGCGGTGTTCGGGATGGAGTCGCGCGTGATCGAGGACCCGGTCTCGCGGACGCCGCTGGTGCTGCCGATCGGGCGCCACCACTCGGGCTGAGCCCGGCCAGTCAGGGCCGAGCGGTCAGGGCTGAGCGGTCAGGCCGGGGCCGCGGCCAGGGAGGCGCCGTCGACGAGCGTGCAGCGGAGGAGCTGCTGCTCCCGTCGCGCGGGGTCGCCCTCGATGAGGATCTGCACGGCGCGGCGGCCCATGTCGCGCCGGGGCAGCTCGAAGCCGGCCTGCCAGCCGGTGCGGTCGGCCGATCCGGAGAGCGACACCAGCGACAGGTCGCCCGGCACCGCCACCCCCTCGGCCTCGGCGGCCTCCTGCAGGAGGACGAACTGCTCCTCCTGCTCGGCGAGGACGACCGTGACGCCCTCGGCGGCGATCCGGCGGATCCACTCCCGCGGCGACGCCTCCGGCCCCGGCACGAGGTGGAGGAAGCCGTCGCCGAGCTCGGCCCGCGCGCCGGCCATGCGGTCGGTGTACGACTCGACGCCCTCGCCGTGGCCGGCGTAGGCGAAGCGGGTGTGGCCGAGGGCGCGCGCGCAGGAGATCAGCTCGCGGACGATCGACGCGTAGTCGGCGGCCACGTAGGGCACGGGCCCGCCGGCGTCGTCGCGGCGGCCGATGCTGACGAAGGAGAAGCCGCTCGCGTTGAGGAACTCGAGCTCCTCGCGGGGCATGCGCTGCCCGAGGAGGATGCAGGAGTCGGCCAGGCGCAGCCGGGTGGTGCCGCCGCTGAGGCCGCCGCGACGGCCGCCGACGCGACCGCTGGTCAGCAGGAGGAGGTCGATGTCGCGGTTCTGCGCCTCCTCCTCGATGCCGGCGAGGAACGGATGGAAGAAGTCCTCGCGGTCGAGCGGGAACAGGCTCTCGTAGGTGTAGACGCCGATCATGCCGGTGCCGACCTGCTTGAGGCGGCGCGCGATGGGGTCGGCGACGTACCCCGTCTCCTGGATCGCCTTGAGGATCCGCGCCCGCGTCGCCTCCGGGACCCGGGCGAGCTGCTCGCCCTTGTCGTTGAGCACGAACGACACCGTCGTCTGGCTGACTCCCGCGAGACGCGCGATGTCCTTCTGCGTGATCCGCGGCACCCGGACACCCCCGCTTCATCCTGGTAATAGGTATTACGTCTTGACCTCAGGCTACCGATGACGAAGGATCGCCGTACGCCCATCCGGGGCGAGAGAGGGCGGAACGTCGACGATGATGAATCCCGCAGACCCAGACAACCAGACCACGGCCTCCCCGAGGCCCGATCGGCAGCACAAGCCCGATCAGCAGCCCGAGCACGATCCGCAGCGCAGGCCCGACAACTCGCGCCGCCTCTTCCTCGCCGGGGGCGCCGCCGCCCTCGCCGGCGCGGCAGGGGCCGTCGGCGCCGCCACTCCGGCCGCCGCCGCGCCCCCGGCCGACGCTCCCGGGCAGAAGAAGCGCCTGAGCGTCACCGAGGGGCCGATCTCGCCGCTCGACAAGGAGTTCCGCTGGGACGACCGCGCCGGCGCAGACAACACCCGCGCGGTGCAGGCGGCCATCGACAAGGCGATGACCGCTCCGGGCGGCGAGGTGTCGCTCCCCGCCGGCGAGATCCGGGTGACGGGCCTCGCGGTCGACTACCGCGGCTACCCGGTGCAGCCCGAGAACGGGCCGCCCTACGGCTACGCCGGGCCGAAGATCGTCGGCGCCGGCATGCGCCAGACGAGGATCGTCCAGATCGAGGGCTCGACCCGCGACATCTTCACCGTCTCCGGCCAGACCGGCGACGCGGCCGGCCCCGCCAACAACAACAAGGCCACCGGCGTCGTCCTCGCCGACTTCGAGATGACGGGCACGCCCTCCGGCGGCCACGGGATGTCGCTGCGCTCGCTGGTCAACTGCGAGTTCCGCAACCTGTGGATCCAGAAGACCGGCAAGTCGGGCATCTTCCGCGAGCGCGCCACCTTCGTCTCGGGCGTCGACGACGAGTACTCGTACGCCAACTCCTGGAACAAGATCAAGATCGTCGCCCCCGCCGGCTGGGGCGTGGAGGACTCGGGCAAGGCCTCCATCGGCGGCTCGATGACCAACGTCGAGGCGATCAGTCCCGGCCTCGGCGGCTTCCTCCTCGCGCCGACGAACATGACGCTGCTCGACTGCCAGGCCATCGGCGGCACGGTCGGCCTCCGGTCGATCCGCAACGAGAACCGGCGCTCGGTCAACTCCGGCCTGACCCTGATCAACTTCCGCTCGGAGGGCTCCCGCGACGGCTGGGAGGTGCTGATCGAGGCCGGCACGAGCCACATGATCGTGAACCCGAACTTCTTCCCGACCTCGGGCGCGAACTGCCTCGGCGTCGGCCTGACGAACGGCGGAGCGGACTTCGAGGTGCGCAACCTCACCGTCCTCGGCGGCTTCTACGGGCTCAGCCTCGGCCGCTTCCCGCAGCAGAAGGCGATCGTGCTGGGCAGCGACTCCTCGCAGACGCGCCTCGTGAACCCGTTCATCGAGCGCGGCGCCGCGGGAGTGGACGAGGGCTCGCTGATCGTCGACGACGGACGCCTGACCTCGTTCGAGCTCGGCCGCGGCCGGGTGGAGCGCGCGGCCGGCTACACCACGGTCGCCCGCGCCCCCGAGACCATCCCGACCCCTCCGGCCGGACAGGTCAACGAGGGCTGGGAGCGCTCCGGCGACACCTGGCGGAAGGTGGCCGTCTTCCCCGACGGGCACCGCGTCGTCATCGCCTCCTGACCCTGAGCGGCGGCGCCCTCCGCGCCACCGCCCTCCCCCACTGCACACGGAACGAGCACCAGAACGCATGCATGACGACAGCACCCGCATCGAAGCCCGCATCGCCCGCTTCCGCGCCGAGAGCCTCCGGCCGGCGATCCACCGGGCGGTCGAGCCGCTCGGGATCGAGTCGTGGACCGCTCCGGGCGAGCCGGTCCCCTTCGACCAGGCGCGGGCCGCGTCCTACGCGCCCGCCCGCATCGGGGAGCCGTGGGGCGCCCCCTGGGGCACCGTGTGGTTCCACGTGCGCGGCGAGATCCCCGCCTCCTGGGTCGGCGTCGACGGCTGCGAGCCCGAGCTCGTCGTCGACCTCGGCTACACCGGCGCCCAGTCCGGCTTCGAGGCGGAGGGGCTCGTCTTCACCGCGACCGGCACGGTCGTGAAGGCCGTCGAGCCGTTCAACCAGTCGGTCCCGCTCGACCGGCTGCCCGGCCGCGAGGCGGGCGACCGCACGGTCGAGCTCTACATCGAGGCCGCCGCCAACCCGAACATCACCGGCGACTGGTCCTTCACCCCCACGGCGCTCGGCGGCCGCCCCGCCGACGGCGCCCTGCCGTCCGACCCGCTCTACCGCCTCCGCCGTCTCGAGCTCGGGCTGCTCGACCGGGAGGTCTGGGAGCTGGAGCAGGACATGGCCGTGCTCGTCGGGCTGATCGGGCAGCTGCCCGAGTCCTCCCAGCGCCGCGCCGAGATCGTGCGCGCCCTCGACCGCGCCGTCGACGTCCTCGATCCGGACGACGTGTCCGGCACCGCCGCCGCGGGCCGGGAGGCGCTGCGGACGGTCCTCGAGCGCCCCGCCTCGGCCAGCGCGCACCACCTGCACGCCGTCGGCCACGCCCACATCGACTCCGCCTGGCTCTGGCCCGCCCGCGAGACCGCCCGCAAGGTGGCCCGCACCTTCTCGAACGTCTGCGACCTGATCGAGCGCGAGGAGGGCTTCGTCTTCGCCGCCTCCTCCGCGCAGCAGTACGCGTGGCTGAAGCGCGACCACCCGGAGCTGTTCGAGCGCGTCCGCGGCCACGTGCTCGCGGGCCGCTTCGTGCCGGTCGGCGGGATGTGGGTCGAGTCGGACACGAACATGCCCGGCGGCGAGGCGCTCGTGCGCCAGCTGCTCGAGGGCAAGCGCTTCTTCCTCGACGAGTTCGGGATCGACACGGAGGAGGTCTGGCTCCCGGACTCCTTCGGCTACTCCGCCGCGCTGCCGCAGATCATCGCCGGAGCGGGCGGGCGCTGGTTCCTCACGCAGAAGATCTCGTGGAACGAGACCAACACGATGCCCCACCACACCTTCTGGTGGGAGGGCATCGACGGCACCCGCGTGTTCACGCACTTCCCGCCCGTCGACCTCTACAACTCCGACCTCTCCGGCGAGGACCTCGCCCGAGCCGAGCGCCAGTACGCCGAGAAGGGCAGCGGCACCATGTCGCTCGTGCCCTTCGGCTACGGCGACGGCGGAGGAGGCCCCAACCGCGAGATGATCGCGGCCGCCCGCCGCACGCGCAGCCTCGAGGGCTCGCCGACCGTCGAGCTGTCCACGCCCCGCCGCTTCTTCGAGGAGGCGCAGGCCGAGTACCCGGACGCGCCCACCTGGTCGGGCGAGCTCTACCTCGAGTTCCACCGCGGCACCTACACGTCGCAGGCGCGCACCAAGCAGGGCAACCGCCGCAGCGAGCACCTGCTCCGCGAGATCGAGCTGTGGGCGACCACGGCCCTCGTCCGCGCCGGGGTCCCGTACCCGGCCGACGAGCTGCGTGAGATGTGGCGGACGGTCCTCCTGCAGCAGTTCCACGACATCCTGCCCGGCACCTCCATCGCCTGGGTGCACCGCGAGGCGGAGGAGAACTACGCCCGCATCGCGCAGCGGATCGAGGAGATGATCGCCGAGGCCGTCCGGGCCCTCGCCGGCGAGGGCTCCGCGGAGCTGCTGGTGAACTCCTCCCCCTTCGCCGTCGGTGGCGTGCCGGCGCTCGGCGCGGCCGCGGCCGACCCCGCCGCGGAGCACTCGGCCCCGACGCTCCGCTCCGACGGCGACGCCCATGTCCTCGACAACGGGCTCGTCCGGGTGCGGATCGGCGCCTCCGGACTCCTCGAGTCGGTCGTGGACCTCGCGAGCGGCCGGGAGGTCGTGCCCGCCGGCGCCGCCGCGGGGCTCCTCCAGCTCCACCGCGACACCCCGAACAAGTGGGACGCCTGGGACCTCGACGACAACTACCGCCGCACGGTGGAGGACCTCGTCGGCGTCGACTCGGTCCGCGCCGGCACCGTGAGCGACCCGCTCGGCCGCGAGGTGCCGGCGGTCGTGATCACCCGCTCGTTCGGCGGCTCCACGGTCGTGCAGACCGTCTCGCTGCAGATCGGCCGGGCGGCCGTCGACCTCGACCTCGACATCGACTGGCACGAGCGCCGCAAGCTGCTCAAGCTCGCCTTCCCGCTCGACCTGCTCTCGGACCGGGCGACGTCCGAGATCCAGTTCGGCCACGTGCACCGCCCGACCCACGTGAACACGACGTGGGACGCCGCCCGCTTCGAGACCGTCGCGCACCGCTGGGTGCACGTCGGCGAGCCGGGCTTCGGCGTCGCGGTCGTCAACGACTCCACCTACGGGCACGACATCACCCGCGACCGCGCCGCGGCCGGCACCCCGACGACCACGGTCCGGCTCTCGCTCCTGCGCGCGCCGCTGTTCCCCGACCCGGACGCCGACCAGGGCCGCCACCGCCTCGCCGTCTCGCTCGTGGTCGGCGCCGATCTGCCCGATGCCGTGGAGGCCGGCTACGCGCTGAACACCCCGGTCCGCAGGCTCACCGGTGCCGCGCCCGTCGCTCCCCTGGTGTCGATCGACGACCCCTCGGTGATCGTCGAGGCCGTGAAGGCGGCGGACGACGGGAGCGGCGACGTGATCGTGCGGCTCTACGAGTCGCTCGGCCGCCGCGCCGCAGCGACCCTCCGCGCCGCCTTCGCCGTCCGGGCGGTCACCCGCACCGACCTGATGGAGCGCCCGACCGAGCAGGTCCGCATCGAGAGCTCCGTCGAGGCGGAGTCGGCCGACGTGCGCCTCGAGCTGCGTCCGTTCGAGATCGCGACGGTGCGCCTGGCGCGCTGAGCGCGAGGGGACGAGGGGGCGGGAGCAGGCCGGGTCGGCTTGCTCCTGCCCCTGCGTCATGTGGTCTGCTCGATGCACAAGGTCCCGATCGGAGAGGTCCCCCATGCAGTCGTTCCCCGCCCCGCCCCGCCAGGTGCAGATCGGCGACGCCGCCGCGTTCGCCGGCGTCACTCCGCGGGCGATCCGCCACTACCACCGGCTCGGCCTGCTCCCCGAGCGCGAGCGGGGCGGAGACGGTCGTCGGCGCTACGGCTACGACGACATCATCCGGCTGCTCTGGATCCGCCGCCTGGCCGACGCCGGGGTCGCGCTCGAGGACATCCGGGACGCCTTCGCCGTCGCAGCGCCGGCCGGCGCCGAGGACAGCGCCGACCGCGAGGACGAGGTCGCGGGCGTCCTCGCGCGGCTGGACGACGCGCTCGCCGCGCAGGAGGAGGAGCTGCAGCGGAAGCGGGCCTCGGTCCGGCGCATGCGGACCCTCGGCGGCCGGCTGGGGCTGCTCGACGACATCGTCTCGCGCCGCCTCGAGGGTGCGCCCGAGGGCTCGCTGCGCCAGGCCGACCTCGACACCCTGCTGGTCACCGAGCGGATGTTCGGCCCGCTGGGCGCCGTGTCCCAGGCCGGCCGCTTCGTCGTCCTCGCCGCCGATCCGGCGCTGCGGGCGGAGGCCGACCGCGTCGACGCCGCCGAGGAGGCCCTCGACGACACGGTCGCCGAGGACGACCCCCGGGTGGAGCAGGTGGCGCGGGAGCGGCACGCCTTCGAGGCCCGGCTGATGCGCGTCGTCGAGGAGTCCGGTCAGCTCGAGGAGGACGAGGCGATCTTCGACGCGTGGGACGAGGCGCACCCGCCCGAGGACCCCGCGCCGGCCCCCGATCCCGCACAGGGCTCCCGCGCCCGGAGCGCCGGCGAGATCATCCGGAGCCTGCCCTACGACGTCTCGCCGGCCCGCCTGCGCGCCATGGACCTGGCGATGCGGCTCGGGATGGAGGAGGCGCCGGCGTCCTGAGACGCGGGGTCACGCCCGCGCGGTCACCCGAGGACCTCCCGCAGCACCTCCAGCGCCCGCTCGCGGTCGCCGACCCCGCCGCCCTCGTGCCCGCTGTACGGCCACACGTCGATCGACGTCTCGCCGCCGGAGACGTTGTGGGAGGCGAAGACCGTCGAGGGCGGGCAGATCGGGTCCATCAGGCCGACCGAGCGGTGCACCCGGCAGCGCAGGCGCCGCGAGAAGTGGACGCCGTCGACGTAGGAGAGGGTCCGTTCGACGGCGTCGAGGTCCTCGGGGCGGGTCGCCAGGTAGCGGACGATCTCCACGTAGGGCGCCTCGTTCGTGACGGTCGTGGCGCGGAGGACGTCGGAGAGGAAGGGCACCAGGGCGATCGCGGCGCGCACCCGGGGGCGCAGCGCCGCCGCGGCGGTCGCGAGCGCTCCGCCCTGGCTGCCGCCGAAGACCGACACGCGGTCCGGGTCCAGCCCGGGGAGCGACTCCACCGCGTCGACGGCGAGCGCCGCGTCCGCGATCAGGCGCCGGTAGTAGTACGTCTCGGGCGACTCGATGCCGCGGGTCGTGACCCCGGGGTAGGCGGGCCCGCTGCCGTGGGGATCGGGGGTGGCTCCGGAGCGGGCGAGGCGGCCGGCTCCCTGGCCTCGCGCGTCGACGACCAGGTGCGCGTACCCGGCGGCGGCGATCCAGAGGTGCTCGATCGGACGGCCCCGTCCGCTGCCGTACCCGGGGTACTCGATCACCACGGGGAGCGGGGCGCCCGGGTCGACCGCGGGGGTCATCAGCCAGGCGGCGATCGGCTCGCCCGCGAAGCCGGGGAACCGCACGTCCCGCGCCCGCACCAGCGGGAGGCCCGCGTCGACCGGCGCGGCGCTCACGGCGGGGCCGCCCTCCCGCCCGAGCGCGAGGGTGGCCCGCCAGAAGGCGTCGAAGTCGTCGGGCTCCGCGACCTCCGCACGGAACTCGCGGAGGGCGGCGAGGGGGCGATCCGTGAACACCGGGTCAGCCTTTCAGACCGGAGTGCGCGAGCCCTTCCACGAACTGCCGCTGAGCGAGGAGGAACACGGCCAGCACGGGCACGACCGTCATCGTCGCCGCGGCGAGCTGCACGTCCCACATCTCCCCGCCGTAGGCGTCGGTGAAGCGGGTGAGCGCCTGGGGCAGGGTGAAGAGCTCGGGTGAGGTCAGGTAGACCGTCGGCTCGAGGTACATGTTCCAGGACCCGAGGAAGGTCAGGATCGCGACGGCCGACAGCGCGGGCTTGGACAGCGGCAGGAAGATGCGCCGCCAGATCCCGAAGCGGCCGAGGCCGTCCAGGCGCGCGGCCTCCTCGAGCTCGCCGGGCATCGCGATGAAGTACTGCCGCATGATGAACGTGCCCAGCACCGCCGGCGCTCCGACCATCGGCACCAGCAGCAGCGGCACGTGGGTGTCGATGAAGCCGAGCTGCCGGAAGATCTGGAACAGCGGGATGATCGTCACCTCCGTCGGCACCAGCAGGCCGGTCAGGACGACGAGGAACACCGCGTTGCGTCCCGGGAACGGGATCCGGGCGAAGGCGTAGCCGGCCAGGCTCGACACCAGCAGCGTGACCACGGTGACCGTGACCGCGATGTAGAGGCTGTTCCAGTACTGGAGCGCGAACGGCTGGAACCGGAACGCCTCGGCGTAGCCCGCCAGGCTCGGCGAGTCCGGCAGCAGGGTCGGCGGGTTCGAGAAGATCTCGTTCACCGGCTTGAACGACGAGGCGATCATCCAGAACGTCGGCACCGCGAACGGCAGCACGAGCAGGATCAGCGTCACGACGAGCAGGGCGGTCATGAGCGGGCTGCGGCCGCGGCGGCGCTTGACGGGCGGCTCCGGGACGGCTTCGAGGCGTGGCGTGAGCGGGGTCCCCTGCTCGACGACGGCGTCAGTTCTCATAGAAGACCCATTTCCTGCGCAGCTGCCACTGCACGACCGTGAGGATCAGGACGAAGAGGAGCAGCATCAGCGAGAGCGTCGCGCCGTAGCCGATGTCGCTGAACTCGAAGGCCTGTTGGAACACGTAGTAGACGAGCACTGTCGTCGACAGCTCCGGCCCGCCCTCGGTCAGGACGGCGACCTGCGCGAACGCCTGCAGCGAGCCGACGATCGTGAGGATGGCGGTGAGGAGCAGGGTGGGCGAGATGAGCGGGAGCGTGATCCGGAAGAAGATCGCGCGGGGGCTCGCGCCGTCCAGGCGGGCCGCCTCGTAGAGGTCGCCCGGCACTCCCTGCAGCGCGGCGAGGAAGAGCACCATGTTGACGCCGACGCTGCGGATGACCTGCGTGACGATGACGCTCGCCATCGCGGTGGGTCCCTCCTGGAGCCAGTTCGGCCCGTCGAGGCCGACCAGCGAGAGCAGGCCGTTGATCGCGCCGTTGTCCTGGAGGAGGAAGCCCCAGACGAGGGTCCAGGCGACCACCGAGATGACGACGGGCGAGAAGAAGAGCGTGCGGAACAGGGCGCCGCCCGGGATCCTCCGGTTGAGCAGCACGGCCAGGCCCAGCCCGAGGGCGAGGTTCAGGACGACCACTCCCCCGGAGAAGACCGCGGTCGTGCCGAGCACCGCGCCGATGCTCGGGTCGTTGATCGCCCGCTCGTAGTTCTCGCCGCCCACGAAGGTCATGGAGCCGGTGAAGACGTTCCACTCGTTGAGGCTGAACCAGACCGCGAGCCCGACGGGCAGCAGCACGAACACGATCACACCGAGCAGCTGGGGCGCGATGAAGAGCCAGCCGGCGAGCGCGTCGCGGCGCCGGAGGTTCCAGTAGGCGCCGGCGAGAGCGGATCGGCGGCTGTCCGTCGAGGTCGCGGTCACGGGATCACTTCCCCTGGAGGACGGGCGCGATGGCGTCGCAGACGCCTCCGAGCACCTCGGCGACGTCGGCGTCGGCCGACCACATGCGGTCCAGCGCCGTCTTGCCGACCGAGGTGATCTCGGCGGGGCTCGTCACCGGAGGGGTGGCGGACACGTCGGCGAGCTCGTCGACCACGACGCGGTCGAGCTGCTCGGCGCTGAGGCGCGTGTTGACCTTCGCCAGCTCCTCACCGGACAGCAGCGACTCGCGGGGCGGCGGGAAGAACTGCGCGAGCTTGGCGGAGTTCTCCGGGTTGGTCATGAACGAGAGGAAGCCGGTCGCCTCCTCCACGTGGTCGCCGCCTGCGAGCGCAGCCATGCCGGCCTGGCCGATGTTGCCGTACTCGCCGGCGGGGCCGACGGGCAGCGGGTAGATCTCGAACGGGAACGAGCCGTCGAGCAGGCTCGCCCGCGAGACCTGCGCGGTCGTGAACGCGGCGTCGCCGGCGAAGAAGTCCGCCGTCACGCCGGGTCCGGGGGTCGCGCCGCTGACGTAGACCGAGTCGTGGAAGAACTGGAACGCCTCCACCATCTCGGGCGAGTCCATCGTGCACTGGGTCCCGTCGTCGCTCCACGGCTGGGCTCCCCAGCCCGCCCAGAGGTTCGCGAGGCTCAGCCAGCCCGAGAAGTCGAAGTCGCGGATGATGTAGCCGGCCTTGCCGGTCGACTCGTTGACGGCCGCGCCGATGCGGTCGACGTCCTCCCAGCTGAGCGTCGCGGGGTCGACGGTCTGCCCGGCCTGCGCGATGAGGTCCTGGTTCACGTACAGCGCGAACGGCGAGTTGGAGAACGGGTACGCGTAGAGCTCGCCGTCCTGGCTGAACGACTGCGCCACGCTGGGCAGGATGTCGTCGTACTCGTAGCCCTCGGCCCCCTCGAAGGTCTCGGTCAGCGGAGCGAGCGCTCCGGCGTCGATCAGGTCCTTCGCGATGTCGCCGACCCAGGCGAGGTCGGGGGCGTTGCCGCCCGCGGCCTGCGTGGTCAGGGTCGAGTTGTAGTCCGCGAACGGGAGGGACTCGAAGGTCACGGACTCGATCTCGGGGTGGTCGGCGATGTACTCGTCGGCCATCGAGTCGAACAGGGCGAGCTGCTTCTCGTCGGAGGTCCAGACGGACATCCTCAGAGCGACGGGTGCTGAGTCGTCCCCGCCGCCGGCGGCGCCGCAGCCCGAGAGGGCGGCGATCACTCCGACTGCGGCGAGCGAGGCCATCAGCTTCTTCGCTGGTCTCATCGTCTCTCTTTCTCCAATGGTCTTCTCGGTGTTCCCGGTCAGTACCCGACGACGTCGGGCCAGTGGGTCTCTACGCCGCGCGACTCGAGCCTCGCCTGCAGGCGGGCGACGAGGGCGGGGTCGGCGGCGATCTCGTGGGGCGACAGGTCCTCGGCGAGGGCGAGGGCCGCCAGCTCGCCGACGGCCTCGCCGATGTTCCACTCCACGGGGTGGAGGCGGTACGCGCCGTTGGTGATGTGCGTCGTCCCGATGTTCTTGCCCCCGGGCAGCAGGTTCGTCGGGGTGCGCGGCACGAGGGCGCCGAGCGGGATCTCGAACGGCGAGCACTCCACGTCGAGGTAGTTGTCGCCTCCGGCGGTCGGGTGCAGGTCGATCCGGTACATGCCCACGCCGACAGAGTCGTCGAAGCGCGCAGGGCTCCCCGTCCCGCGGGCGGCGACGGAGACGTCCTGCTCGCGCACGGTGGTGAGCGCGCGGATCCGGCGGGACTCGCGGATGTAGGGGGCCTGCGCGAGGCCGTCGGCGGTGCCCATCACGTCGCCGCGGAGCCGGAGCCCGGGCCAGCCGCGGCCGCCGTCGGGCCGGGGCGCCTCGGTCTGGAGCCAGTAGAAGTACGACAGCGAGAGCGCGCGGGCGCCGGCGAGGTGCTTCTCCGGCTCCGGCACGTCGAGGATCGAGCTGTCGAGGTAGTCGAGCATCGGCCAGTTCGCGAGCACGATGTCGCTGTCGAGCGCGCCCGGCCGGAGGGTCTCGGTCGCGAGGATCCGGCGGAACATCCAGAGGTCGGTGTCCCCGCCCTGCGCGCGCTGGTCCGCGGTGCGGGTGTCGCCCACGGCGTTCACGTGCATCGTGCGGGTCTCGGGGCGCAGCGTCCTCGGGTTCGGCGCGGTGAAGGAGAGGAGCTTCCCGCCCCAGAACGGCACCTCGTACTCGTGCCAGTAGTCGTAGTCGGCCGGGCGCTCGATGGTGTGGTCGCCGTCCGCGCTGTCGAAGCCGAAGCACCAGGTGACGGCCTGCACGTTCATCGGGTCGGCGACGGCGGGAGCGCTGGGCTCGCCGTGCTCGTCGCGCGACTCGGACCCCGTGACGTAGTCGACCTCCGCGAGGGGGAGCAGCTCCCCCGTCTCGGTCGCGTCGATCACGTACCGTCCGGAGACGGCGAGCTCCTCGCCCGAGACCGCGTCGCGCAGCAGGACGCGCTCGATCCGGCCCGGGCCGCCGTCGACGGCGAAGGGGACGACGCCGGTGACGACGCGGATCGCTCCGCTCGAGCGGTAGGGGGCGAGCATCTCGTCGAGCACGGCGACGGCGACGCGGGGCTCGGCGCAGAGCCGGCTCACGAGTCCGCGGCCGGGGTTCAGGCGGTCGTCGCGCATCGCCTCGGCGGTGAGGGGGTAGTTGCGGCGGTAGTAGCCGCGGATGCCGTCCCGGAGGCGCCGGTAGTCGGCGGTGACGCCGAACTGCTCGACCCACGTGTGCTCGTCCGGCGGGACGCCCTGCGAGGTGAGCTGGCCGCCCAGCCACGGGTACTGCTCGGTCAGCACGACCGAGAGGCCGTTGCGGGCGAGGGCGATCGCCGCGGCCACTCCTCCGAGTCCGCCGCCGATCACGGCGACATCTGCTTGCATCGGGGTCACGCGTCCGCCTCGTCCTCGTCGACAGTCTGTGTCATCGGCCTACTACCCGCGGGTAATACGTATTGCCGATTGGTTAGACCGTAACGCACGAGTGTCCGGTTGGCAACGGTCTCCGATGTTCCGAGCGATGCCGCGGCGACCCGCGGGCGTCCTCAGCCGGGAGTGGGCCGGATGTCAGGGCTCGGTGGCATGCTCGACCCCGAGCGCGGCCGGCGGGCGGCGGCGCGGAGCGGAGCAGCATGATCGGGTTGGATCTCACCGGGCGCACGGCCCTCGTCACGGGGTCGGGGCAGGGCATCGGGCTGGCCATCGCGACGACGCTCGCGGAGGCGGGCGCCGAGGTGATCGTGAACGCCCGCTCCGAGCGGTCGATCCGCCGGGCGATCGAGGCGGTCGGCGCGGCGGTGCCGGAGGCGCGGGTGCGCGGAGTCGCCGCCGACGTGTCGACGGAGAAGGGCACGGCCTCCCTCCTGCGCGCGGCCGCGGAGGTGGACGTGCTCGTCAACAACCTCGGGATCTTCGGCTCCGCCGATGCGCTCTCCATCGACGACGACGAGTGGCGCCGCTACTTCGAGGTCAACGTGCTCACCGGCGTGCGCCTCACCCGTGCCTACCTCCCGGGGATGATGGAGCGCGAGTGGGGCCGCGTCCTCTACATCGGCAGCGACTCCGCCGTCGTCACGCCCGCCGAGATGATCCACTACGGAGTGTCGAAGACCGCGCTGCTGGGCGTCTCGCGAGGCTTCGCCAAGGCCGCCGCCGGCACCGGGGTGACGGTGAACAGCGTGCTCGCCGGGCCGACCCACACGGGCGGCGTCGAGGACTTCGTCTACGAGCTGGTCGACCGCGAGCTCCCGTGGGAGGAGGCGCAGCGCGAGTTCATGCGCCTGCACCGGCCGCAGTCTCTGCTGAAGCGCCTCATCGAGCCGGAGGAGATCGCCCACATGGTGGCGTACCTCGCCTCCCCGCTCGCCTCGGCCACCACGGGCGCCGCCGTGCGCGTCGACGGCGGCTACATCGACTCGATCGTGCCGTAGCGCGCGCTCCCGGGGCTTCCCGGGGCGCCGGCCGTCAGCGCGGAGGGGCGACCGAGCCGCCGGGGCGCCACGGGCCGCCGATGCGCTCCTGGAGGAGCGGCGCCGCCGGGTCGGCGAGGCGGGCGAGCAGCGCCTCCACTCCGCGGCGGCCGAGCTCGCGGCCGGGCGCGACGAGCAGGTCGAGCGCCGGGTCGGCCAGGTCGGCGACGTCGGGGTCGGAGGCGAGCAGGACGATCGAGAGGTCCTCGGGCACGCGCAGCCCGCGGTGCCGCACCTCGTGCGCGAACCCGACGGCGGCACCCCCGTTGACGATCACCACGGCGGTCGCGGAGGCGGGGTCGAACGAGCGGGCGAGGGTGCGGCCGCCGGCGGGCGACTCCTCGCAGCGCAGCAGCACGCCCTCGACGCCGCGGGCCGCGCAGGCGAGTGCGAACGCCTCCTGGGTGCGCGCGTAGGGGCCGAAGTCGGCCGCGGCGTCGCGGTCCGGGCCGAGCACGAGCGCCACCCGCGCGTGCCCCAGGACGGCGAGCCGGCCGAGCGCCTCCTCGACCATGCCCTCGAAGTCGATGTCGACCCAGTCGAGGGCGGACGGGTCGCGGGTGCGCCCGATGAGGGCGAAGGGCGTGCCGGAGTCCCGCAGGACCGGCACGCGCTCGTCCTCGCTGGTGACCTGCATCAGCACGACGCCGTCGATCAGGCCGTCGGCGCGCAGGTCGGCGAGGCGGTCGGAGCCGCCGACCGTCGGCCACAGGACGATCGAGTGGTCCTGCTCCGCCGCGGCCTCGGCGGCTCCGAGCAGGAACGAGGTGGCGGTGTTGAGCGGCCGGCTCGACACGAGCGGATAGACGACCGCGACGATCCCCGAGCGGCGCCGCGCGAGGGCGCGGGCCAGGGCGTGCGGCCGGAAGCCGAGCTCGTGCATCGCCGCCCGCACCCGCTCGCGGGTCTCGGGCGAGACGGGCTTGGTGTCGTTGACCACGAACGAGACCGTCGCGATCGAGACCCCCGCGAGGCGCGCGACATCCCTCATCGTGGCCACCGCGCCTCCTCCGCTCGCGCCGCCGGGCCGTGGTTGACGCGGGGCGGACGTCTCCCGCATCCTAGGAGACGCGGCCGGTAAAGCGGTTAACCCCGTGTCGGGCCGCCCACTGCCGCACCGTCTCCACCGTCGAAGAAGGAACACCGTGACCACACCCTCCTCCCCCGTCCGCGTCCTCGTCTGGGGCGAGAACCGCCATGAGCAGATCGAGGAGAAGGTCCGCGCGATCTACCCCGACGGCATGCACAGCACGATCGCCGACGGCATCCGCGAGAACCTCGGCGAGCGCGCCACCGTCTCCACCACCACGCTCGACGAGCCCGAGCACGGCCTCACCGAGGACGTCCTCGACGCCACCGACGTGCTCGTCTGGTGGGGCCACATGGCCCACGGCGACGTCTCCGACGAGATCGTCGAGCGCGTCCAGCGCCACGTCCTCTCGGGCATGGGCCTCGTCGTCCTGCACTCCGGCCACTGGTCGAAGATCTTCGGCAAGCTCATGGGCACCACCTGCACGCTGCGCTGGCGCTCGGAGCAGGACCGCGAGCTGGTCTGGACCGTCGACCCCACGCACCCCATCGCCCAGGGGATCCCGCACCCCTTCCTGATCCCGCAGCAGGAGATGTACGGCGAGTTCTTCGACGTGCCGGCGCCCGACGAGCTCGTGTTCCTCTCGACCTTCACGGGCGGCGAGGTCTTCCGCTCCGGCATGACCTGGAAGCGCGGCCACGGGCGCATCTTCTTCTTCTCCCCCGGCGACCAGGACTACCCCGTCTACCACCAGGCCGAGGTGCGCCGCGTGATCGCGAACGGCGTCGAGTGGGTGCGCTCCTCGCGCCCCGAGCGCCGCCTCCCGGTGCTGCAGCGCTACGAGACGGAGGACTTCCACAACGGCCAGGACTACGAGGGAGCGCTCGTCCGATGACGGTCCGCCTCGTCCAGGTCGGCGCCGGCGCGATGGGCCGCGCCTGGATCCGCACCATCCGCGACTCCCCGGACGCCGAGCTCGTCGGCCTGGTCGACCTCGACGTCGACCTCGCCACGGCTGCCGCGGAGGAGGAGGGGGTCGGCCCGGTCGCGGTCGGCACCTCCGTCGCCGAGGTCGCCGCGCGCTCCGGCGCCGACGCCGTGGTCAACGTGACCGTGCCGCGGGCGCACCTGCCCGTCAGCTCGGAGGCGCTGTTCGCCGGGCTGCCCGTGCTCTCCGAGAAGCCGATCGCGCCGACCATCGCCGAGGCGCTGGTGCTCGCGGCGACGGCCGAGGCCTCGGGCCGGCTCCTGATGACCAGCCAGTCGCGCCGCTACTACTCGGCGATCACCGCCTTCCGCGAGCAGATCGCCGGGCTCGGGCAGCTGGGCACCGCCTCCGTGCACTTCGCGAAGGCGCCCCGCTTCGGCGGCTTCCGCGACGAGATGGACCACGTGCTCCTGGTCGACATGGCGATCCACGCCTTCGACGCGGCGCGGTACCTGCTCGACAGCGACCCGGTCGCGGTCTACTGCGAGGAGTACAACCCGGGCTGGAGCTGGTACGCCGACGGAGCCGCGGCGAGCGCCGTGTTCGAGTTCTCCGGCGGAGTGCGCTTCAGCTACACCGGCAGCTGGTGCGCCGACGGCCTCGAGACCTCGTGGAACGGCGACTGGCGCGTGAACGGGGCCGGCGGCACCGCGCACTGGGACGGCGACGGCGCTCCGGAGTGGCAGTCGCGCGAGTCGGAGGCGGTGCGGACCGCCGCGCTCGAGCCCGTGCCCGAGGAGATCGCGGGCTCGCTCGCGGAGTTCGTGCGGGTGCTGGGCTCGGGGGCGGTGCCCTCGGGCGAGGTGCACTCGAACGTGCGGAGCCTCGCGATGGTGGAGGCGGCGGTCCGCTCCTCCGAGACGGGCGCGCGGGTGCGGCTCGACGACGTGCTGGAGGAGGGGTACGCGGAGGCGCTGACGCTCGCGCGCGACGAGCGCGTGCGCGCGGCCCTCGGCTCCTGGGGCTCGGCCGCGGAGGGCCTCGCGCGCTGACCACGCCGCCTGGCGGATCTCGAGGCGTCCGTGCGGCGGACTGCGGCACGCGGCGTCTCGAGACCCCCGCCCGGTCGCGGCTCCGCCACCGCGCGTTCGCCGGGCGGACACCTGCGGGCGGCGGTGCGTTCACCGGGGGCGGCCAGCGTGGGCGGGTTCCTTCGAAGCCGCTCAGGAGACCCGTGTCCTCTCGTCACACCCGCACCCGCACCCGCACCCGCACCGCCGCCCTCGCCCTCACCGTCACCCTCGCCGGCTGCACCCTCGGAGCCGCGGCCCTGCCCGCCTCCGCGGCGGGCGACTCCTTCTTCACCCGCATCGCCACGGTGCCGGCCTACTTCAACGCGGCCGACCCGTCCGCCGACTCCGCCGTCGCCGAGATCTCGAGCGCGTCGCCCGACGGCCGCCTGGTCTACTCGACGGACTCCGCCGGGCAGCGCATCAACGTCCTCGACATCTCGGACCCCGACGCCCCCGAGCCGCGCGGCGGCGTCGGCGTGGGCGGCGAGCCGACCTCGGTCTACGCGACCGGCGAGTACGTGCTCGCGGTGGTCGACACGAGCGACGGCGACTTCGCGAACCCCTCCGGCCACGTCAGCGTGCTGCACGCCGACGACCTCGCGCCCGTCGCGAGCATCGAGCTCGGCGGCCAGCCCGACTCCATCGACGTCACCACCGACGGCTCGACCGCGGTCATCGCGATCGAGAACCAGCGCGACGAGGACCTCGCCCCCGAGGGCGGCGAGGAGGGCGACCTCCCGCAGGCGCCCGCCGGGGAGCTCGTGGTGATGGACCTCGCGGGCGACCCCTCCGCCTGGGTGCCGGAGCACGTCGACCTCACCGGTCTCGCCGGCCTCGACACCCCGTCGGACCCGGAGCCCGAGTACGTCTCGATCAACCCCGCCGACACGGCCGTCGCCGTGACGCTGCAGGAGAACAACGCCGTCGCGATCGTCGACCTGGCCACCCGCTCCGTCACCGCCTCGTACACCGCGGGCACCGCCTCCGTCAGCGGCATCGACACGCTCGACGACGACTCGATCTCGCTGACCGGCTCGATCACCGACGTCCCGCGCGAGCCCGACGCGATCGGCTGGGTCGGCGACGACCACGTCGCGATCGCGAACGAGGGCGACTGGAAGGGCGGCACGCGCGGCTGGTCGATCCTCGACGCCGCGACCGGGGCCGTGCAGTGGGACGCCGGGAACTCGTTCGACCACCTCGCGGTGCGCCTCGGGCTCTACCCGGACAAGCGCTCCGACGCGAAGGGCTCCGAGCCCGAGGGCCTGCTCTCGGCCACCTTCGACGGCGTCCCCTACGTGTTCGTCGGCGCCGAGCGGGCCAACTTCGTGGCCGTCTACGACGTGTCGGAGCCGACCGCGCCGCGCTTCGTGCAGGCGCTGCCGTCGACCCCGGGTCCGGAGGGGCTGCTCGCCCTGCCCGAGCGCGACCTGCTGGTCGTCTCGAGCGAGACCGACGACGCCGAGGCCGCCGTCCGCGCGAGCGTGCAGCTCTACGCGCTCGGCGCCTCCACCCCCACGTTCCCGACCGTGCTGTCGGCCGACGTCGACGGATCGCCGCTGCCCTGGGGTGCGCTCTCGGGCCTCTCGACCGACCCGGCGGCGCCCGACCGCCTGTACGCGGTGAGCGACAGCGCCTACGCGCCGAGCACCCTCCACTCGATCGACACCTCCGTCTCGCCGGCGCTGCTCGACACGACGCTCACGGTGACCGAGGGCGGCGAGCCCGCCGCTCTGGATCTGGAGGGGATCGCCGCCCGCGTCGACGGCGGCTTCTGGGCCGTGACGGAGGGCGGGACAGGCGACGGCAACGCGCTCCTGCGGCTCGACGCGGACGCCGCGGTGACCGAGCGGATCGCCCTGCCCGCGGAGCTCGCCACCGCGCTGGGCAAGCAGGGCTTCGAGGGAGTGACCCTCGAGGACGGCGCCGCCGGTGAGATCGTCTGGACGGCGCTGCAGCGCGAGGCCTCGATCGACGCCGACGGAGTGGTCCGGATCGGGCGCTACGACGTCGCCGCCGACAGCTGGAGCTTCTTCGGCTACCCGCTGGAGGCAGTGTCCGAGGCGGACGGCGACTGGAACGGGCTCTCGGAGATCACGCTGACCCCCGCGGGCACGCTCGCGGTGATCGAGCGCGACAAGCTCAACGGGCCGGACGCCGCGCTGAAGGCCGTGTACACGGTGCCGCTGCCGACGGAGGCCGGCGCGGCGGTCGGCGAGACGCTGCCGATGCTCGAGAAGACGCTCGCGGTCGACGTGCTGCCCGCGCTGCAGGCCGGGAACGGCTGGACCCAGGAGAAGCTCGAGGGCCTCGGGATCACCGGCTCCGGCGAGGTGTTCGCGGTGACCGACAACGACGGCGTGGACGACGCGAACGGCGAGACGGTGCTCGCATCGCTCGGCTCCGCGGCGTCCGTGTTCGGGACGGGGACGGTACCGACTCCGGGGCCGACGGCTGAGCCGACCACGGCGCCGACCGCGCACCCTTCGGCCGAGCCGACCCGCACGCCGGCTCCCGCTCCGGCCGGCGCCGTTCCTCCGCGGACCGGCTCGGGACTCGCGAGCACCGGCGTCGAGACGGGCTGGACCGCCGCGGCGGCTCTCGCCCTGCTCGCCGGTGGAGCGCTCGCGCTCGGAGTGACGCGCCGCCGCCGCGACGCGCGCTGACCGACGCCGACGGCCCGGGGGACAGTGTCCTCCGGGCCGTCGGCGTTCCCCCGCGCGAGCGGGGCGGGTGGTCGGGTGTCAGCTTCCGGTGGGGGCGTCCTCGGTGTCGGGAGAGGTGCTCTCGGAGGGCGCCTGCGGGGCGACGGG
>NZ_PSVF01000004.1:0-192968 GCF_002931975.1 Rathayibacter sp. AY1F3 | reverse complement strand
CTTCATCGTTCGACTTGCATGTGTTAAGCACGCCGCCAGCGTTCGTCCTGAGCCAGGATCAAACTCTCCGTAAAAAAATTACGACCCCCAACCCCGAAGCGAAGGAGAGTCAAGTTTGACCTCTAGCAAATAAGACATCTCTCCGACCCGAAAGCCGGAAGCTGACATCAATTTCCAAAGGAATCCCAACCCGATCCGAAGATCAAGGCCGGGGTATAAAATTGGCATTGAACATAGTGCACGCTGTTGAGTTCTCAAGAATCGGACACATCCCGCCTCCACACCAGAACGGTGCTTCACAACGAAAGTGATCGAAGTTTGCTGTACGAGGGCGTGAGCCACTCGATTTGTCTTGCTTGCCGAGACCGGTTAGGCTTGTCTGAACCGAAGTCCCGATCGCCTCCGTGGCAACTCGACTAACTTAGCACATCCGCAGGCCGTGTCAAGTCCGGCTTCTTCGTGGTGTTCGCTGCGCGATCGAGGACCGCACCGCTGTACCGGGCTCGGCCGTGAGGCCTTGCAACGAAGCCGGGACCGTGTCCCGTGGAGGCTTTGCATCTTACGCTCGCGATCCCGCAGTCTTCAAGAGACGAATCTCTAACAGGCCTGGGAGCGAGGGGATGGTCCCCGCTTGAGGTGGGCCAGCTGGTCTCGACGCTCTGCGCCTGACTCCCGCTTGCCGCTCCTTTGGGGTGACGAGGAGTTACATTACGTCGGGCCTCGGCCGAGCGGCAAATCGCCTGCGTCCCGGGCGTGTCGCGATTCAGGGGCCGTGCGTCGTTGAGTGTCCGACTCGGTACCCGACACCCGACACCGGACACCGGACACCGGACACCGGACACCGGACACCGGACACCGGCTACCGGACACCGAGCTGATGAGACCGCCGACGCCGTCATCGCCCGCGTCCGCTCGAGGACAGCGGGCACGCGGTCAGCGGACGAAGGCCCCGGCGAAGCTCTTCTTGCCGCGACGGAGGACGGCGATCCCGTCGATCAACGGGAGCTCGCCGAGCGTGACGGTCTCGGACGGGAGGGCGGTGTTGTTCACCGAGAGCCCGCCCTGGGCGAGAGCCCGCCGCGCCTCCCCCGTGCTGGCGACGAGTCCGGTCTCGACGAACGCCTGCAGCGCCGGCGTCTCCGGGGTCGCCTCCATCGAGGGCACCGCCTCGAGCGCGCCGCGGAGGATGACCGGGTCGATCCCCTCGAGCGAGCCCTTGCCGAAGAGCGCGGCCGAGGCGTCGATCACCGAGCGCGTCGCCTCCGCTCCGTGCACCAGCGACGTGACCTCCCAGGCGAGCGCGCGCTGCGCCTCCCGGCGGAACGGCTCGTCGGCAGCGGCCTTCTCCAGGCGCTCGATCTCCGTGCGCGGCAGGAAGGTGAAGATCCGCAGGCGGTCGGCGACGTCACGGTCGTCCGTGTTGACCCAGAACTGGTAGAACGCGTACGGGCTGGTGAGCTCGGAGTCGAGCCAGACGGCGTTGCCCTCGCTCTTGCCGAACTTGGTGCCGTCGGAGTTCATCACCAGCGGTGTGCCGATCGCGTGGACCGACACGCCCTCCGTGCGGTGGATCAGGTCGGTCCCGCTCGTCAGGTTGCCCCACTGGTCGCTGCCGCCGGTCTGCAGGACGCACCCGTACTGCCGGTAGAGCTCCAGGTAGTCGAGACCCTGCAGGATCTGGTAGCTGAACTCGGTGTAGCTGATCCCCGCGTCGGAGTTGAGGCGGGCGCTGACCGCGTCCTTCTTGAGCATCGTCCCCACGCGGAAGTGCTTCCCGATCTCCCGCAGGAAGTCGATCGCCGACAGCGGAGCGGTCCAGTCGAGGTTGTTGACCAGGCGCAGCCCGTTGTCGCCGCCCGCGGGAACGAACCGGGACACCTGCGCCTGGAGGCGCTCGACCCACGCCGTCACCGTCTCGCGCGAGTTCAGCGTCCGCTCGGCCGTCGGACGCGGATCCCCGATCAGCCCGGTCGAGCCGCCGACGAGCCCGAGCGGCCGGTGCCCGGCCAGCTGGAGCCGGCGCATGACGATCAGCTGCACCAGGTTCCCGAGGTGGAGGCTGGGCGCGGTCGGGTCGAACCCGCAGTAGTAGGTGATCGGCTCCCCCGACAGCAGCTCGCGCAGCGTTCCGGCGTCGGTCGACACGTGCACCGAGCCTCGCCAGACCAGCTCGTCCCACACGGAGTCGAAGGCGGGGTCGAGCTGCGGGCTCGTCGCGGACCCGGGGAGGTGCTGGTCGATCACCCGACCAGGCTACCGTGGCGGGAAGAAGCCGGTCTCCGGGAGTCAAGCGCACAGGCTTGATCCGGGGCGATCAAGTGCCGATACTTGATCGAGGAGGTCCGATGTTCGTCATCACCGCGGATCAGCGCGACAGCAGGCACGACCACGACCGCGTGGACCAGACGATCGCGAGCCTGATCGACGACGGTCGGGCGTCGTTCGTCCTGCCCCCGGAGCGGACGGCAGGCGACGAGTTCCAGTGCGTGCTCGACCGGGCCGATGCCGTCGTCGCGCTCGTGCTCGAGCTGCACCGGACCGGCCACTGGAGCATCGGCCTCGGGATCGGCCCCGTCGACCGGCCACTCCCCGCGACCACGAGAGCGGCGACCGGGGAGGCGTACTTCGCGGCGCGCCGGGCGGTCGAGGCGGCGAAGGGCCGGCCTACGCGCTTCTCCCTCGATCCGGACGCACCGGGAACGGCGGCGCCGGCACCGGCGGACGTCCAGGCGCTGATCGATCCGCTCCTCCTGCTGCGCGACGCGCGCTCCGAGGCCGGCTGGCAGATCGTCGACCTGCTCGAGAGCGGCCTCTCCCAGAAGGATGCGGCCGAGCGCCTCGCCGTCAGCCCGCAGGCGGTCAGCCTCCGGGTCCGCGCGGCGAGTGCTCGAGTCGACGCTCCCGCCCGTGACGCGCTCGCGCGCCTGCTGACGGTGGTCGACCGTACGCTCGACCCCACCGACGAGAGGACACCCCGATGACGGCACCCCCCGGATCCCCCGCCCTGCTCCTCGCCTCCGCGCTGCAGTCCGCCTCGTGGACGGGCGTGGTGCTCGTGCTGCTCGCCGGTCTCGCCGGTGCGGTGCTGGCCGTGCGCCTGCGCCGTCCGCAGCTCGCCTGGATCCCCCTCGCGGCGGCGGCCGCCGCCTTCCTCCTCACGGCGGTCGCCGGACCGTCCGCGCCCCCGATCCACTCCGTCCTGGTGGCGGTGCTGGCCTTCGCGCTGGCGATCGCGGGCGGCGGGCCGGTCGTGCTGCTCACCCTCCGGCTCGCGACGGCCGACTCCCGCAGCGGCAGCCACGGCGGCATCATGGTCGCCGGAACCTCCCGCCCCGCCGCCGGGAGCGCGCCCTCGGCGATCGGCCAGCCGATCGAGGTGCTGCGCGGGGGGACGACGATCGGGGTCCTCGAGCGGATCGCGACGGCCGGCGCACTGATGAGCGGTCTCCCCGAGGGGATCGCGGTCGTGGTGGCGATCAAGGGCGTCGGCCGCTTCAGCGAGCTCGCCTCCCCGGAAGCGCGCGAGCGGTTCATCATCGGCACGCTGGCGAGCCTCGCCTGGTCGGCGGCTCTCGGCGTGCTCGCCCGGCTCTACCTCGCGGGCTGAGCTCCGGGCCGCCGCCGGGGCACTGCTCTCCGGTAGGGCGAGACGGTGGGGTCGCCCGGGATGCTGAAGCGCCACGGGAAGTCGTCCCCGCCGCCCGGGCCCGAGACGCCGGTGCGCGGGCCCGCCGCCACGGAGGACGGCCTCTCCCCCGGCAGCAGCTCGAACGCCGCCTCGAGCGGGTCGCCCGATTCGGTGAGACGGACTCCGAGGGCCTTCGCCAGCCGTGCGGGTCCGCGGGCCAGATCCCGGCTGCGAACGGGTCCGCGCCGGATCATCGCGAGATCCTCCCCCGATACGACCTCGCCTGCGCGCAGCAGCACCGCCGACGCCGCGCCCGCCGGGGAGCAGACGATGTTCACGCAGGTGTGCATCCCGTACGTGAAGTACGCGTACACGGACCCGGGCGGACCGAACATGGGAGCCGTCCGGGGTGTCGGTCCGCGGTGCGCATGCGAGCCCGTATCCTCACCGGTTCCGAGGTACGCCTCGACCTCGGTCAGCCGGACGCCGACCACGCCCTCCGGCGTGCGGTGCAGGAGGACGCGGCCGAGCAGCTGCGGTGCCACCTCGAGGGCCGAGCGCGAGAGATCGGGGAGGTCGGCGCTCAGAAGAAGCTCTGGCCCGACACGAGGGTGATCACGATCACCGCGACGATGACGACTGCGGCGACGAGCACCAGAGTCCGCTGCTGCCAGGGGCGCAGCGGCGGACGGCCGTCTTCGCCCGGCGCTCCTCGAAGGGTCACGGGCGCTCCCCCCGGAGGGATCCGCGCACGACCCGGACGCGCTCGGTCAGCCGGGCGAGCTGCTCCGAGACGCGGTCGGGAGCCGTGCCGCCGACACCGTCCCGGCTCGCCACCGATCCCTCGATGCTGAGGACGGAGCGCACGTCGGGCGTGAGCAGCGGCGACACCGAGGCGAGCGCGGCGTCGTCGAGATCCTCGAGCCCCCTCCCCTGCGACTCCGCCAGCTTGACCAGCTCGCCGGTGATCTCGTGGGCGTCCCGGAAGGGCACGTGCTTCTTCACGAGCCACTCGGCCACGTCGGTCGCGAGGGAGAAGCCCTGGGGCGCGAGCTCCGCCATCCGGTCGGTGTGGAAGGTGAGGGTCGCGATCATGCCGCTGAACGCGGGCAGCAGCACCTCGAGGGTCGTCACCGAGTCGAAGACCGGCTCCTTGTCCTCCTGCAGGTCGCGGTTGTAGGCGAGCGGCAGCGCCTTGAGGGTCGCGAGCAGCCCGGTGAGGTTGCCGATCAAGCGGCCGGACTTCCCCCGGGCGAGCTCGGCGATGTCGGGGTTCTTCTTCTGCGGCATGATCGAGGACCCGGTCGAGTAGCCGTCGTCGAGCGTGACGAAGGCGAACTCCCGCGTGTTCCAGAGGATGACCTCCTCCGCGATGCGCGAGACGTCGATCCCGATCATGGCGGCGACGAAGGCGAACTCGGCGACGAGGTCGCGGCTGGCCGTCCCGTCGATCGAGTTCGGCACGCTCGACGCGAAGCCGAGATCGCGGGCGACCGCCTCGGCGTCCAGGCCGAGGGTCGAGCCGGCGAGGGCGCCCGAGCCGTAGGGCGAGACGTCCGCCCGGACGGCCCAGTCCCGCAGGCGCTCCAGATCGCGCAGCAGCGCCCAGCCGTGGGCGAGCAGATGGTGCGCGAGGAGCACGGGCTGAGCGTGCTGGAGGTGTGTGCGCCCGGGCATGATCGCCGTCGGGTGCGCCGACGCCTGCGCGGCGAGGGCGTCGATGAGCTGCACCACCAGCTCCGAGACGAGCGCCGCGTGGTCGCGGAGGTACATCCGGACGAAGGTGGCGATCTGGTCGTTGCGCGAGCGCCCCGCGCGGAGCTTGCCGCCGAGCTCGGGACCGGCTTCGAGCATCAGGCCGCGCTCGAGGGCGCCGTGCACGTCCTCGTCGGATTCGTCGGCGGCGAAGCTCCCGTCGGCGACGGCAGCCTCGAGCCGGTCGAGCGCCGCGAGCATCGCGGTGAGCTCGGCGTCGTCGAGGTAGCCCGCTCCGGCGAGCGCCCGGGCGTGGGCGCGGGAGCCGGCGAGGTCGTAGGGGGCGAGCTGCCAGTCGAAGTGGGTCGACCTCGAGAGCGCGGCGAGCTCGGGCGAGGGGCCGCCGGCGAAGCGGCCGCCCCACAGGGCTCCGGCCTCGCCCGCGCGGGCGGAGGGTCGTTCCGTCATGGTTCTCCTCGGGTTGGGCTGTCGAGTCTACTGAGCGGCGTCGGCGGTGCCGGCGCGCTCCAGGAGCCACACGAGCAGGGCCTTCTGCGCGTGCAGGCGGTTCTCCGCCTCGTCCCAGATCACGCTCTGCGGACCGTCGATCACGTCGGCGGTCACCTCGTAGCCGCGATCCGCGGGCAGGCAGTGCAGGAACAGCGCATCGGGAGCGGCGGCGGTCATCGTGGCCGCGTCGACCCGGTAGGCGCCGAAGGTCGCGACGCGCGCCGCCTTCTCGTCCTCCTTGCCCATCGACACCCACGTGTCCGTGATCACGATGTCGGAGCCGGCCGCGCCCTCGTCGGGGTCGGTCGTGGTGATCGCCGATCCGCCGGTGGTCGCGGCGATGCGCTGCGCATCGGCCAGGACCGCCGCGTCCGGCGAGTACGACTCCGGGGAGACGATGCGGACGTGCATGCCGGCCGTGGCCCCCGCCAGGAGGTACGAGTGCGCCATGTTGCTCGCTCCGTCGCCGAAGAACGTGAGCGTGAGTCCCGCGAGGTGACCGCGGTGCTCGCGGATGGTCAGCAGGTCGGCGAGGAGCTGGCACGGGTGGAACTCGTCCGAGAGCGCGTTGACGACCGGCACGCGCGTGCTGCGCGCCATCTCCTCCAGGCCCGACTGCGCGTAGGTGCGCCACACGATGGCGGCGACCTGGCGCTCCAGGACCCGCGCCGTGTCGGAGGCGGTCTCCTTGCCGCCGAGCTGGCTGCTCGCGGTCGAGATGATCAGGGGGCTGCCGCCGAGATCGGCGATGCCGACCGCGAAGGAGACACGGGTGCGCGTGGAGGACTTGTCGAAGATCACGGCGACGGTCTGCGGCCCGGCGAGGGGCTTCCGGGAGAAGCGGTCGCGCTTGAGCTCGAGGGCGAGGTCGAGGATCTCGGCCTGCTCGGCGGGAGTGATGTCGTCGTCGCGGAGGAAGTGGCGGGTCACGGTGCTGGTCGCTTTCGGTGGAGGTACGGGGTCAGAGGGTCTGCAGTGCGCGGCCGAAGCGCTCGGCGAACTCGGCGACGTCGGCGGCGGTCACCACGAGCGGAGGCGCGAGCCGGATGCTCGAGTCGTTCGCCGCGTTCACGATCAGGCCGGCGTCGAGGCAGGCGGCGGCGAGCTCGGCGGCGACCGGCCGGGTCAGGGCGATGCCCAGGAGGAGGCCCGCGCCGCGGACCCCTCCGATCAGGGGCGAGTCGAGAGCGGTCAGCGCGTCGACGATCTGCGCCCCGCGCTCCCGCGCGTTGCCGAGAAGGTCGGCGCGCTCGATCTCGGCGAGCACGGCTCCGGCCACGGCGGTCGCGAGCGGATTGCCGCCGAAGGTGCTGCCGTGGTGGCCCTTCTGCAGGAGGTCGGACGCCTCGCCGAAGGTCACCAGCGCTCCGACGGGGAAGCCTCCGCCGAGCCCCTTGGCCAGGGTGACGGCGTCGGGCAGGATCCCCGCCTCCTGGTAGGCGAACCAGCGTCCGGTCCGCCCGACCCCGGTCTGGATCTCGTCGACGATGAGCAGCGCGCCGTGCTCGCGGGTGAGCTCCCGCGCGCGCTCGAGGTAGCCGGCCGGCAGCGGGATGACCCCCGCCTCCCCCTGGATGGGCTCGACGATCAGCGCGGCGACGGACTCGTCGAGAGCCGCCTCGAGGGCCTCGATGCTCGCCTCGAGGTGCTCGACCCCTCCCGGCATCGGCTCGAACGGCGCCCGCATGGCCGCCTTGCCGGTCAGAGCGAGCGCGCCCATCGTCCGCCCGTGGAACGCGTTCTGCAGCGCCAGGACGCGGTGCCGGCCGCCGGCCGCGTTCAGCCGCGCCAGCTTGAAGGCCGCCTCGTTGGCCTCGGTGCCCGAGTTGGCGAAGTAGACGCGGCCCGTCTCCCCGGCCCCGGTGAGGCGGCGCAGGGTCTCGGCGAGCTCGATCTGCGGGGCGGTCGCGAAGTAGTTGGAGACGTGGGCGAGCGCACCGGCCTGGCGCGTCACGGCCTCGACGAACACGGGATGCGCATGGCCGAGCGAGTTGACGGCGATGCCGCCGAGGAAGTCGAGGTACTCCCGCCCGTCGACGTCCCAGACCCGGCAGCCCTCGCCGCGCTCGAGCACGGCGAGCGGCGGCGCGAAGGTCTGCATCATCGCGGCGGAGTAGCGGTCGCGCGCCGAGCCGGTGCGGGACGCGGTCGTGGGGATGGACATGGTGGCCTTTCGATCGGAGCGGTCCGGCCGCGAGGGCCGACGGTGCGCGCGTCCCGGGCGGGACGGGCGCTCGGAGCCGGGGCCGCTGAGGATCAGCGGCCCGACATTCGCTCCCGGTCGCGGGGGTCGAGCGAGGCGACGACCTCGGTGCCGATGCCCTCCGAGGTGAACACCTCGAGCAGGATCGAGTGCGGGATGCGGCCGTCGATGATGGCGGCCTTGGGCACTCCCCCGCGCACGGCGTCGAGGCAGGCGGTCATCTTGGGGATCATGCCCGATTCGAGCGAGGGCAGCAGAGCCGCGAGGTCGTCCGAGCGGATGTGCGAGACGAGCGACTCGCGGTCGGGCCAGTCGGAGTAGAGGCCGGCCACGTCGGTGAGGACGACGAGCTTCTCGGCGCCGAGCGCGACGGCCAGCGCGGCGGCGGCGGCATCGGCGTTGACGTTCAGCGACTGCGTGGGGTCGTCCGAGTCGGGGGCGATCGAGGACACGACCGGGATCCGGCCGGCCTCGAGCTGAGCGAGGACGGCGGCGGGGTCCACGGCGATCACGTCTCCGACGAGTCCGAGGTCGTGCTCCTCGCCGTCGATCACGACACCGCGGCGGCGGCCGACGAAGAGGCCCGCGTCCTCACCGGAGATACCGGCGGCGAGGGGGCCGTGCTCGTTGATCCGGCGGACGATGTCGCGGCTGATGCTGCCGGTGAGCACCATCCGCACCACCTCCATCGCCTCGGGGCTCGTGACCCGGTAGCCGCCCCGGAACTCGCTCTCGATCCCGAGCCGGTCGAGCATCCGCGAGATCTGGGGCCCACCGCCGTGGACGACCACGGGGCGGATCCCGGCGTAGCGCAGGTAGACCATGTCCTGGGCGAAGGAGCGCTGCAGCTCCTCCGACACCATCGCGTTGCCGCCGAACTTGATCACCATCGTGCGCCCGTGGAAGCTCTGCAGCCAGGGCAGCGACTCGATGAGCGTCGCAGCCTTCCCGGGTGCGGCGTCGCGCTCGGCGCGGCTCTCGGCCGAGAGGGTGGTGTCGTCGCTCATGGCCGCCTCAGCTCGAGTACGCGGAGTTCTCGTGCACGTAGTCGTGCGTGAGGTCGTTTGTCCAGATCGTGGCCGTCGCGTCGCCGGCGTGCAGGTCGATGTCGACGGCGACCTGCCGAGGGGCGAGGTCGACGAGGTCGCGGCTCTCGTGCGGCTCGCCCGCGAGGCAGACCTGCACCCCGTTCATCGCGACGTCGATGCCGTACGGGTCGAACTGCGCATCGGTCGTGCCCACGGCGGCGAGGACGCGGCCCCAGTTGGGGTCCTTGCCGAAGATCGCGGCCTTGAACAGGTTGCTGCGGGAGACGGCGCGGGCGACGACCACGGCCTCGTCCTCGGTCGCGGCGTTCAGCACGCGGATCGCGACGTCGTGGTCGGCGCCCTCCGCGTCCGCCTGCAGCTGCAGGGTGAGGTCGCGGCAGACCGCGGTCAGGGCCTCGGTGAACTCGTCGGCGTCGGCCTCGACGCCGCTGGCGCCGCTCGCGAGCAGTGCGACGGTGTCGTTCGTCGACATGCAGCCGTCCGAGTCGAGGCGGTCGAATGTGACGCGGGTCGCGGCACGCAGGGCGGTGTCGAGAGCGGCGGATTCGAGGGCCGCGTCGGTCGTGATCACGACCAGCATCGTCGCCAGACCCGGCGCGAGCATCCCGGCGCCCTTGGCCATGCCGCCGATGCTCCAGCCCCGCTCGGAGCGGACCACCGCCTGCTTCGGGACCGTGTCGGTGGTCATGATCGCGCGGGCGGCCGCCTCGCCCGCCTCGGGGCCCCCGGCGAGCTCGGCGGAGGCGCCGGTCACGCCGGTGGCGAGCTTCGCGAGGTCGAGCTGGTCGCCGATCAGCCCGGTGGAGCACACCAGCACGTCGCCGGCGGACACCTCGAGGCTCTCGCCCACGAGCTCCGCGGTGCGGTGGGTGACCTGGAAGCCCTGAGCACCCGTATAGCAGTTGGCGCCGCCGGAGTTGAGGACGATCGCCGAGACCACGCCGTCGCGCATCACCTGCTCGCTCCAGAGGACGGGGTTCGCCTTGCAGCGGTTGCTCGTGAAGACCGCGGAGGCGCTCTGCAGCGGGCCGAGGTTCTGCACGAGCGCGACGTCGCGCGCTCCGGTCGACTTCAGCCCGGCGACGACTCCCGCCGCCCGGAACCCTGCTGCTGCGGTGACGCTCACGGCGCGACTCCGTTCACGCTCAGGCCGAGGGACTCCGGGAGTCCCAGGGCGATGTTGGTGGACTGGACGGCTGCGCCCGCGGTGCCCTTGACGAGGTTGTCGATGGCCGAGACGACCACGACGCGGCGGGCCCGCTCGTCCACGGCGAGTCCGATCAGAGCGGTGTTCGCCCCCACCACGTCGGCCGTCCGGGGGAAGGAGCCCTCCGGCAGCAGCTGGACGAAGGTCTCGTCGCCGTAGGCGGTCTCCCACGCGGCGCGCACGTCCTGCGCGGAGACGCCGGGGGCGAGGCGCGCGGTCGAGGTCGCCAGGATGCCCCGGGACATCGGCACGAGGACCGGGGTGAACGAGATCGAGACGGGTCCGGCTCCGGCGAGCAGGAGGTTCTGCCGGATCTCGGGATTGTGACGGTGCGCTCCGCCGAGGCCGTAGGCGTGCGCGGAGCCGAGGAGCTCGCTGGCGAGGAGGTCGGTCCGCAGGCTCTTGCCCGCACCCGAGGGTCCGACGGCGAGGACCGCGACGAGGTCCGACGACTCGATCACTCCGGCGTGCAGGCCGGGGGCCAGGCCGAGCGTGATCGCCGTGACGTTGCAGCCGGGGACGGCGATGCGCCGCACTCCGGCGAGCGCCTCGCGCTGCTTGCGTCCGCCGCCGCCGATCAGCAGCTCCGGGAGCCCGTAGGGCCAGGCCCCGGCGAAGTCGCCCCCGTAGAAGTCGGCCCAGTCCTGCGGGTCGGTCAACCGGTGGTCGGCGCCGCAGTCGACGACGAGGACGTCCTCGGGGAGGGTCGCGGTGATCTCGCCCGACTTCCCGTGCGGGAGGGCGAGGAAGACGACGTCGTGCCCGGCGAGGTTTGCGGTCGTCGTGTCGACGAGGACGAGGTCGCGGAGCGAGCGGAGGTGCGGGTGCACGGCGACGAGGGGCTGACCCGCGTTGGCGTGCGCCGTCACCGTGCGCACCTCGAACTCGGGGTGGTCGGCGAGCAGTCGTAGCAGCTCGCCGCCCGCGTAGCCGCTCGCACCGGCCACCGCCACGGAGAAAGTCATGCCCGAGAGCCTAGCCGGTGCGGGTGCGGGGCCCCGCCCGGCCGAACCGGACGGGACCCCCTGCCTCACTCGCGGAGTCGGGCGCCGAAGCGCTCCGCCGCCACGGCCACGCCGTTCTCCTTCGCGGCCGTCGCCTCGGCCGCGGTGAGCGTGCGGTCCGGCGCGCGGAAGCGCAGCGCGAAGGTCAGCGACTTCGTCCCCTCGGAGAGCCCGGTGCCGCGGTAGTCGTCGACCAGGCGGATCGCCTCGAGCAGCTCGCCCGCCCCCTCGGCGACGGCGGCGTGCACGTCGGCGGCCGCGGTGCCGACCGGCACGACGAGCGAGAGGTCCTGGGTCGCGGCGGGCAGCGCGCCCACCGGGCGGGCCACGACGACCCTCCCGGCCCGCGCGAGCAGCGGCTCCAGGTCGAGCTCGACCACGGCGACGCGGCGCGGCAGGTCGAGCTCCTCGGCGAGCGCCGGGAGCAGCTCCCCCGCGTGGCCGATGACCGCGCCGTCGAGGACGACCTCGGCGGTGCGGCCCGGGTGCAGCGCGGCGTGGGCCCCCTGGCGCAGCACCAGCTCGGTGCCGGTCGCCGCGGAGACCTCGCGGACCACGTCGAGGGCGTCGCGCCAGTCGACGTCACGGCCGGCGACACCGGGCTGGCGCACGACGGCGGCGCCCGTGAGCAGCGCCGCGAGGTGCCGCGGCTGCGGTGGGATGCCCGCGTTCAGCTCGGCCTCGACCTCCGCGGACGGACGCGCCCCGCCCGCAGGGAGCGCCCCGGAGCCGAACGGGCCGCCGGCGGCCGGGAGGAAGACGGAGCCGAGCTCGTAGACCGCGAGATCCGTCAGGCCGCGCGAGCGGTTGCGGGCCGCGACCTGCACGAGACCCGGCAGCAGCGAGATGCGCAGCTGGCCCGCGGTCGCGTCGAGCGGGTTCGCGAGCGTGATCTGCTCCTGCGGCTCCCCGTCGACCGAGCCGAGCCGGTCGTTGATCGAGCGCGAGAGGAACGGGTACGAGAGCACCTCGGTCAGACCCGCGGCGGCGAGCGCCTGGGCGAGAGTCCGGCGCAGCCTCTGGCCCGGGGTCAGACCGCGGCCGGGAGGCGCTACGGGCAGGATCGCCGGGATGCGGTCGTACCCGGTGATGCGGGCGACCTCCTCCGCGAGCGAGGCGCGGTCGACGAGGTCGGGGCGCCAGCTCGGCGGAGTCACCAGCAGGCCCGCTCCGCCGGCCTCGACGGAGGCGCCGATCTCGACGAGCGCGCCGCGGATCTCCTCCGGGGTGTACTCCACGCCGATGAGGCCTGCGACGTAGCCGTCCGGCAGCTCGACCGGCTCCGCCGTGCGCGGGTCGGCCAGGACCGAGCCGAGCTCGTCCGCCGTGCCGCCGGCGAGCTCCACGAGCAGCTGCACCGCGCGGGCCGCGGCGACCGAGGCCACCTCGGGGTCGACGCCGCGCTCGAAGCGCCGCGACGCCTCGCTCGGCAGCTTGTGCCGGCGAGCCGTCCGGGCGATCGAGACCGGGTCGAAGTTCGCCGCCTCGAGCAGGACGTCGGACGTGGCGTCCGAGATCTCGGTGCGCGCGCCCCCCATCACTCCGGCGAGGCCGATCGCCCCGCCGTCGTCGGCGATGACGAGGTCCTCCGCGTGCAGGCGCCGGGTCTGGCCGTCGAGCGTCTCGAGGGTCTCCCCCGGTGCGGCGCGGCGCACCACGATGCCGCCCTGCAGGGTCGCCAGGTCGTAGCCGTGCAGCGGCTGGCCCAGCTCGAACATCACGTAGTTGGTGATGTCCACGACGAGCGAGATCGAGCGGACGCCGGCCAGGCGCAGTCGCGCGAGCATCCACGGCGGCGTCGGTCGTGAGACGTCGACGCCCCGGACGACGCGCGTGACGAACACGGAGGCGCCGACACGGCCGCGGATCGGCGCCTCGTCGGCCACGGACACGGGGAAGACGGGGGCCGTCTCCGTGCGCTCGTGCGGAGGGAGCGCCCGAGCGGGGTCGCGGAAGGCGGCTCCGGTGGCGTGGGCGTACTCGCGGGCGATGCCGCGGATCGAGAAGGCGTAGCCGCGGTCGGGCGTCACGTTGACCTCGACCGCGGCGTCGTCGAGACCGAGGAGCGCGACGGCGTCCGTGCCCGGCTCCGGGTCGAGCCCGAGCGAGGCGAGGCGGAGGATGCCGTCGTGGTCGTCCCCGAGGCCGAGCTCGCGGCTCGAGGCGATCATCCCGTCGGACACGTGCCCGTAGGTCTTCCGCGCGGAGATCGGGAACGGCCCGGGCAGGACCGCGCCCGGCAGTGACACGACGACCTTGTCGCCGGCCGCGAAGTTGTGGGCTCCGCAGACGATGCCGCGGACGTCCTCTCCGCCGTCGGCGGCGCGCCCGCCCTCCGGGGCCACGCGGACGTGGCACCAGTTGATGGTCTTGCCGTTCTTCTGCGGCTCCGGAGCGAGGTCGAGCACCTCACCGACGACGACGGGGCCGGTCACCTCGAAGCGGTGGACGTCCTCCTCCTCCAGGCCGACCGACACCAGGGCCGCGTGCACGGACTCCGTCGTGACGTCCTGCTCGAGGTCGACGTACTCCCCCAGCCAGCTCAGCGGGATGCGCATCAGATCACCATCCCGTACTGCTCGCTGAAGCGGACGTCGCCCTCGACCATGTCGCGCATGTCCTTCACGTCGTTGCGGAACATCAGGGTCCGCTCGATCCCCATCCCGAAGGCGAACCCGGAGTACTCCTCCGGGTCGATCCCCGCCGCGCGCAGCACGTTCGGATTGACCATGCCGCAGCCGCCCCACTCGATCCAGCGGGCACCGCCGACGAAGGTCGGGTGCCAGACGTCCAGCTCGGCGCTGGGCTCGGTGAAGGGGAAGTAGTTCGGGCGCAGGCGGATGCGCGCGTCGTCGCCGAAGAGGATCCGCGCGACGTGCTCGAGGGTGCCCCGCAGGTGCGCCATGGTCAGGCCTCGGTCGACGGCGAGACCCTCGAACTGCGTGAACACGGGCGTGTGCGTCGCGTCGAGCTCGTCGGTGCGGTACACCCGTCCGGGAGCGATCACGTAGAGCGGCAGCGGGCGCTCGAGCATCGAGCGGATCTGCACCGGCGAGGTGTGCGTGCGCAGCACCAGGTGCGAATCGACGGGGTCGACGAAGAAGGTGTCCTGCATGGCGCGGGCCGGGTGGTCCTCGTCGAAGTTCAGGGCGTCGAAGTTGAACCACTCGTTCTCGAGCTCCGGCCCCTCCGCGATCTCCCAGCCCATCCCGACGAACACGTCGGCGATCGACTCCTGGAGCAGAGAGAGGGGGTGGCGGGCGCCGCGGCGCACGAAGCTGGCGCCGGCGGTGACGTCCACGCGCTCGGCCTCGAGCGCGGCCGCGTCCTCCGCCTCGACGAGCTCGGCCTCGCGGGCGGCGTAGGCGTCGCCCACCTGCTTGCGGGCACCGCCGACGAGCTTGCCGGACGCCGCCTTGTGCTCGGGCGGGACGGAGCGCATCTGCGCGTTGAGGCGGGCGAGGGCGGACCCCTCGCCGAGGTGGGCGGCTCGGGCGGACTTCAGAGCGGTGGAGTCGCCCGCCGCGCCGATGGCGGCGAGGGCGTCGGCGACCGCCGCGGAGACGGCCTCGTCGGTGATCGGGTTGCTGTCTGACACGATCCCCCAGTGTAGGCGAGGGCCTCCGCCCCCTCCCGCCGCCCGCGCGCGGTGCTCGTCGCGCTCGTCCGCGGCCAGGCCCCCGTCTGCACCGACGGCTCTCGAAGCCCCGCCACCGGCGCTGCTCGACCAGCAGAGGCGGGTTCTCGCTACGCCGGGGTCGGAGGCTGCTCGACCGGCAGGAAGCTGGGCGCCGCCGGACGGGAAGACGCCCGGACCGATCGCGACTCCCCGATCACCACCGCCTCCGCGTCGACGACGCCGGAGCGGAGCACCACCGCTCGATGCGCTGAGCGATCGCCGGACCCTCGAGGCGAACGGAGGAATCGCGTGCGAGCGATTCCTCCTAGCCGGACGCAGGACGCTCTGCGGAACCCGACCCCGTCAGGAAGCCGACCGCGGTGAGGATCGCCCTCGGGCGATCCTCACAGTTCAATCCTGCACAGCGATCAGCTGCGTGTCCGTCTGCGCGCGGGCTGCGGGGTGGCCGCCGATGGTGCGGCCGCCGCGTCCGCCGCTCTTCGTGCGGATCTCGATCCACTTCGCCAGCCCCGAGAGGAGGAGGCAGATGCCGATGTAGATCGCTCCGATGACGATCGCCGCCGGGATGATCGGGCTGTCGAGGCTCGACTGGTTGCCCAGGTAGCGCGCGTAGTACAGCAGCTCGTTGTAGGTGATGATCGAGCCGAGCGCCGTGTCCTTGAGGGCGACGACGAGCTGGGCGATGATCACGGGCAGCATCGAGCGGATCGCCTGGGGGAACAGGATGAGCCGCATCACGCCGGACTTGCGCAGGCCGATCGCGTAGCCCGCCTCCTTCTGTCCTCGCGGGAGGGCTTCGATGCCGGCGCGGAAGATCTCGGAGAAGACGGAGCCGTTGTAGAGGGTCAGGGCGATGACGACGGCGAGGTAGGGGCTGAGCTTGAGGCCCGCGAACGGCAGGCCGTAGTACATCAGCATCATCAGGATCAGGACGGGGATCGCCCGGAACAGCTCGATGAAGAGCGTGACGGGGACGTTGATCCAGCGCCGGTCCGAGAGCCGGCCGATCGCCAGGAGGAGGCCGAGGACGAGGCTGGCGACGCCCGCCGTAGCGAAGGCCGCGAGCGTGCGGCCGAGGGCGCCGCCGATGCTCTGCCAGACCAGCGGGTAGCCGAACGCGCGCCACTTGGAGGCGTCGAACTGGCCGGACTCCGCGAAGCGCCAGACCACGAAGCCGAGGAACGCCGCGATCAGCAGGACGACGACGACGCCGATGACGCGGTTGCGCACGACGGCCCGGGGGCCGGGGTTGTCGAAGAGGACGGAGCTCATCGGGCGACCCTCCACTTCTTCTCGAGCTGACGTTGGACGAGCGAGAGCAGGGTGACCAGGACCACGAAGACCAGGGCCACCCAGAGGACGACGATGAGGCTGTTCTCGCCGCGCTCGTTGAGCACGCGGACGATGGTGCCCGCCTCCGCGACCGAGAAGCCGGCGGCGACGGTGGTGTTCTTCAGCAGCGCGATCAGGACGCTCATGAGCGGCGGGATCACGGAGCGGAAGGCCTGGGGCAGGACGACCTGCGTCATCGTGAGGCCGAAGTCGAGGCCGATCGCGCGGGCCGCCTCGGCCTGGCCGATCGGCACGGTGTTGATGCCCGACCGCAGCACCTCCGCGACGTAGGTCGCGGTGTAGAGGCTGAGGGCGCAGATCGCCAGGTTCGTGTAGTCCACCTGCGGCAGGTCGAGCTTGGGGTAGCCGAAGGCGAAGAAGAACATCACCAGCGTGAGCGGGGTGTTCCGGATGGTGTTCACGTACACCGTGCCGACCGCGCGGGCGATCGGGACGGGCGAGACGCGCATCGCGCCGACCACCGTGCCGATCAGCAGGGCGAACACGAGCGAGACGCTGAAGAGGATCAGGGTGTTGCCGAAGGCCGGGACGTAGACGTCGAGGTTGTTCAACAGGACATCCATGCGGCTGGCCCTTCTGTCGGAGCGGTGGTGGTGGTCGAGGAGAGGGGACCCCCGGGCGGCGGTCGGGCCGCCCGGGGCGCCTCCTAGTAGTCGTTCACCGCCGGCTGGGTGACGGTCGTGCCGGACTGGCCGAGCGTCTCGTCGTAGATGGCGCTCCAGGTCTCGCCGCCGTCGGTCAGCATGCCGTTGACGAAGTGGCGCAGGGCGTCGTCGTCCTTGGGCAGGCCGATGCCGTACAGCTCGGTGCTGAAGGGCTCTCCGACGACCTTGAGCTCGTCGGGCCGCTGAGCGGCGTAGCCGATCAGGATCGCGCCGTCGGTGGTGACGGCGTCGACGGTGCCGTCGGCGAGCGCGTCCACGCACTGCGAGTACGTGTCGAACTCCTCGGTCTTCACCTCGGGGTAGTTGGTGCGGATGTTCTGGATCGGGGTGGAGCCGGTGGCCGAGCACACCGTGGTGTCGGCGGTGAGGTCGTCCGGTCCGGTGATCGTGTCGTTGTCGGCCGCGACGAGCAGCTGCTGGCCGGTCTCGAAGTAGGGTCCGGCGAAGCCGACCTGCTCCTTGCGCTTGTCGGTGATCGAGTAGGTGCCGACGTAGTAGTCGATGTCGCCGTTCACGATCGACGCCTCGCGGTTGGCCGACGGGATCGCCTTGAACTCGATGGCGTCGGCCGCGAAGCCGAGCGAGGCGGCGGTCCACTTCGCGATCTCGATGTCGAAGCCGGAGCGCTCGCCGGTCGCCGCGTCGAGGTAGCCCAGCCCGGGCTGGTCCTCCTTGACGCCGATGACGACCTTGCCGTCCGCGGTCATCGCATCGAAGGTCGGGCTGCCCTCGAGGGTCACGTCGGAGGCGACCTCGTACGCGGAGGTTCCTCCCTCGGAGCCTCCACCGGCGCCGCCGCCGGCGGTTCCGGAGTCGCCGGAGCAGCCGGCGAGGGCGAGGGTCGCTGCTGCGAGTCCCGCGGTCATGAACATGAGCCTGGTGCGCATGATCGTCCTTCCTGGGGTTCGGCCCGCCGGAGCGGGCGATGTCGGGTCGGCTCCCGGATCACGGGTCCGACCTGCCTGGCGGCTGCTGATCGCGCTTCTAGTGCGTGATGAGCTTGGAGAGGAAGTCCTTGGCCCGGTCGGTGCGGGGCGCGGTGAAGAACGACTCCGGGTCGGTGTCCTCGAGGATCTCGCCGTCGGCCATGAACACGACGCGGTCGGCGGCCTTCCGGGCGAAGCCCATCTCGTGGGTGACGACGATCATCGTCATCCCGTCCTTGGCGAGCCCGACCATCACGTCCAGGACCTCGTTGATCATCTCGGGGTCGAGCGCCGAGGTCGGCTCGTCGAACAGCATCACCTTGGGCTTCATCGCCAGCGCCCGCGCGATCGCGACGCGCTGCTGCTGCCCGCCGGAGAGCTGGGCCGGCATCTTGGCGGCCTGGTGGCCGACGCCGACCCGGTCGAGCAGCGCCGTGGCCTGGGCCTCCGCGTCCTTGCGGGAGAGCCCGCGGACCTTGATCGGGCCGAGGGTGACGTTCTCGAGGATCGTCTTGTGCGCGAAGAGGTTGAAGGACTGGAAGACCATCCCGACGTCGGCGCGGAGCGCGGCGAGGCCCTTGCCCTCCTCCGGGAGCTTCTGACCGTCGATGGTGATGGTGCCGCCCGAGATCGTCTCGAGCCGGTTGACCGTGCGGCAGAGCGTCGACTTGCCGGATCCGGAGGGGCCGAGGACCACGACGACCTCGCCCCGGTGCACCGTCAGATCGATGTCCTTCAGAGCCTGGAAGTCGCCGTAGTGCTTCTGCACCCCGGAGAGGACGACGAGGGGTTCACCGGCGGGAGCGGCGGCGCGCTCGTCTTGCGGGGCTGTGACCATGCCGTCAGAGAAGCACACGGGGATGGGCCGGTCAAATCATGAGGGAATTCTTAACCGAAGGGTAACAACGCGCCCTGTTCTCCAGGTTCGCGGCACCCTCGGCCCGGTTCCTCTCAGGAACGCAGCGCGAAGGCGCTCTCGTACAGGCAGACGGAGGCCGCGGTCGCGAGGTTGAGCGACTCCGCCGCCCCGTAGATGGGCACCGCGACCACGCCGTCGACGAGGGCGAGCGACTCGTCCTCGAGGCCGCGCGCCTCGTTGCCGAAGACCCAGACGGTCGGCTGGGCGAGGTCCCCGCGTGCGCGGACGTCGAGCAGGTCCTCCCCCTTCACGTCGGCCGCGACGGAGCGCAGTCCCACGCCGCGGAGCCGGCCCAGCACGTCGGCGAGGTCGGCGCCGACCGCGACCGGGAGGTGGAAGAGCGAGCCGGTCGTGGAGCGCACGACCTTGGGGTTGTAGAGGTCGACCGAGCGGCCGGACAGCACGACCGCGTCAGCGCCGGCGGCGTCGGCGGCACGGATGATCGTGCCGAGATTGCCCGGATCGCGGACCTCCTCGAGCACCGCCACGAGGCGCGGCTCGGAGGCGACGACGTCCTTGAGCGACGTGGGGAACTGACGGCAGACCGCGACGAAGCCCTGCGGAGTGACGGTGTCGGCCATCGCGTCGAGGACGTCCTCGGTCACGTACTCGATCTCCACCTCCGCCTCGGCGGCGGCGGCGACGATCTCGGGGTGGCGCTCCAGAGCGGTCGGAGTCGCGAACGACTCGACGATCAGCTCCGGGCGGTACTGCAGCGCCTCGGAGAGTGCCTGCGGACCCTCGAGGAGGAAGAGCCCCGTCTCGAGCCGGGCCGGGCGGCGGGTGAGCTTCGCCACGGAGCGGACACGGGGAGAGCGGGGGTTGTCGAGCATGCGGCGAGCCTATCGGCGCGGTGATCGCCGCCCCCGCAGACACGGCGCGGGAGGGCCTGCGGACACGACGGAGGGGGCCGCGACCTCTCGGTCGCGACCCCCTCCGGGAAGCCGTGCTGACTACGCTGCGGCCTTGGGCGCCGAGGTGTCGGCGGGCAGCGCGCTCTTCGCGGTCGCGACGAGCGAGGCGAACGTGGCCGGCTCGGTGATCGCGAGGTCCGCGAGGATGCGGCGGTCGACCTGGACGCCGGCCAGGGCGAGGCCCTGGATGAAGCGGTTGTAGGTCAGACCGTTCGCGCGGGACGCGGCGTTGATGCGCTGGATCCAGAGACGACGGAACTCGCCCTTCTTGGCGCGGCGGTCGCGGTACGAGTAGACGAGGGAGTGGGTGACCTGCTCCTTCGCCTTGCGGTAGAGGCGCGACCGCTGGCCGCGGTAGCCCGAGGCGCGCTCGAGGATGACGCGACGCTTCTTGTGGGCGTTGACGGCCCTCTTCACTCTTGCCATTGCTGTTTCTTCCTATCGATCCGTGTCGGCTGAGTAGCGACCACGCGGCGCAGCGGGCTGCGCCGGCGGTGGGCTACAGACCGAGAAGCTTCTTGGCGACCTTGGCGTCCTGCGGGGCGAGGACCTGGTCCTGGTTGAGGCGGCGCGTGCGAACGCTGGACTTGGACTCCAGGTTGTGGCGCATGCCGGCCTGCTGCTTCATGACCTTGCCGGAGCCGGTCACCTTGAAGCGCTTCTTGGCACCCGAGTGGGTCTTCATCTTGGGCATGTTCTCTCCTTGTGAACGTCACTCCGCGCTCGGCGGGGCGAAACCGGTGCCCCGCGAGCGGGGCGTCCACCGGCCCCGAGGCCGGGGCGGCGAAGTACTAGACGGACTCGGCCTCGGCCGTGTCCTCGGGGGTGTTGGCCTCGCGGCGAGCGGCGCGGACCGCATTGGCCTCGGCCTTCGCCTCGGACTTGTTCTTCAGCGGGCCGATGACCATCACCATGTTGCGACCGTCGATGGTCGGGGTGGACTCGACCTGGCCGAACTCGGCGACGTCCTCCGCGAAGCGCTGGAGCAGACGGACGCCCATCTCGGGGCGCGACTGCTCGCGACCGCGGAAGAGGATCATCGCCTTGACCTTGTCGCCGGCCTTCAGGAAGCCCTCGGCGCGCTTGCGCTTGGTCTCGTAGTCGTGCTTGTCGATCTTCAGGCGGAAACGGACCTCCTTGAGGATCGTGTTCGCCTGGTTGCGACGGGCTTCCTTGAGCTTCTGAGCCTGCTCGTACTTGAACTTCCCGTAGTCCATGATCTTGGCCACGGGCGGCTTGGAGTTGGGGGCGACCTCGACCAGGTCCAGGTCTGCGTCCTGCGCGAGTCGCAGGGCGACCTCGATCTTGACGACGCCGACCTGTTCTCCTGCGGGACCCACGAGGCGGACCTCGGGGACGCGGATACGGTCGTTGGTACGGGGATCGCTGATTGCGTTTCTCCTCTGATCTCGGTGAGTGCAGCTGCGCTGCCGGAGTCTTCTCCAGCGCACCCGAGAGAGGTGATCGTCCCGTCCACGTCGTGCCTGCAGCACGGCGCTCGCACCCTGTGACGCGGTTCCCGAGGCGGACCTCGAGAGCCGCAGCCCTGCCTCCGGTGGTCTGACGACCCTCGGGGGCGGAGTGCTTCTGACCCGGTAACCTTGTGAAGCGGTCAAGCGCGGGTGGGAGAATCTCCACTTTCGAACCGAGGACATGCCTCGGAGCCCGGACAACCATAGCAGACCGGCGGCCCGCCCGACAGACCGGATCCGGCCGCCCCTCGATCCTCTGCTCCGGCGGCCGCGCCCCTCCACCACGGACGACGAACGAAGGACCCATGGCCCAGTACGACGACGACTACACGCGACGATTCGGCGAGGACGGCGGAGCCTCCGACGTGGAGGCCGCGCGCGACATCGCGGAGGTCCCGGCGGTGGAGATCATCACCACCGCCGCCGTGCACCTGATGAGCGCGGCCGCCGTCAAGTGCGGGCTCGCCGACGAGCCCGGAGCGCAGGTCGACCTCGACGAGGCGCGCAAGCTCATCAACGCGCTCGCGGGCCTGGTCACGGCCGGGGCACCCGACATCAGCGACATGCACGCCCGGAGCCTGCGCGACGGCCTCCGCACCCTCCAGCTCGCGTTCCGTGAGGCGTCCCCGATCGCCGACCCGATCGGCAAGGGCCCGGGCGAGAAGTGGACCGGCCCGGTCACCTGATCGGGAGTCAGCGGGCGGCGGCGAGCTGCAGCGTCATCGAGTCGACGCGCTGCGCGACGGTCTCGTCGGCCGCCCACCGCTCCCCCAGGCGCGCGACGAGGGCGCCGAGCGCGTCCTGATCGAGCCCCGGGCGCAGGCTCAGGACCACCACGAGCTCGGGGCCCGCGAGGCGCTGCTCCGGGTCTCCCGCGCGCACCTCGAGCGAGGCGACCGCCCGTTCCCCCTCCGCAGCCGCGCGCAGAGCCAGGAGCACCTCCGCATCGGCGGGGGCCGGCCGCCAGGCGCCGCCCTCCGCGATCGCCCAGAGGGCCGGGCGCCGGACCGCGAACTCCCGCTCGGACGCGGGATCGAGGACCATCACCTCGGTGCCCTCCGCGACGGCCGCCAGGGCCGCGCGGCGCCCGTCGACAGGGACGGGACGGGCGGCCGGGTCCCACCGGCGCATGCTCTCGACGCCGCTGAAGACGGGGAGCACCGTGCGGCCGTCGGGTCCGGCGACCGTGACGATCGCGAGCTCCTGCGTCTTGTCCGCCCGGAGTCCCCCGACTCCCTCGGCCTCCTCGCCGAGGCGGGCGACCAGCGGGATGAGCAGGCGGGACGTGCGGATCGCGTCGACCACGGCCTCCGGGCCGCGAGTGCCGCGGGCGAAGGACTCGAGCGCGGCGACCAGCGCCTCCGGGGCGCTTCCGTCGTCCTCCGGTGCTGCGCTCGGCTCGAAGTGCCGGCCCGCCCAGGGGGTGCCGGCCGAGTCGGTCAGATGCGCCGGGAGCGGGCGGGGCTCACTCGGATGCGACATCCAGGGCCTCCGCGAGCGTGAACGCGCCCGCGTACAGCGCCTTGCCGACGATCGCGCCCTCGAGCCCCTGGGGCACGAGGTCGCGCAGAGCGGCGATGTCGTCGAGGTTCGAGATGCCGCCCGAGGCGATCACGGGGCGGTGGGTGCGGGCCATGACCTGCTCGAGGAGCTCGAGGTTCGGGCCCTTGAGCGTGCCGTCCTTCGTGACGTCGGTGACGACGTAGCGGGTGCAGCCGGCCTCCTCCAGGCGGTCGAGGACCTGCCAGAGGTCGCCGCCCTCCTTGGTCCAGCCGCGCGCGGCGAGCGTGGTGCCCCGGACGTCGAGACCGACGGCGATCTGGTCGCCGTACTGCGCGATGACGCTCGCGGCCCACTCGGGGTTCTCGAGCGCCGCGGTGCCGAGGTTGATGCGCTTCGCGCCGGCGCTCAGCGCGGACTCGAGGCTCCGGTCGTCGCGGATCCCGCCGGAGAGCTCGACGTTGACGCCCTTCACCTGCCGGATGACCTTCTTCATGATGCCGTGGTTGTCGCCGCGGCCGAAGGCGGCGTCGAGGTCGACGAGGTGGATCCACTCCGCGCCCTGGTCGGCCCAGTCGCCCGCGGCGTCGATCGGGTCGCCGTAGTTGGTCTCGGTCCCGGCCTCGCCCTGCGTGAGCCGCACGGCCCTGCCGCCCGCCACGTCGATCGCGGGCAGGAGGACCAGGCCCGGGGCCTTGGTGAACTCGCTCATCGTCATCCTCAGTCTCGGAGCCGGTGCCGGCCCCTGGAGGCGCCGACCACCGGCCGATCCTAGTTCGTGCGGAGGGTGCCCAGCCAATTGGCCAGCAGCCGGAGCCCGGCGGCCCCCGACTTCTCGGGGTGGAACTGCGTGGCCGAGAGCGGCCCGTTCTCGACCGCGGCGATGAAGGGGCCTCCGTGATCGGCCCAGGTGACCGCGGGACGCGGGAACGGGGGCATCACGTCGAGCGACCACTCGCGGGCGCCGTAGGAGTGCACGAAGTAGAAGCGCTCCTCGGCGATGCCGTCGAAGAGCACCGATCCCTCGGGAGCGGAGACGGTGTTCCAGCCCATGTGCGGGACGACCTCGGCCGGGAGGAGGTCCACCGTCCCCGGCCACTCGCCCAGGCCCTCGCTCTCGACCCCGCGCTCGACGCCGCGCTCGAAGAGCACCTGCATCCCGACGCAGATGCCCAGGACGGGGCGCCCGCCGGCGAGGCGCTTCTCGATGATCTCGCCGCCGCGGGCGCGGGTCAGTGCCGACATCACGGCGTCGAAGGCGCCGACGCCGGGCACGAGGAGGCCGTCCGCCTCCAGCGCCCGCTGCCGGTCCCCCGTCAGCTCGACGTCGGCCCCGGCGAGCTCGAGCGCCTTGACGGCGGAGTGCACGTTCCCCGAGCCGTAGTCGTAGACCACGACGGAGGGGCGGGCCGAGCTCACAGCGCGCCCTTCGTCGACGGCACGCCGGAGACGAGCGGATCGAGGGCCTTGGCCTGACGGAAGGCGCGGGCGAACGCCTTGAACTCCGCTTCGGCGATGTGGTGCGGGTCCCTGCCGCCGAGCACCGTGACGTGCACGGTGAGGCCGGCGTTGAACGCGATCGCCTCGAAGACGTGGCGCACCATCGACCCGGTGAAGTGGCCGCCGATCAGGTGCAGCGCGAAGCCCTCCGGCTCGCCGGTGTGCACGAGGTAGGGGCGCCCCGAGATGTCGACGACCGCCTGCACGAGCGCCTCGTCGAGGGGGACGAGCGCGTCGCCGAAGCGGGAGATCCCGGCCTTGTCGCCGAGCGCCTGACGGATGGCCGTGCCGAGCACGATGCCGATGTCCTCCGCGGTGTGGTGGATGTCGATCTCGATGTCGCCGCGGGCCCGGACGCGCAGGTCCGTGAGCGAGTGCTTCGCGAACGCCGTCAGCAGGTGGTCGAAGAAGGGCACGCCGGTCTCGAGATCGGCGACGCCCGTGCCGTCGAGGTCGAGGGAGAGCTCGATGCTCGACTCGCTGGTGGCACGGCTGAGGGAGGCGGTGCGCCCGGGTGCGGCGCTCGGGGAGGTCATGCCTCCCAGTCTATTCGCGCCGCGTCACCGACCCCGGGCAGACCTCTACTCGCGCGAGAGCGCCACCGCAGGGTCGGCCGACGGTGCGGGGAGGGAGGCGAGCGCCTCGAGGAACGCGGTCGTCTCCTCCTCGGTGCCGGCGCTGACGCGGAGGTGGTTCGGGATGCCGACGTCGCGGATGAGCACGCCGCGGGCGAGCAGGCCCTCGAACACGGCGGCCGGATCCGCGACGCCGCCGAAGAGGACGAAGTTGCTGCCGGTCGTGTACGGGCGGTAGCCGAGGGCGCGCAGTCCGTCGATCATCCGGTCGCGCTGCACGATGATCTCGCCGACCATGGCGAGCATCTCGTCGGCGTGAGCGAGGGCGGCGGTCGCGGCGGCCTGGGTGAGGGCCGACAGGTGGTACGGGAGGCGGACGAGGCGGAGCGCGTCGATCACCGCGGGGTCGGCGGCGAGGTAGCCCAGGCGGACACCGGCGAAGGCGAAGGCCTTGCTCATGGTGCGGGACACGAGCAGGCGCGGTCGCCCGGGGAGGAGGCTCAGCGCGGTGGGCGCGCCCCTGCCGGCGAACTCGGCGTACGCCTCGTCGACGACGACGATGCCGTCGGTCGCGTCGTAGACAGCCTCGATCACGGCGAGGTCGAGCGGCGTCCCGGTCGGGTTGTTCGGAGCGCAGAGGAAGACGATGTCGGGCCGGGCCCGGCGCACCTGCTCCGCGGCGTACTCGGCTCCGATCTCGAACTCCGCCTCGCGCGGAGCGGGGATCCACTCCGTTCCGCTCCCCGACGCGAGGATCGAGTACATCGAATAGGTGGGCGCGAACCCCAGCAGCGAGCGCCCGGGACCGCCGAACGCCTGAAGGACGTGCTGGAGCACCTCGTTCGATCCGTTCGCAGCCCACACGCCGTCCGCGGTGAGCCCGTGACCGAGGTAGCCGGCGAGGTAGTCGCGCAGCTCTCGGAACTCGCGGTCGGGGTACCGGTTGACGGTGCGCAGCGCCTCCGTGACCCGCCCGACGATGTCGGCGATCACGTCGTCCGGGACCGGGTGGGTGTTCTCGTTGACGTTGAGGGCGACGGGCACGACCGCCTGGGGTGCACCGTACGGGTGCCTGCCTCGGAGGTCGTCGCGGAGGGGCAGGTCGTCGAGAGTCGTCACCAGGGAATGGTAGCGAAGCACCCGGCGCGGACGTCCGGGCAGCCCGGCTCAGCGAGCGGTGTCGTACTCGGCCGGGACCGCGAGGCGCTGCCCGGGCTCGACGCCCGCGCTCGAGAGCTGGTTGAGGGAGAGGATGTCGTCGACCACGTCGCGCGGGTCCGCCTGCGGGGCGAGCTCCTCGGCGAGCGACCAGAGCGACTCGCCCGCGTGGACGGTGACGTACTGGAACTCGACCGCAGCGGCGTCGCTCGACGCGACCGCTCCACCGCCGTTGAGCCCGAAGGCGAAGGCGCCCGCCACGATCGGCAGGGCCCCCAGAGCGGCCACCACGGCGCGGCCGCGGCGCGTGAGGCGCAGACGGGTGCGGACGATGCGCGCCTCGCCGAACGCGTTCATCGGCTCGGGAGCGAACGGCAGGACCTCGACGGGCCGAGCCGCGGACGAGCGCTGGAGCGGGCGGGAGGTGAGCTGTGCGGTCATGGGATCGCTCCTTTCAACAGGGATTCGGGGAGGCCCTCGGCCGGGAGGGCCGCCCCGAACGCCTGTACCGAACATATCTTCGAACGACGGAGCGGTCAAGGGACCGTCCGGCTGATCCGCGGGCGGACACGCGCGCGACACACTCGAACGAATGTTCCGGGTCGGGAGTTCCGGCGGATACAGTTTCGAGAGCCTGGTCGTAGTACAGCAGCGACCACCGACATTCCTTGTCGGGTCGCGACCGGGCGGGCGCGCACGCGGCGTGCGCACCGGGAAGAGGGAGCATCGTGAGCGACGCGCAGAGGGCCGGGACCCCGGCCGCCAAGACGAAGGCGGCCGCGGGCCGGCGCCGGAAGAGCCTGAGCGCCAAGCAGCTCGCGATCGTCGACGCGATCCAGCGCTCGGTGTCGAGCCGCGGCTACCCGCCGAGCATGCGCGAGATCGGCGACGCGGTCGGCCTCGCCTCGCTGTCGAGCGTCACCCACCAGCTCAACCAGCTCGAGCTCAGCGGCTACCTGCGCCGTGACCCGAACCGGCCCCGCGCCCTCGAGATCCTCATCGACGTCCCCAGCTCGACGGAGGACGACGGGTCGTTCGAGTCGACCGCGACGGTCGGCGACGCGGCGATGGTCCCCCTCGTCGGCCGGATCGCGGCGGGTGTGCCGATCATGGCCGACCAGCAGATCGACGAGGTGTTCCCGCTTCCCCGGCAGCTCGTCGGCAAGGGCGAGCTCTTCATGCTCAAGGTCGTCGGCGAGTCGATGATCGACGCCGCGATCTGCGACGGCGACTGGGTCGTGGTCCGCTCGCAGCGCACCGCCGAGAACGGCGAGATCGTAGCGGCCATGCTCGACGGCGAGGCCACCGTCAAGGTTCTGCGCCAGCGCGACGGCCACACCTGGCTGCTGCCCCGCAACTCCAACTTCGAGCCGATCCTCGGCGACGAGGCCGAGGTGCTCGGGAAGATCGTGGCGGTCCTCCGCTCGGTCTGACACCGGGAACGCAGGAGGAGGGCCGCCGACACGAGATCGCCGAACCCTCCGGCCGCCGGAGCGGGTCGATGGTGCGGGACGCCGCACCCCCTCCCGGATGCGCCGAGCGCCCGCCTCCCTGACGGGGAGACGGGCGCTCGGGTGGTGGCGATCAGGCCTGGACGGCCGCGCGCGGAACCGCGAACTCGGTGAGCGAGCCCGCCAGATCGGCGTGCACGAGGGCGACCACGTGGGTGCCGCCCTCGACGTACTGCGTCGACAGGATCCGGCCGCTGCGGTGCAGATGCGAGATCACGTCGCCCCGGTCGTACGGCACGAGCAGGTCGATCTCGACGTCCGGCTCGGGCAGGATCTCGGCGATCCGCGCCTCCAGCTCGTCGATGCCCTCGCCGCTGCGCGCCGACACGAAGACCGCGTCGGGAGCGAGACCGCGCAGCACCAGCCGCGTGCCCTCGTCCACCAGATCGGCCTTGTTGAAGGCGATGATCTCGGGGATGCTGCGGGCGCCCACCTCGCCGATCACGTCGCGCACGGTGGCGATCTGCCCGGCCGGATCGGGGTGGGAGGCGTCCACGACGTGGACGATCACATCGGAGTCCGCGACCTCCTCGAGCGTCGACCGGAAGGCCTCGACGAGCTGGTGCGGAAGCGCTCGCACGAAGCCGACCGTGTCGGCGAGCGTGTAGAGGCGCCCGTCCTTCGTCTGGGCCTTGCGAACGGTGGCGTCGAGGGTCGCGAAGAGCGAGTTCTCGACGAGGACGCCCGCGTGCGTCATCCGGTTCAGCAGGCTCGACTTGCCGGCGTTCGTGTACCCCGCGATCGCCACCGAGGGGACGGCGTTGCGCTTGCGGTTCGCGCGCTTGGCCTCGCGGGCGGGCTTCATCGCCGTGATCTGCTTGCGCAGGCGCGCCATGCGGGTGTGGATGCGGCGACGATCGAGCTCGATCTTCGTCTCACCCGGACCGCGCGAGCCCATTCCGGCTCCCGCGCCCACCTGGCCGCCGGCCTGGCGGGACATGGACTCGCCCCAGCCGCGCAGTCGCGGGAGCAGGTACTCGAGCTGCGCGAGCTCGACCTGCGCCTTGCCCTCACGGCTCTTCGCGTGCTGGCTGAAGATGTCGAGGATCACCGCGGTGCGGTCGATCACCTTGACCTTCACCACGTCCTCCAGCGCACGCCGCTGGCTCGGTGCGAGCTCGGTGTCGGCGACGACCGTGTCCGCGCCGAGGGCCGCGACGAGCCCCGCGAGCTCCTGGGCCTTGCCCTTGCCGAGGTAGGTGCTCGGATCGGGGTGCGGGCGGCGCTGGAGCAGGCCGTCGAGGACCGTCGCTCCCGCCGTCTCCGCGAGCGCGGCGAGCTCGTGCAACGAGTTCTCCGCGTCCTCCAGCGAGTTCTGCGAGTACACGCCGATGAGCACGACGTTCTCCAGGCGCAGCTGGCGGTACTCGACCTCCGTGACGTCCTCGAGCTCGGTCGAGAGGCCGGCGACGCGTCGCAGCGCCTGCCGGTCGTCGCGGTCGAACTGCTCGCCGTCGCTGTTCTCGCCCTCGTGGCCGGCGCTCTGCAGCGCCTGGGCTCCACCCGCGACGAAGCGCGAGTACCCTGCCGAACGCGACTGCGCGTTCGCCAGGACCCTCGAGACGACGTCCACGGCCTCGGTCGTGTCGGTCTCGTTCAGGTCTTCCGTCATCCGGATAACACTAACTCCTCAGGTCTTGATAGGTTCACTTCTCATGGCCGCCGAGCACTACTTCTCGAGTACTCCCGACGGCGACCTCCGGCCCCGCAGGATCCAGGCCCGCCTGGCCGGCCGCGACCTCGAGGTCACGACGGCAGGAGGGGTGTTCAGCCCCGGTCACGTCGATCTCGGCACGCGCGTCCTGCTGGACGCGGTGCCCGACGCCCCCGCTGACGGGGACCTGCTGGACCTCGGCTGCGGCTGGGGCCCGATCGCCCTCGCGCTCGCCCTCGCCTCCCCCGACGCCCGGGTGTGGGCGGTCGACGTCAACCAGCGGGCGCTCGAGCTGGTCCGTCGCAACTGCGAGGAACTCGGCGTCCTCAATGTCAACGCCGTGCTGCCCGAGGATGTTCCCGACGACGTCCGCTTCCGCACGGTGTGGTCGAACCCGCCGATCCGCATCGGCAAGGAGGAGCTGCACCTCCTGCTCAAGCGCTGGCTGCCGCGGCTCGAGGAGGGCGCGGACGCCTGGCTCGTCGTGCAGCGCAACCTCGGCTCAGACTCGCTCCAGACCTGGCTGGGCGCCGCGTTCGCCGGGCGGCTCGACGTGGAGCGCGTCTCCTCGGCGAAGGGCTTCCGCGTGCTCCGGACGACCCGCCGGGCCTGACCTGGTCCTCAGTCGATCCGGATCGTCCCGGTGAAGACGAGGTCGGCCGGGCCGGAGAGCCCGACGTGCTCGCCCTCCTCCGCCGCGAACATCGTCACGCCGAGCGTGCCGCCCGGGACCTCCACGCGCCAGGCCTGCGGAGCGCGCGCTCCCGCCCAGTAGCGCACCGCCAGTGCCGCCGCCGCGGCACCCGTGCCGCAGCTCAGGGTCTCGCCGCTGCCGCGCTCGTGCACGCGCATCCGGATCCGCCCGATCCCGTCGTGGACCAGGGGCTCGCCGGGAACCACGAACTCGACGTTCGCGCCGTCCTCGGGCTCCGGGTCGAGCTGCGGGATGTAGGAGAGGTCGGCGGAGTCGAGCTCCTCGTCGTTGCTGAGGGCGACGACCACGTGCGGATTGCCGAGGTCGATCCCGAGACCGGGGCGCGCGACCTTGAGCTCCTTCGCCCGCACCAGGGGCTCGCCGCCCGCCAGCTCCCAGCGGCCGAGGTCGACCTGGAACCCGGCACCGCTGCGGGTGACGTCGCGGACGCCGGCGCGGGTGCCGATCGGCAGGGTGTCGCCGGGCTCGAGCGCCGCGAGGCCGCCCGCGAGCAGGAACGCGGCGTAGACGCGGATGCCGTTGCCGCACATCTCGGCGATCGAGCCGTCGGCGTTGCGGTAGTCCATGAACCACTCCGCCTCGCTCTCCTCGGCCAGAGCCGCGGCGCCCTCCGGGATCGCGCGGGAGCGGACGGCACGGATGACGCCGTCGGCGCCGACGCCGAAGTGGCGGTCGCAGATCATCGCGATCTGCGCGGGCGAGAGGTCGACCTCACCGTCCGGGTCGCTGAAGAGCACGAAGTCGTTGCCGGTGCCCTGGCCCTTGGTGAAGTGCAGCTCGATCGTCATGGCGCACAGCCTAGCGAGGAGCGGGAGCGGCGGCCTGGGCGGCGGCGTGCGCCCGCGACACCAGGTCCGGCGCGTCGTACGGGAGCCGGTGAGCGCCGGCGTAGCGCCGGAACCAGCTGTTCTGCCGACGTGCGTAGCGGCGCGTGAGCGCCTGCGTCGCCGCGATCGCCTCCTCCTCGCGGAGGACGCCGGCACGCTGGGCGAGCGCCTGGGCGTACCCGATGGCCCGCCCGGCTGTGACGCCGCGCTCCAGGCCGAGGGGGACGAGCCGCTCGACCTCGTCGAGCATCCCGGCCGCCCACATCCGCTCCACCCGCCGGTCGAGGCGCTGCACCAGCTCCTCCCGCGGAGCCTCGAGGAACAGGATCGAGGCGGGGCGCCACCGAACCGGCTCGTCGGACATCAGCGCGCTGTGCGTGCTCCCGCCGGTGAGCTCCGCGATCTCGAGCGCGCGGACGATGCGCCGGGCGTTGTGCGGACCGATCCGCTCGGCCACTCCGGCGTCGATCCGGCGCAACCGCTCGACGAGGGCGCCCAGGCCCTCCCGCTCGGCGGTCTCCTCGAGCCGGCGCCGGACGGCCGGGTCGGTGCCCGCGAACGAGAACTCGAAGACGACGCTGGAGACGTACAGACCGGAGCCCCCGACGAGGATCGGCGTCGCCCCGCGCGCCAGCACACTCTCGATCACGCGCCGCGCCTCGCTCTGGTAGCGGGCGACCGACGCCTCCTCCGTCACGTCGAGGACGTCGAGCAGGTGGTGCGGGACGCCCCGACGCTCGTCGGCGGGCAGCTTCGCGGTGCCGATGTCCATCCCGCGGTAGAGCTGCATCGCGTCGGCGTTCACGATCTCAGCGGCGCCGCCGTCCTGCCGGATCGCCTCGGCGAGCTCGAGCGAGAGGTCGGACTTGCCCGTGCCGGTCGCGCCGACGACCGCGATGAGCTCCGGCGCGGTATCGGGGGCTCCGGTCTCAGCGCTCGCCATCGAGGGCGTCGTAGATCGGCGTCGTCAGCGTGCCGGCGTCGCGCACGCGCAGCGACGGCAGGCCCAGCGAGACCCGGGGCGCCCCGCTCGCGCCCGGGGCGGCCGGAACTCCGCAGGACCCGGTCTGCGCCCGGTCCCAGGCGTCGCCCGCGCGGGTGCGGCGGATGCGGAGCGGCGCGCCGTCGGGTGAATCCGCCAGGAGGTAGAAGGGGGCGGCACGGGTGACCCGGACGGAGACCACGTCTCCGGGACGCGGCTGCTCGGAGCCCTCGGGCACGTCGAAGTGCACCAGACGGCTGTCCTCGGCGCGTCCGCTCAGCCGGTGCGTCTCCGTGTCGCGGCGGCCCTCGCCGGTCGCGACGAGGACCTCGACCTCTCGGCCGACGACTGCGCGGTTCTCCTGCTCGCTGATCGCGTCCTGCAGGGCGACGAGCCGCTCGTAACGCTCCTGGACGACCGCCTTGGGGATCTGGTCGGGCAGCGTCGCGGCCGGGGTGCCGGGCCGGATGGAGTACTGGAAGGTGAAGGCGGAGGCGAAGCGGGCCGCCTCGACCACGCGCAGGGTCTCCTGGAAGTCGGCCTCCGTCTCGCCGGGGAAGCCCACGATGATGTCGGTGCTGATCGCCGCGTGCGGGATGCGATCGCGCACCCGGTCGAGGATCCCGAGGAACTTCTCGGAGCGGTAGGAGCGGCGCATCGCTTTGAGGACGCGGTCGGAGCCGGACTGGAGCGGCATGTGCAGCTGCGGCATCACCACCGGCGTCTCGGCCATGGCGTCGATCACGTCGTCGGTGAAGGCCGCGGGATGGGGGCTCGTGAAGCGGATCCGCTCGAGCCCGTCGATGGTGCCCGCCGCGCGGAGCAGCTTCGAGAACGCCTGGCGGTCGCCGAACTCGACGCCGTAGGAGTTCACGTTCTGGCCGAGAAGGGTGACCTCGATCGCGCCGTCGTCCACGAGCGCCTGGATCTCGGCGAGCACGTCGCCGGGACGCCGGTCCTTCTCCTTGCCGCGGAGCGAGGGGACGATGCAGAAGGTGCAGGTGTTGTTGCAGCCGACCGAGATCGAGACCCAGCCGCTGTAGGTCGAGTCGCGCTTCGTGGGGAGCGTGGAGGGGAAGACATCGAGCGACTCGAGGATCTCGAGCTGCGCCTCGTCGTTGTGGCGGGCGCGCTCGAGCAGGCTCGGGAGGGCGCCCATGTTGTGCGTGCCGAAGACGACGTCGACCCACGGGGCGCGGTCGAGGATGACGTTCTTGTCCTTCTGCGCGAGGCAGCCGCCGACCGCGATCTGCATCCCCTCGTGGCGGCGCTTCACCGACGCGAGGTGGCCGAGGTTGCCGTAGAGCTTGTTGTCGGCGTTCTCGCGCACCGCGCAGGTGTTGATGACGACGACGTCGGCCTCGGCTCCATCGGCGGACACGTAGCCCGCCGCCTCGAGCGAACCGCTCAGCCGCTCGGAGTCGTGCACGTTCATCTGGCACCCGAACGTACGGACCTCGTAGGTCCTCGGCCGGGTCTCGGCGACGGGCGACGGGGCGGTACCGAGCGTGCTCATGGTGTGGGATTCTACGCTCCGGTCGGACCGCTCCCGGGCCGCCGTGTCAGCGGAAGCGGACGCTCGACCCCGGCTTGCGGATCGTCTCGCGGACGACGCGCTGCACGAGTCCGCCGGCGTAGCCGCGGCGCGCGAGGAACCCCGTGAGCCGGCGCTCGGCGACCTCGTCGGAGAGCGAGCGCAGGCTCGGTAGGCGCTTGCGCGCGAGCTCGAGCGCCGTGCGGTACTCGTCGTCGCCGTCCAGCTCATCGAGCGCTGACGCGATCGCCTCGGGGTCGATCTTCCGCGCGCGCAGCTCCTGTTGGATGGAGGAGCGGCCGAGCTTCTTGCGGTCGCGGAGCGAGACGACCAGCTGCTCCGCCATGCGGAGGTCGTCGAGGTAGCCGAAGCGCGTGAAGCGCTCGAGGATCTCGAGGGCGTCCTTCTCGGCGACGCCCTCCGTGTAGAGGCGCGCCTCGACCTCGGCGACCGAGAGGCTCTTGCGGGAGAGCCCCCGTACGATCCGATCCGCGACCTGCTCGGGATCGATCTCCTCCGGGATCGCGACCGCGTCGTCGTCGTCCTCGTCGTCCGCTTTCTCGACGAACGCCGGCGCGCGCCGGGCGACGTGAGCCGAGAGCTCGGCGATCCGCTCGGAGGCCGGAGACGCGGCGCCGCCGAGGGCGGAGCCTCCCGACTCTCCTGCGACCGTCCGGGGAGCACTGGTACTCGGCGTCCCGGCTCCGGACGGCTCCGGAAGCGACCCGGCCCCGTCGGCGTCCGGCGCCGCCGGAGCCCAGCCCTCGTCGCCCGCCGCACCCCGGTCGACCCAGGGCAGGAAGGCCACGGGGCGGCCCTTCGCCCCCTCCGCGGCCTTCTCCGCCACGGGCTAGGCGCCCTTGCGCACGGGCTGCTTGGTCTCGATCGCGACCGGCGCGGCCTCGACGGCCGCGTTCGGGTCGACGATCACGCCGAGCTTGACCAGGATGCGCTTCTCGATCTCGGCGGCCACATCGGGGTTGTCGATGAGGAACTGGCGCGCCTTCTCCTTGCCCTGGCCGAGCTGGTCGCCGTCGTAGGTGTACCAGGCGCCCGACTTGCGGACGATCTCGTGCTCGACACCGAAGTCGATCAGGCTGCCCTCGCGGGAGATGCCGACGCCGTAGAGGATGTCGAACTCGGCCTGCTTGAAGGGCGGGGCCATCTTGTTCTTCACGACCTTGACGCGGGTGCGGTTGCCGACCGCGTCGGTGCCGTCCTTCAGCGTCTCGATGCGGCGGATGTCGAGGCGGACCGACGCGTAGAACTTGAGCGCCTTGCCGCCCGCCGTGGTCTCGGGGCTTCCGAAGAAGACGCCGATCTTCTCGCGCAGCTGGTTGATGAAGATCATCGTGGTGTTCGTGGTGTTCAGTCCGCCGGTCAGCTTGCGCAGCGCCTGGGACATGAGGCGGGCCTGCAGGCCGACGTGGGAGTCGCCCATCTCGCCCTCGATCTCGGCACGCGGCACGAGGGCCGCGACGGAGTCGATCACGATGAGGTCGATCGAGCCCGAGCGCACGAGCATGTCGGCGATCTCGAGCGCCTGCTCTCCGGTGTCGGGCTGCGACACGAGGAGGGAGTCGATGTCGACGCCGAGCTTCTTGGCGTACTCGGGGTCGAGCGCGTGCTCCGCGTCGATGAAGGCGGCGATGCCGCCGTTGCGCTGCGCGTTCGCGATCGCGTGCAGCGTGAGGGTGGTCTTTCCGGAGGACTCGGGGCCGTAGATCTCGACGATGCGGCCGCGGGGGAGCCCGCCGATCCCGAGCGCGACGTCGAGCGCGATCGAACCGGTCTGGATCACCTCGACGGGAGCGCGGTCGTCGCTTCCGAGGCGCATGACGGCGCCCTTGCCGAACTGGCGATCGATCTGGGCGAGTGCGGTCTCGAGGGACTTCTCGCGGTCGGAGGAACTGGGCATGGCCGTCTCGCTCTCGTGTTCGTGGTGGTGTCGCCTACAGGCTGTCGCGACATGCCGGTGGCTGTCGGAGTGACAGTGCCGGCCGGCTGCGACAAGGCGGTGAAGCAGGTCCGTTCAGGTGTCTCCGACGGTACGCCCGACCACCGACATCGGGGCCGAGCGAGAGCGACTCCGTGGAGACGGGGCCGTTCCTGCTTCTGTGGAGGAGCCTAGTCCCGTTCGAACACGGATTCGAGCACGAGCCGTCGGCGTGTCGAACACGGCTTCGGCGACGGGAGCGTCAGCGGTGGCGCTTCCGCGGATCCACGCCGTGCCACCGGGCCTCCGGGACGTCGTTGGCGCGGCAGAGGGCGAGCCAGACCTCGCGCGGCTCCGCTCCGTCCGCGAGGGCGCGCTCGGCGGTGCGGCCCCCGAGCTCGGTCAGCACGAGGTCCGAGACCAGGACACGGGCATAGGCGCCGCCGAACTCGTCGTCCACCAGCTGCCGGAACTCGCTCAAGCGCATGCGTCCACGGTAGCCGCTGCCCGGAGGCCGCACTCCCCCGGGAACGCCGAAGGGCGCCCGGCCGGAGCCTGGGCGCCCTTCGCGTGGAACGGGTGCGGTGAGTGGAGGGGACGGGGGCCGACTACTGCGTGACGAGGTCCGCGTCGAAGCCGGCGACCATGTCGGCCGGAATGGTGTCGGGGATGGTGTCGATGCCCTCGATGACGGCGAGACGATCGCCGACCTCGCGCATGATCACCGAGATGGGGGTGTCGAGGGCGTCGGCGACAGAGGCGAGGATCTCCGAGGAGGCCTCCTTCTGACCGCGTTCGACCTCGCTCAGGTAGCCGAGCGCAACGCTCGCCTTGCTCGCCACCTGACGGAGCGTACGACCTTTCTGCAGGCGAAAGTCCCTGAGGACATCGCCGATCTCCTGACGAACTAGAACCACTGGACCCTCCTTCTCCACGTCAACCGCATGTCGTGCACCTGCACCGCGAGCACGAGCGCCGGAGATTCCGGAGCGGGTGATCGGGGGGCTGGGACGAGAGAACCGGATAGCTGTTCACTACCCGGTTCGTATGGTGTCGACTCTAATACCGGATGACTGGACTTTGCGTGTGAGCGACACCAGTTGTAACCGGGCCGCAATGCGGCGCATTCCGATTCCCGGAGGGCCCTCGCTGGGTATCCGCCTCATGCGCCGCGGGAGATCAGCTCCGCGCCGAGGGCGAGAGCCGCGTCGACCGAGGCGGCGCGGATCGCGGCGCGGTCGCCGTCGAACCGGTGCTCACGGACGAGCTCGTCCTCGCCGAGTACGGCCGCCACGAAGACGGTGCCGACGACCGCATCCCCCTGCGGATCCGGACCGGCGACCCCCGTCGTCGCCAGGCCGAGCGTCGGACGCCCGTCGGCTGCGAGCCGCGAGGACGCTCCGCGCGCCATCTGCACGGCGACTCCGGGATCGACGGGCCCCCGCTCGCCGAGGACGCGCGCGTCGACCCCGAGGAGCCGGTCCTTGAGGTCGGTGGCATAGCTCACCACTCCCCCGCGGTACACGGCGGAGGCGCCGGGCACCTCCACGAGGGCGGAGCTGAGCGCGCCGCCGGTGAGCGACTCCGCGACGGCGAGGTCGACACCCCGCCGCCGGAGCTCGGCGATCAGCTGCGCGGCCGTCACCGCGTCGACCGGGCGGCCCGGCTCTGGCGGGCGGCGTCGGCGAGGTAGTCGATCCCGGTGGCGACCGTGAGCACCACCGCGGCCGTCATCGTGATCCCGTTCAGCCAGTGGACCCACTCGCCGAGGACGGCCCAGAGCGGCAGCAGAGCGAGGGAGATCGCGATCGACTGCACGATCGTCTTGAGCTTGCCGCCCCGTGACGCCGGGATCACCCGGTCCGAGAGCACGGCCATCCGGAAGACGGTGATGCCGATCTCGCGCACGAGGATGACGATCGTCACCCACCACGGCAGCTCCGCGAGGATCGAGAGCCCGACGAGCGCCGCGCCGGTGAGCACCTTGTCGGCGATCGGATCCAGGAGCTTGCCGAGATCGGTCACGAGGCCCCGGCTCCGGGCGATGTGCCCGTCGATGCCGTCCGTGGCGATAGCGACGATGAAGAGGAGCGCCGCGGCGATCCGGATCCCGCCGTCCTGCCCCCCGTCGGCCAGCAGGAGCCAGAAGAAGACGGGCGCCAGCAGGATCCGGACGACCGTGATCGCGTTCGGCAGGTTCCAGTTGCCCGACGCGGCCGGAGCCGGTGCGGTGGGGTGGGTCATCGTGCTCCGCCGTTCCTCGCAGTGCGGGCGACCGGGACGGTCACTCGCGTCCCGTCAGCGTCCAGGCGTCCTCGCCGGACCCCTCGTCGTCGTCGTGGTAGTCGGTGGCGGCGGGCCCCGTCGGCTCGGCCAGCGGATCCGCGTACGGGTCCGGGGCGACCGAGGACGGCGCGGCCGGCCCCTCACCCGGGTCCTCGCCGCGCATCCGCGCGAGGACGCCCGGCAGCTGCTCGGCGGTGACCAGCACGTCGCGGGCCTTCGACCCCTCGGAGGGGCCGACGACCTCGCGCGACTCGAGCAGGTCCATCAGCCGGCCGGCCTTGGCGAAGCCGACGCGGAGCTTGCGCTGCAGCATCGAGGTCGAGCCGAACTGCGTGCTGACGACGAGCTCGGCCGCCGCGACCAGCAGCTCGAGGTCGTCCCCGATGTCGGAGTCGATCTCCTTGCGCTGCGCCTGCACGGTGATGTCCTGGCGGTACTCGGGCTGCGCCTGACGGGTGACGTGCTCGACGACCTTCGCGATCTCGTCCTCGCGGACCCAGGCGCCCTGGACGCGCATCGGCTTGTTGGTGCCCATGGGGAGGAAGAGGCCGTCGCCCTGCCCGATGAGCTTGTCGGCTCCCGGCTGGTCGAGGATGACCCGCGAGTCCGTCACGCTGGTCACCGCGAAGGCGAGGCGGCTGGGCACGTTCGCCTTGATGAGGCCGGTCACCACGTCGACGCTCGGCCGCTGCGTGGCCAGCACGAGGTGGATGCCCGAGGCGCGCGCGAGCTGGGTGATGCGCACGATCGAGTCCTCGACGTCGCGCGGGGCGACCATCATCAGGTCGGCGAGCTCGTCGACCACCACGAGGAGGTACGGGTACGGCTTGAGGACGCGGCTGCTGCCCGCGGGGAGCTTGATCTCGTCCGCGCGGACGGCCGCGTTGAAGTCGTCGATGTGGCGGAACCCGAACGACGCGAGGTCGTCGTAGCGCATGTCCATCTCCTTCACGACCCACTGCAGCGCCTCGGCGGCCTTCTTGGGGTTCGTGATGATCGGAGTGATCAGGTGCGGCACTCCGCCGTAGATGGTGAGCTCCACGCGCTTGGGGTCGATCAGGACCATGCGCACGTCCTGCGGGCGCGCGCGCATGAGCAGGCTCGTGATCATCGAGTTGACGAAGCTGGACTTGCCGGAGCCGGTGGAGCCGGCGACCAGGAGGTGCGGCATCTTGGCGAGGTTCGCCACGACGTAGCCGCCCTCGACGTCCTTGCCGACGCCGATGGTCATCGGGTGCGTGGACGTCGTCGAGGCCGGCGAGCGGAGGACGTCGCCCAGCGAGACGATCTCGCGGTCCGTGTTGGGGATCTCGACGCCGATCGCGCTCTTGCCCGGGATCGGGGAGAGGATCCGGACCTCGTTGCTGGCGACGGCGTAGGAGAGGTTCTTGCTGAGCGCGGTGACGCGCTCGACCTTGACGCCGGGGCCGAGCTCGATCTCGTAGCGGGTGACGGTCGGGCCGCGGGAGAAGCCGGTGACCGTCGCGTCCACGTTGAACTGCTGCAGCACCTCGGTGATGGCGCGGACCATCTCATCGTTGGCCGCCGAGCGCGCCTTGGAGGGCGTGCCCGTCGAGAGGGCGGCCGCCGAGGGGAGGCGGTACGGCGCGTCGTCCTCGAACGAGGAGTCGAAGCCGGTAGTCGGATCCTCCTCGGCGAGGGGCGCGATCGGGCCGGTCTCGATGACGGGCGGGATCGGGACGGCGGGCGCCACATCGAGGCGGTCGAGCCGGATGACCTCGGTCGCGTCGTCGTCGACCACGCCGGTCGCGCCGCGGGGAGCGCCCGTCTGCTCGAAGCGGGCGAGCGCCGCCTCGGCGGTCTCGGCCTCGGCCAGCACCTCGGTGGCGTAGGAGCGGCTCGGCGGGTGGGCCTCGTCGTCGCGCTCCTCGAGCGCGGTGTCGAAGCCCTTCGCGCGGCCGCGGGCGGGAGCGGTGCCCTCGAGCACCTCGGTGAAGGAGTCGATCGGGAGCTCGGTCTGCACGGTCGGCTCGTCCTCGCGTCCGGACTCGGTGCGCCGCCACCAGGGCAGCTCTCCGCCGTCCTGCTGCGCGTCCTCCTCCTGCTCGGCCTCCGCCTTCGCCGCGGCCTTGGCGGCGGCCCGCTCGGCCTTGAGGCGGGCGCGCTCCTCGTCGTCGAGCACCGGGGCGCCGAAGAGGTAGCCGTAGAGCTCCCGCGAGCGCGCGCCGATGCGGTTCGGCGGGGTCTTGGTGATGATGAACAGCGACAGCAGGATCACGAGCGACAGCAGCACGGTCGCGCCGGGGACGGTGGCGATCGCCGCGAGCGGAGCGCCTACCAGCCAGCCGAGGACGCCTCCCGCTGCCGCCATGGTCTCGATGCCCTGGCCGGGCTGCGGCAGGCCGAGGTGCGCGTGGCAGATGCCGGCGGAGGCGACGAGCAGCGTGATGACGCCCACGCCGATCCGTCCGTTGTCGTCGACGGACCGGGGGTGCCGGAAGAGCCAGAGGGAGAAGAGGAGCAGGACGACCGGCAGCACGTAGGCGACACGGCCGAAGAAGCCGCCGAAGCTCCACGCGTCGAGCACCAGGGCGACCGGGTCGGTCGCGAGGAACCACTCGACGACCGCGCCCGCGACGGCCAGCAGCAGCAGGAGGAAGGGGACGCCGTCGCGGCGCTCCTCCTTCGCCAGCCGCTCGGGACCGAGGGCGCGCGCGGCGCCGCCCGCGAGGTGGGCCAGCGCCATCCAGAGCCGCACCGCGGGGTTGGTGCGCGGGGCGGACTCGAAGGCCACCGTCTTCGTCTCGGCAGCCGCCTTGCCCGAGCCCCGGCCGGATCGCGGCGCGCCGGAGCGCGGAGTCGCGCTGCCGCGCCCGCGCGAGGTCGTCTTGGTACTGGTCGCCATGAGGCCACCGTACCCGCCGCCCCCGTCAGGGCCGGTGACCCGCGCCGCGACGGCCGGCGCCGATCGGCCGCCGGCCGGGAGGCTCAGGCCTCGATGACGAGCGGCACGATCATGGGCCGGCGGCGGTAGGAGGTGTTGACCCAGCGGCCGACGACGCGACGAACGGCCTGCGAGAGCGCGTGCTGATCGCTCGCCCCGTTCCGCACCGCCTCCTCGAGCGCGGCCGCGATCCGCGGCTTGACCTCGTCGAAGACGCTGTCGTCCTCCGCGAAGCCCTTCGCGTGGATCTCGGGGCCGACGACGATCCGCCCCGTGCCCGCCTCCACCACCACGATGATCGAGATGAAGCCCTCCTCGCCGAGGATCCGCCGGTCCTTGAGGTCGGCGTCCGTGATCTCGCCCACCGACGATCCGTCGACGTAGACGAACCCCAGGTCGAGCCGTCCGACGACGGTCGCCCTGCCGTCGAGCAGGTCGATCACGGTGCCGTCCTCGGCGATGATCGTGTTCTCCTCCGCGATCCCGGTCTCGCGCGCGAGCTGCGCGTTCGCGACCAGGTGCCGGTACTCGCCGTGCACCGGCATCACGTTCAGCGGCTTGAGGATGTTGTAGCAGTAGAGGAGCTCGCCGGCCGCGGCGTGCCCGGACACGTGCACCTTCGCGTTGCCCTTGTGCACGACGGTCGCTCCGAGCCGGGTGAGCCCGTTGATGACCCGGTACACCGCGTTCTCGTTGCCGGGGATGAGGCTGGAGGCGAGGATCACGGTGTCGCCCTCCCCCGGCTCGATCTGGTGATCGAGGTTGGCCATCCGGCTGAGGACGGCCATCGGCTCGCCCTGCGACCCGGTGGACATGTAGACGATCCTGTCCTCGGGGACGTCGCCCGACTTCTTCATGTCGACCAGGACTCCCGGAGGGACGTGCAGGTAGCCGAGATCCGCGGCGATGCGCATGTTGCGGACCATGGAGCGGCCGAGCAGCGCCACGCGGCGGCCCGTGGCGTGAGCCGCGTCGAGCACCTGCTGCACCCGGTGCACGTGGCTGGAGAAGCTCGCGACGATGACGCGGCGGGTCGCCCTGGCCATGACGCTCTCGATGACCGGGCCGATGTCGCGCTCGCTCGGCGTGAAGCCGGGGACGTCGGCGTTGGTGGAGTCGACCATGAACAGGTCGACTCCCTCCTCGCCGAGGCGGGCGAAGGCGCGCAGGTCGGTGATCCGGCCGTCGAGCGGCAGCTGGTCCATCTTGAAGTCGCCGGTGTGCAGCACCGAGCCCGCGTCGGTGACGATCGACACGGCCAGCGCGTCCGGGATCGAGTGGTTCACGGCGACGAACTCGAGCTCGAAGGGCCCGAGGTTCTCGACGTCGCCCTCCTTCACCGTGAGCGTGTACGGCGTGATCCGGTGCTCCTTGAGCTTCGCCTCGACGAGGGCGAGCGTGAGGGTGGAGCCGATCAGCGGGATGTCGCGCTTCAGCCGGAGCAGGTAGGGGACGGCGCCGATGTGGTCCTCGTGGCCGTGGGTGAGGACCACTCCGACGATGTCGTCGAGCCGGTCACGGATGGGCGTGAAGTCCGGGAGGATCAGGTCGACGCCCGGCTGGTCCTCCTCCGGGAAGAGCACGCCGCAGTCGACGACCAGGAGCCTGCCGTCGATCTCGAAGACGGTCATGTTGCGGCCGATCTCGCCGAGGCCGCCGAGGGGGATGATCCGGAGCGTTCCCGGAGCGAGCGGGGCGGGGATGATCACGGGACCGGGCATGCGCCCTCCTTCTCCAGCGGTGCTTTCTCGGGACGTGCCGCTCGGGCTCAGCGGGTGGTGCCGGCGACCTTCGGGAGGGCGCCGCCGGCCGCGGCGTTGCGGTCGGGCCGGAAGTTGCGGAAGTCGACGCCCGGGATGTCGCGGACCAGGCCGAGCTCGTCCTCGATCAGCGCCGCCTCCGACTCCTCCGGGCCGACCAGGGGCAGCCGCACGCGCGGCGAGGAGATGCGGCCGAGGCCGTGCAGGATGTACTTCGCGGCGACGGTCCCGGGGACGTGCGTCATCACGGCGCGCACGAGCGGCTCGAGCTGCTGGTGCGCGCGGGTGGCCGCGTGGAGGTCGCCCGCGTTCACGGCGTCGACGATCGTGCGGTACGGCGCGGCGGCGATGTTCGCGGTGACGCCGATGAGCCCCGTGGCGCCGATGGCGAGCTCGGGCAGCACGTTCGCGTCGTCGCCGCAGAAGTACATCAGGTCGGTCTGGTTGAGCACGCGGCTGACCTCGGAGAGATCTCCCTTCGCGTCCTTCACGGCCAGGATGTTCGGGTGCTTGGCCGCCCGCAGGATCGTCTCGTAGCGGATCGGCACGCCGGTGCGGCCGGGGATGTCGTAGAGGATCACCGGCAGGTCCGTCGCATCCGCGATCATCCGGAAGTGGGTGAGCACGCCCGCCTGCGTGGGCTTGTTGTAGTACGGGGTGACGATCATGTTGCCGTCGGCGCCGGCCTTCTCGCTCTGACGGGCGAGCTGCATGGCGTGGGCGGTCTCGTTCGAGCCGCCTCCCGTGATGATCTTCGCGCGGCCCCCGGCGACCGAGCGGCCGACCTCGACGAGGCGGATCTTCTCCGGGTCGGTCAGGGTGCTGGTCTCGCCCGTGGTCCCGGTGACCACGATGCCGTCCGCGCCCGCTGCGATGCAGTCGTCGATGTGCTTCTCGACACCGGGCCAGTCGACCTCGCCGTCGGCGGTGAACGGGGTGACCAGGGCGACCAGGACCTGGCCGAAGGGATTCTCCGGAGTTGACACGCTGCCAGGGTAGCGGGTCGCCGCCGCGCCGCCGGGAGGAGCTTCCCGGAGCCGCCCGCGCGGACGGCAGCAGGCGATCGGGCGGGACGGCCCGCTCGTCCTCGCCGGGCGGCGGGCTACGGGGCGACGCGGCCGTTCGCTGTGAAGGCGGCGGCCGTGAGGGGCATCAGCTCCTGGAAGTGCGTCTCCATCTGCTCGGCCGCCATCTCGATCTCGCGCTGCGGGAAGGAGGGGAACGTCGAGTCCTCGCGCTTGGTGCGCAGGGAGAGGAAGTTCATCAGCGAGCGGGCGTTGAGCGTGACGTACATCGACGAGTAGATGTTCAGCGGGAGGACGATCCGGGCGACCTCGCGGGCGACGCCCTCGCCGAGCATCCGCCGGTACGACTCGTAGGCCTGCGTGCTGACGCGGCGCGTCTCCTCGGCGACGAGCTCGGCCTGCTCGGGGGTGCCGGGCTCGAAGGAGTAGGCGCCGGGCTTGCCGACCTGCACGAGGTTGCGCCGGGGGCCGGGCACGTAGAAGACCGGACGGAGCTCGCGGTAGCGGCCCGACTCCTCGTTGTAGGAGGCGATGCGGTGCCGCATGAACTCGCGGAAGACGAAGATCGGCGCCTGCACGTAGAAGGTCATCGAGTTGTGCTCGAACGGCGAGCCGTGGCGGTCGCGCATGAGGTAGTTGATCAGGCCGCGGTCGCGCTTGCGCTGCAGCTCGGCGTCGGACTCCTCGCCGTCGAGCGCCTCGGCGAGCGTCTTCTCGCCCTGGGTCGAGACGCGGGCCGCGAACAGCACGTCGGAGTCGTGGGCGCTCGCGCGGACCAGCTCGACGACGACATCGCTGCGGAAGACGGGACTGCTCGGGTCTGCGCTGAGGCTGCTCTGTTCGGTCACGGATCGAACCTAGACCACGCTCCGACCGCGGCCGTCGTCACATCCCGAAACAGTCGTCCGCGCAGCGCCCGCGCCGACCTACGCTTCCCGGATGGAGCCCGTGACGATCCTCGCCGCACTGCTCGGCCTCGTCGTGCTGGGCGTCGTCCTCGGGGCTGTCCATCGGGCCCGCTCCGGGCGCGTCGCGAGCGCCCCCTCGCGCCAGGACCCCGCGATCGACCCCGGCGAGCTCGTCCCCGGCGCAGTGCTCGGGACCCGGGCCACAGTCGTGCAGTTCTCGACCGACGTCTGCACGCGGTGCCCTGCAGTGCGACGGATGCTCGGGGAGCTCGCCCAGCAGCGGCCCGGGCTGGCGCACCTCGACGTCGATCTGACGCACCGCCCCGACCTCGCGGCGCGCTTCCGCGTCCGGCAGACGCCCACGCTCCTCCTGCTCGATCGAGACGGAGTGCCGCGCAGCCGCGTCGGCGGCGCTCCGACCCGGGCCGCCCTGACCATCGAGCTCGACCGACTCCAGGAGACACGATGAGCACCCGCTCCCCCTCCACCACCGGCGCCACTCCCCCGTCCGGCACCGTCGATCCCCGCGGCCCGAGGGTCGCCGCCGGAGTCACCGCCGCACTCCTCCTCACGGCCGTGGGCCTCGGGCTCGCGGCCGCGGCCCGGGCCGACCTCGACGGCCGGCTCTCCCAGCCCGGCTTCCTCCTGCTGCTCGCGCTCGCCGCCCTCTTCGCCTGGTCGGCCGCGCGCGGCGTCGGCTCCGGCCCCTGGGCGGTGCTGTTCCGCCGGGTGGTCCGGCCGCACCTGGCACCGCCGCGCGAGTGGGAGGACGCCCGCCCGCCGCGCTTCGCCCAGCTGATCGGCCTGGTGGTGACCGGCGCCGGCGTCCTCCTGCACGTCGCCGGCGTCCCGGGATCGGTTCCGGTCGCCGCGGCCGTCGCCTTCCTCGCCGCCTTCCTCAACGCCGTGTTCGGCCTCTGCCTGGGCTGCGAGCTCTACCTCGTGCTCGCGCGGGCCGGCCTGGTCGGGCGCTCGGCCGGCTCCCGGGCGTGAGGCTCTAGGCTGGGTCCGCTTCGCGGGCGGCCCGCGACCGGCTCCGGGAGGCACCATGAGCGACTCATCCGCACGGCACTCCGACCACGACGGGACCACGGACTCCGGCTCGCCGTGGCGCGCCGCGCGCACGCCGGGCGAGCACGTGTCGACGCCGTCCGAGCTGCCCTCGGCCCGGCCGGACGCGTCCGCTCCCCGGCTCCGCGTCCTGATCTCGGGCGCCAGCGGGATGATCGGCTCCGAGCTGATCCGCCAGCTGCGCGCCGAGGGGCACGAGATCCTGCGCCTGGTGCGCCACGCGCCGTCGAGCCCGGACGAGTTCCACTGGGCGCCCACCTCGCACATGCTCGACTTCAGCGTGCTCGACCGCGTCGACGCCGTGATCAACCTCTCCGGCGCCTCGATCAGCCGCCTGCCGTGGACCGCGTCCTACAAGCGGGAGATCCTCGACTCGCGGATCCAGTCCACGCAGACCCTCACCGACGCGATGCGGATGTCCTCGACCCCGCCGACGACGCTGATCAACGCCTCCGCGGTCGGCTACTACGGAGACCGCCCGGGCGAGGAGCTCACCGAGCAGTCCTCGCGCGGCGACGGATTCCTCGCCGACGTCGTCGACCGCTGGGAGAAGGCCGCCCACCTCGCGCCCGAGGCCACGCGGGTGGTCACCGCTCGCACCGGGCTCGTCCTCGGCGACGGCGGCGCGCTCAAGCCGCTCCTGCCCCTGACGAAGCTCGGCCTCAGCGGACCCCTCGGCAGCGGCAACCAGGCCTGGCCCTGGATCAGCCTCTACGACGAGGCCGCGGCGATCCGCCACCTGCTCACGTCCTCGCTCTCGGGCCCGGTGAACCTCGCCGGACCGGTGCCGGCGACCGCGAACGACGTGATGCGCACCCTCGCCGAGCAGCTGCACCGCCCGTTCAAGCTGGCCGTCCCCGAGAAGATCATCGAGCTCGCGCTGCGCGACGCCGGGCACGAGCTCCTGCTCTCGAGCCAGCGCCTGGTCCCCCAGCGGCTGCTCGACGACGGCTTCGAGTTCCGCCACCGCACGGTCGGCGAGGCGCTGGAGTGGGTGCTCGCCTGATCCGGTGAGCGGTCGTCGCCCGGAGAGCCGCGCTCGGGTCGCGGCCGAGCGGTCAGGCCGGAGCCTCGTGCTCCAGCGCGATGGCCCGGCGGATGGCGCCTCGGGCGCGCTTGCGGTCGCCGCTGGCGTCGTAGGCGAGGCCGAGGCGGTACCAGGCGCGCCAGCTCCCGGGCTGCGCGTCGACCTCCTCCGCGTACTGCGGGAACAGCGCGTCCGCCTCCTCCCGGAGCGGACGCCCGCTGGCCCGCGAGTCGAGGACCTCCTGCGGCAGCGCGTTCTCGCCCTCCAGCCGACGGGCCAGCTTCTCGGCGCGGAGCCCGAACAGCAGCTCGCGCACGAGCCCCCAGACGCCGACGGCGCCGAGGATCAGCAGGCCGACGCCCATCACGATGCCGGGCACCGTCGCCGCGGCGAAGGCGACGACGGAGTACTGCAGGCAGACGAACAGGTAGAGGGCGAGCAGGACCGCCATCAGGACGACGCCGACGCGGGTCCTCACGGGGTGCTCGTCGCTGCGGCGGCCTGGCCGGACGGAGCCCGGTCGATGACGGGCTGCTCGTCGACCGGCCGCTCGGCGAGAGGCGCGGCGTCGAAGGCGGCGCGCAGGTCGATCAGCGCGTCGAGGCCCACCACCACGCCCGTGGTCGTCCGGACCGCGTCGAGAGCGCGCAGGACGCCCTGCTCGTAGGAGGCCTGCGAGGTTGTGTCGTGCCGGATGGTGACCGTCTCGCCGGTGCCGCCGAAGACGACCTCCTGGCGCGCCTCCACTCCGGGCAGGCGGAGGCTGTGGACCGGGACGCTCGCAACCTGCTGGCCGCGGGCCCGCTGGTCGGTGTGCGGAGCCTGCACCGGACCGAGCTCGGCCCGGGCGCGCAGCAGCAGCTCGGCCGTGCGGACCGCGGTCCCGGAGGGCGAGTCGACCTTGCGGGCGCCGTGGGTCTCGACGATCTCGGCGGCGTCGAAGAAGCGCGCGGCCACGGTGGCCAGTGCGGTAGCGAGCACCGAGCCCAGCGAGAAGTTGGGGATGATCACGACGCCGGCCTCGGGCTGCTCGGCGACGCTGCGCCGGAGGGCCGCGATCCGGTCGCCGGTCCAGCCGGAGGTGCCCACGAGCACCTTCCTCCCGTTGGCCACGGCGAAGTCGACGATCTGCTGACTGACGGCCGGCACGGTCATGTCGACGACGACGTCGGCCGCGAGCATCTCGGCGGGATCGCTCCGCGAGCCGAGCCGCGCGACGAGCGAGAACTCGCTCGACGCCTCGATGAGCGAGCAGGTGAACGAGCCGAGTCGGCCGGACGCGCCGACCACGGCGACGGAGGTAGTCACCGACTCAGCGTAGCCCGCGGCTCAGTACGGCTGGGCCTCGGGCAGGCCGGTGCGCAGCTCCACGGGCAGGTGCGAGAGGTCGTTGTGCACGACGAGCACCGGCGGCTTGCGGGAGCGGACGCGGATGATCGTCAGCCCGCAGTTGGCCTGGTTGAGGCCCAGCCACCGCCAGTCGGGAGCGTCGAACACGTGGCGGACGAACCAGCCGATCACGAAGTTGTGGGTGATGAGGAGGTCGTGGCGGTCCTCGCGCGACGGCGCCAGGAACTCGGCCACCGCGTCCTGCATCTGCGCGTGCCCCGCCTCGATCTCGGCCGCGGTGACGCTGCCGAAGAAGGGCTCGAACGCCTTGGGCATGTCCGGGGTCGGCCCCGAGGGGATGCAGTCGAACAGCAGCGAGGACGGCTGGAGCGGCAGGCTCGGCAGGAGCGTCTGGAAGCGCGCGGCCGTCTCCTCGGCCCGGCGCAGCGGCGAGTGCCACGCTCCGGTGAAGGGGACTCCGCCGAGCCGCTCGGCGATGAGCCTCGCCTGGCGCTCGCCACGGGCCGAGAGCGGGCCGTCCGGCATGCCGTGCTCGGCGTCCTGCTGCTCGCCGTGGCGGACGAGGTAGATGTAGTGGGACACGGGGTCCTCCCTGGTGCGGCGCGGCGGTGCGCGGTCAGCGGGCGTTCGACGATCGGATCAGATCGCGGAGGCGCTCTCGATCCCGGCGATCCCGGCGAAGTCCGACTCGTCGACCGCGCCGACGGCCGAGATCGACGACGGCCCCCGGGCCAAGTCTGCCGCGAGTGCCTGGACGTCCTCCGCGCCGACGAGGGCGAGTCGGCGCAGGCTCTCGTCGAGGTCGACGAACTCGCCGAAGGTCAGCTCGGCGCGTCCGAGGCGCGACATCCGGGTGTCGGAGTCCTCCAGCGCGAGCGCCGCCGCTCCCGAGAGCTGGCCGCGGGCGCGCGCGAGCTCGTCGTCGGTGACGCCGTCCTCGGCGAGGCGGTGGAACTCGGTGAGCAGGAGCTCGGCGACCGTCCCCGCCTTCGCCGGGGTGCACGCGGCGTAGAGCCCGAAGAGGCCCGCGTCCGAGTAGGACGGGGCGAAGGAGTAGACGGAGTAGGCCAGGCCGCGCTTCTCGCGCACCTCCTGGAACAGCCGCGAGGACATGCCGCCGCCGAGGATCGAGTTGAGGACGCCCATCGTCATCCGCCGCTCGTCGCCCGCGGCGAGACCGGGGAAGCCGACCAGCAGGTTCGCCTGCTCGGTGGGGCGGTGCACCACCGACAGGGCGCTGCCGCGGGTGTAGGACGCACGGCCGCCGACGCGCCGCTCGACGGGCGGGGCCGCCGTGCCGAGGTCCCAGCCGTCGGCGACGAGGACCCGCTGGAGCAGCGCGACGAGCGCCTCGTGGTCGACGGCGCCGGCGACGGTGATCACCACGTCTCGCGGGCGGTAGGCGGCGCGGTAGTGCGCCCAGACCGCGTCCCGGGTGGCCTCGCCGATGGTCGCGGCGGTGCCCCCGATCGGGCGGCCCAGCGGGTGGTCGCCGAACACGGCCTCGAACAGCTTCTCGCCCGCCACGTCGGCCGGATCGTCGTCCGCCATCGCCAGCTCCTCGAGGATGACCCCGCGCTCGGTCTCGAACTCGTCCGGATCGATCAGGCTCGAGGTCACCATGTCGGCGATCACCTCGACCGCCATCGGGAGGTCGCGGTCCTGGATCTTGGCGTAGTAGCAGGTGTACTCCTTGGCGGTGAGAGCGTTGTGCTCCCCGCCCACGGAGTCGAAGGACACGGCGATGTCGAGGGCGGACCGCTTCTGCGTGCCCTTGAACAGCAGGTGCTCGAGGAAGTGCGTCGAGCCGACGTTGGAGGGCACGGCGGGCTCGCCCGCGGTCGCGGGGCGGCCGGGCCGCTCGTCGCGAGAACCCGCGGCGACCCAGAAGCCGATCGTGGCGCTGCGGGCGCCGGGCACCGATTCGCTGAGGATGCGGACACCGCTCGGGAGGACGGAGCGGCGGACCGTGGATCCGCCTGCGGCCCGGACTGACGTCTCCGGCTGGTCGAGGGGCAGTGCGACTCCGTGATTCATCGTGCCCACCCTAGGCCACCGCGACGGCGGCCCGAGCCGGGCTGTCGCGCCGTGGCGGGAGAGGTGCAGGGGGCGTCGCGGACGGGCGCGGTCAGCGGCGCGCGCGCTCCAGCGCGGCCAGGTGTCCGGGGTCGAGCTCGAGCGAGACCGCGCGCACCAGCGCGTCCACGTCGGCGGGTGAGCGCGGGGCGACCGTCGCGGCGGTCAGCCGCGGCCGGCCGAGCAGCCAGGCCAGGGCGACGGCGGCGGGAGCGGCCGAGAGCTCGGCACCGATCGCGTCGAGGACGGCGAGGACCCGGCGTCCGCGGCGCCCGAGGTGGGCGGCGGCGAGTGCCCCGTCGGGCAGGCGGCCGAGCTCGCGGCGGGTGCGCTCGGCGCCGCGGAGGAACCCGTGGGCGAGGGGGACGGTCGCGAGCAGGGCGAGTCCCTGGCCGGCGGCGACGAGACCGAGATCGCCCTCCGAGCCGGGCCGCTCGAGCAGGTTCCAGCGGACCTCCGCGCCGGCGAGGCGGGGCAGCCCGTGGGCGGCCAGGACGCGCGCCTCGAACAGCTCCTCCGGAGAGAATCCGGAGGCGACCACCGACCGCACCAGCCCGCGCGCCAGCAGCACGTCGACAGCGCTGAGGAGCTCGTCGAGGCGTCCGGCCCCGTCGGGGCGGACCGCCAGCACATCGAGGCGATCGGTGCGGAGGCGGCGCAGCGCCCCCTCGACACGGTCCACGAGTGCACGCGGCGTCGCGGGCGCGCCGACCGGAGCGGCGAAGCGGCCGATCAGGAGGAAGCGGTCCCGGTCGCGGTGTCCGGCGGGCCAGCCGCCGACGCCCTCCGCGAGGCTCGAGTCGGTGACGACGACGCCGTTGCCGCCCCACGCCGCGTAGCGCTCGAGCAGCGCGGCACCGTCGTCGCGGCCGAGCGCCGCCGCGTCGAGCACGAAGGGGAAGAGATCGTGGCCGGAGTCGCCCATCGGCCGGCGGTGCGAGGGTGCGACGGCGGTCGGCTCGACGGGGCCGGTCTCGGCGAGGACGCCGCTCGAGGAGGCTGCGCGGGACGCCGCGGGCGGGAGCGGGACGGCACTGTGACGGGGAGCCCGCACGACGGCGCCGGTCCTGTCCCTGGGCACGCCACCACTCTCCCTGCGGCGGCTCGGGTCCCGCCAGGGGAGAGAGTATCCGAGCGCCGGAGCCGCCACTCCGCCGGGTCGCGCACGGTTCACCAGATCGTTACACGGGCGCCGCCGGCGGGGTCGACTCGCGCCGGCGAGCGGTGCGGCGGGCCCCTCCGTGTCGGTCGTCCGGGCTAGATTCGCGACCATGGACTCCGCCGCCCCGACCCCCTCCGAGACCGCCGCCCCGACCTCCGACTCCCCCGAGCGGGAGACGTCCGCGCCCTGGTGGACGAGCGCCGTCGTCTACCAGATCTACCCGCGCTCGTTCGCGGACTCGAACGGCGACGGCATCGGCGACCTGGGCGGCATCCGCTCGAAGCTCGACCACCTCGCCGACCTGGGGGTCGACGTGATCTGGCTCTCGCCGGTCTACCCGTCGCCGCAGCACGACAACGGCTACGACATCTCGGACTACGAGGACATCGACCCGCGGTTCGGGACGCTGGAGGAGTTCGACCTGCTCCTCGCGGAGGCCCACGAGCGCGGCATCCGCATCGTGATGGACCTCGTGGTCAACCACACGAGCGACGAGCACGCCTGGTTCGTCGAGTCCCGCTCCTCGCAGGAGGACCCGAAGCGCGACTGGTACTGGTGGCGCCGCGGGCGCCGCTCGGCCGAGCCCGGCCGCGAGCTCGAGGCGGCCGCCGGCGCCGGCCTCGACGTCGCCGAGCCGAACGGCTGGCGCTCCTACTTCTCCGGCCCGGCCTGGACGCTCGACCCGGCGACGGACGAGTACTTCCTCCACCTCTTCGCGGTGCAGCAGCCGGACCTCAACTGGGAGAACCCCGAGGTGCGGCACGCGGTGCACGCGATGATGAACCGCTGGCTCGACCGCGGAGTGGACGGCTTCCGGATGGACGTGATCAACCTCGTCTCGAAGGACGTCGGAGCCGTCGACGGCGAGCAGGGCGGCGCGGGCATCGTCGGAGGGGTGGGTCCGCGGCTCCACGAGTACCTCCGCGAGATGCACGAGGCCGTGTTCGCGCACCGCGAGGGCTCCTTCCTCACCGTCGGCGAGATGCCCGGGGTCACCCTCGAGGAGGCGGTGCTCGTGACCGATCCCGAGCGGCGTGAGCTCGACATGGTCTTCCAGTTCGAGCACGTCGGCATCGACCACGGAGTCGACAAGTTCCACCCGGTGCCGCTGGACCTGGTCGCCTTGAAGGCCAACCTCGCGCGCTGGCAGGACGGCCTGGCCGAGCGCGGCTGGAACAGCCTGTACCTCGGCAACCACGACCAGCCGCGTCTCGTCTCGCGCTTCGGGGACGACGGCGCGCACCGCTACGAGTCCGCGACCCTCTGGGCGACGCTCCTCCACCTCCAGCGCGGCACGCCGTACATCTACCAGGGCGACGAGATCGGGATGACGAACGTCCCGTTCGCCGGCATCGAGGACTTCCGCGACGTCGAGTCCCTGAACTACTGGGCCGAGGCCGTCGGCGAGCGCGGCGAGGACCCGGCGACCGTGCTCGCCGGGCTGCGCGCGCAGAGCCGCGACAACGCCCGCACGCCGGTGCAGTGGGACGACAGCCTCCAGGCCGGCTTCACGACCGGCGAGCCGTGGATCGCGGTCAACCCGAACGCCGCCGAGGTGAACGTCGCCGCCGATCGGGCCGCCGAGCGGTCGGTCTTCGAGTACTACCGGGCGCTGATCGCGCTGCGGCACGCCGACGAGACGGTGCAGCTGGGCCGCTTCGCGCTACTGGAGCCCGAGCACCCCGCGCTCTTCGCCTTCACGCGCACCGGACCGGGCGAGCTGCTCGTCGTCGGGAACGTGTCCGGCGAGCCGCTCGAGGTGCCGCTGCTCGAGGAGTGGGCGGCTGCCGAGACGGTCCTCGGCAACGTCGCCGGTGCGACCGGGTCGACGCTCGGCCCGTGGGAGGCGCGCATCCTGCGCCGCTGAACCTCGCCGCGCCCCGCTCCGAGCCCGGCGCGGGGCGCGGCGCTCGACGGCGGCGGACCAGCGGGCGAGAGCCTCAGGCGGAGACGCGGTCCAGCTGAGCGATGTCGCTCCGGGTCAGCGGGAGCGCGGCCGCCGCGAACAGCGACTCGAGCTCCGCGGCGTTCCGCGCCCGGACGATCGCCGCCGAGACCTCCTGGTGCGAGAGCACCCAGGCGAGCGCGACCACGCCGGGCTCCGTGCCGTGGGCCCCGGCGATCTCGTCGAGGGCAGCGAGCACGCGGGAGCCGTGGCGGCCGACGTAGTCCAGGCCCGCCTCGAACAGGGCCGACTCCGGCTCGTCTGTGCGGCTGCGCAGGGCGCCGGTGAGGTAGCCGCTCGCCAGGGGCAGCCGCGCGAGGGTGCCGAGCTCGAGCCGCACCACCTCGGGGGCGACGTCGGTCTCGTAGGTCCGGCGCTCCATCAGGCTGTACTCCGACACGACGGCCGAGAGCGACGGCAGCGCGAACGCGGTCGCCGTCTCGTGCAGCGCCGTGATCGCGGCTCCGCTGAAGTGCGCGGCGCCCAGGGCGCCGACCGAGCCGTCCGCCAGGAACGGCGCGACCGCCGCCAGGCTGTCGGCGATGGGGATCCCGGGGTCCTCGCTGTCGAACGAGAGCAGGTCGATCCGGGTGCCGAGCCGCTCGAGGCTCCCCTCGATCGCGATGCGGACGTCCTCCGGGGCGAGGCCCGGCGCGTCCGGGTGCCGGCCGACCTTCGTCGCGACCAGCATCCGCTCGCGCAGCCCGCTCTGCTCGAGCCAGCGGCCGATCATGTACTCGCTCCGACCGGTCGCGTAGTGGTCCGCGGTCGAGATCAGGGTGCCGCCGAGACGGCCGAACGCGTCGAGCACCTCGGTGGTGTCGTCGATCCCGGCGGCCCAGCCGAAGACGGAGCCGTCGAGGGCGAGCGGATGCACGGGGAGGCCGGTCCGACCCAGGGTGCGTGAGAGGAGCAGCGTCTCCGGCTCGGTGGCCAGGGGCGTCGGGTCGGTCACGGAGTCCTCCGGTCGGGGCGGTGCGGCGCGGTCCCGCCACCGTACCCCATGCCCCCGCCGACGACGGACGCCCGCCCCACCGGAGTGGGACGGGCGTCACGGTCGTGCAGGAGGGATCAGCTCTCGGCGGGAGCCTCGACCTCGGCCTCCTCGGCCACGACGGGCGCGAGGGACAGCTTGCCGCGGTCGTCGATCTTGGTGATCTGGACGAGCAGCTTCTGGCCGACTCCGAGGACGTCCTCGACGTTCTCGACGCGCTTGCCGCCGGCGAGCTTGCGGACCTCGCTGATGTGCAGCAGTCCGTCCTTGCCGGGGAGGAGCGAGACGAACGCGCCGAAGGTCGCGAGCTTGACGACGGTTCCGAGGAACTGCTCGCCGACCTCGGGGTTGGTCGGGTTCGCGATGGCGTTGACCTGCGCGCGCGCGGCCTCGGCCGACGGACCGTCGACGGCTCCGATGTAGACGGTGCCGTCCTCCTCGATGGAGATGTCGGCGCCGGTCTCGTCCTGGATCGCGTTGATCGTCTTGCCCTTGGGGCCGATCAGCTCGCCGATCTTGTCGACGGGGATCTGCACCGAGATCACGCGGGGCGCGGTCGGGGCCATCTCGTCGGGCTGGTCGATGGCCGCCGTGAGCACCGCGAGGATCGTGGTGCGGGCGTCCTTGGCCTGCTTGAGCGCGGCGTCGAGCACCGACGACGGGATGCCGTCGAGCTTCGTGTCGAGCTGGATGGCCGTGACGAACTCGGCGGTTCCGGCGACCTTGAAGTCCATGTCGCCGAGCGCGTCCTCGGCGCCCAGGATGTCGGTCAGCGCCGCGTAGCGGGTCTGGCCGTCGACGACGTCGGACACGAGGCCCATCGCGATGCCCGCGACCGGGGCGCGCAGCGGCACTCCGGCGTTGAGGAGCGACAGGGTCGACGCGCAGACCGAGCCCATCGAGGTCGAGCCGTTGGAGCTCAGCGCCTCGGAGACCTGGCGGATCGCGTAGGGGAACTCCTCGCGGCTCGGCAGCACCGGCACGAGGGCGCGCTCGGCGAGGAAGCCGTGCCCGATCTCGCGACGCTTCGGCGATCCGACGCGGCCGGTCTCACCGGTCGAGTAGGGCGGGAAGTTGTAGTGGTGCAGGTACCGCTTCTTGGTGACGGGCGACAGCGAGTCGATCTGCTGCTCCATCTTGAGCATGTTCAGCGTGGTGACACCCAGGATCTGGGTCTCGCCGCGCTGGAAGATGGCCGAGCCGTGGACGCGCGGGATGACCTGCACCTCGGCGTCGAGCGGGCGGATGTCGGCCAGGCCGCGTCCGTCGATGCGCACGCCGTCGCGGAGGATGCGGCCGCGGACGACCACCTTCGTGACGGACTTGTACGCCGCTCCGACCTGGTTGTAGGCCTCGGCCGACAGCTGACCCGAGGCGATGCGCTCGGCGATCTGCTCCTTGACGCGCGCCTTGAGGGCGTCGTCGGCGTCCTGCCGCTCGACCTTGTCGGCGATCTGGTACACGCGGACGAGCTCGTCGTAGCTGAGCTCGGCGACGTTGTCGTAGGTCTCCTGCGCGTAGGGCAGGAACACCGGGTAGTCCTTGACCGGCTTCGCGGTCTCGGCGGCGAGCTTCGCCTGCGCCTCGACGAGTGCGCGGAGGAAGGGCTTGGCGGCCTCGAGGCCCTCGGCGACGACGTCCTCGCTGGGCTTGGTCGCACCCGCCTTGATGAGGTTCCAGGAGGACTCCGTGGCCTCGGCCTCGACCATCATGATGGCGACGTCCGAGGAGCCGTCCTCGTTGGTGACGACGCGGCCCGCGACGGTGAGGTCGAAGACGGCGTTCTCCAGCTGGGAGGCCTTGGGGAAGGCGACCCACTGGTCGTTGCCGGAGCCGTCGGACATGAGCGCCAGGCGGACGCCGGCGACCGGGCCGGAGAACGGCAGGCCGGAGATCTGCGTGGACGCGCTCGCGGCGTTGATCGCGAGGGCGTCGTAGAACTCGTCCGGCGCGATGCTGAGGACCGTGATGACGATCTGGACCTCGTTGCGCAGGCCCTCGACGAACGAGGGGCGCAGCGGCCGGTCGATCAGACGGCAGACCAGGATCGCCTCGGTGGAGGGGCGGCCCTCGCGGCGGAAGAACGAGCCGGGGATCTTGCCGGCGGCGTAGGAGCGCTCCTCGACGTCGACGGTCAGCGGGAAGAAGTCGAAGTTGTCCTTCGGGTTCTTCGAGGCCGACGTGGCCGAGAGGAGCATGGTGTCCTCGTCGAGGTAGGCGGCGACGGCGCCCTGAGCCTGCTGCGCGAGGCGGCCGGTCTCGAAGCGGACGGTGCGGGTGCCGTACGAGCCGTTGTCGAGAACGGCTTCGGCGAATGTGATTTCAGGACCTTCCAAGAGGTCTGTCTCCTTAACGTCTGCAGCGGCGCCCCTTCTGGGCGCCGGCGTTCGTCGGAGCAGCGGTCCGGTCAGGAATCGAGACGATCCCACGGCAGGGCTTCGCGCCGTGCCGTCGTGTGGAGGGCGTTCGTGCTGGCCACCAGTAGAAGAGCTCCGGGCTGTCGCGACCTGTGCCGCGAGCGGGACGTGCCGCCTGCGACTCGTGCCGCGGCGGCCCGTGCTCTGTCGCACGCTGCCGCCGTCCGGGACTCCACCACCGAGGACCAGCTTCCTGCCGGCCTGCTCCGTGGCTCGAATCCTGGGTCGACCGGCGGTCGCTTTCGGATTCGGAACCGGTTCATGCTATCAGCCGCGGTGCGGTTCCTCCATGGACCCCGCCGACCCGGCCGGCCCTCCGCCCGTCAGCCCCGCGTCTCGTGCATCAGCAGCTCGACGCGCATCCCGCCCCTCACCGTCACGACGCGGGCCGGCACGCGGGACGACCTCCCCGCCTCCGAGAGCCGGGCGAGGGCGGCCTCGACCACGTTCTCGAGACCGCGCGGCACCTGGCCGACGAGCCCCGAGGGGCGCTGGGCCGCGAACAGGCGGACCGGCATCGGAGCGTCCACGCGCTCCTCCTCCGCGGTGCGGCGCGGGATCACGGCCGTGACCTCGTCCTCGCCGAGGGCGAGCACCCGCGCGATCTCGTCCTGGTGCGGCCGGGAGTCGGCGAGGCGGAGGAGGGTGTCGCCGCGCCGCGACTTCGGGCGCAGCTCGTAGTCGTAGTCGTCGAGCTTGCCCGAGCCGCGGTCGTCGGAGGGGAGGGGGTTCGCGTCGCCGCGTCCGAACGGGAAGAGCTTCATGCCCCCATTGTCCAGCGCGCGGCCCCTCCCCCGCTCGCGTCAGGCGGTGCGCCGCATCCGGGCGATCGCCGCGAGCACCAGGACGAGTACGACGGCGACGAAGCCGAGCAGGACCGGGACGGCCGGCAGGAGCGCGAGCGCGGCACCGATCGCCAGGACCGGCACCGCGAGGCCGAGATAGGCGGCGAGGAACACGGCCGCGAGCACCTCGCCGCGGGTCTCGTCGGTGGCGAGCGAGCCGGCGACTCCGAGCGCCAGGCGGAAGAGCAGGCCCACGCCCGCTCCCGCGAGCACCCCGCCGATGATGAAGGCGGACACCGAGACGATCACGGCGCCGGTCGCGACCAGCAGCAGCCCGGCCGTCAGCGCCACGGCCGCGAGGCGGAGCGCCGTCCGCGAGGACAGCCGGATCGAGACCAGCTGCGCGACGGCTCCGGCGGCGAAGACCCCGAAGGAGACCGCGCCCGCCTCGAGGTGGGAGGTCTCGCCGAAGCGCCCGGCGAGGAAGGTCGGCGCCAGCGAGGTGAAGAGGCCGAACACGGCGAACCCGGCGAACGCGCCGACCGCGGCCGAGAGGAAGACGCCGCGGGACGCGGCCGGCACGGCCAGGCGCTGCGGACGGTACGCCGGGAGGACCTCGCGCCGCTCGACCGTCTCGGGGACGAGCGCGACGCCGATCCCGAGGACGACCAGGAGGACGAGGAACACGGCGTACGGGACGACCAGGGGCTCGCGCACCGTCACGGCGAACACCCCGCCGACGAGCGGGCCGAGCGCCAGCCCGCCCATGTTGACGAGGGCGGAGACGGCGCGGGAGGTGCCGGGGCCCTCCTCCGGGCGGGCGACGGCGCGCAGCTCCGAGAGGTGGGCGGTGGCCGTCGCGGTGAGCGCGCCGACGCCGAGCCCGGTCAGCAGGCGGGCGAGGATCAGCCCGGGCACGTCCGGCCAGAGCAGGAACACGGCGGCCGCCAGGACCTCGACGAGGATCGACGCGAGCAGGATCCGGCGGCGGCCGAGCCAGTCGCTGACGTGCCCGGCGAGGAAGAGGCTCGCCACGACTCCGACCGCGTACGCGGCGAAGACCACGGTGACGACGAAGGCCGGGAACCCGTCGCGCTGCTGGTAGATCGCGTAGAGCGGTGTCGGCACGGTCGAGAACGCCATCACCGCGAGGAAGGCGACGGCGATCACCCAGAAGCCGTGGCGGTGCGGGAGCTCGCGGCGGTGGACGGATGGGAGGGAGCGCTCGGTGGTGGTCACGGTGTCCACAGTCCTCCGCCCCATCATCCGTGTCCAACGGAGGATCTCGGTTGGATTGATCGTCCCTGTTGGATAATGGGCGCATGGACGACCGCCAGCTCGCCGCCTTCGTCGCCGTCGCCGAGGAGCTCAGCTTCACCCGGGCGGCCGCGCGCCTGTTCGTCGTGCAGTCGACCCTCTCGGCGAGCATCCGCTCGCTCGAGCAGGAGCTCGGCTCGCCGCTGTTCGCCCGCTCGACCCGGCGGGTGGCGCTCACCGCGGTCGGCGAGGCGCTCCTGCCCTGGGCCCGATCGGCGATCGACAGCCTCGACCGGATGCGCTCGCTCGCGGCCGACGACGCGGCGGGGCTCCGCGGGCGGGTGCGGGTGGGCACCTTCTCCGCCCTCGACCTCGTCGACCTGCCCGGCGCGCTCGGCGTCTTCCGCACTCGGCACCCGCTGGTGGACCTGCTCCTGCGCACCTCGACCACCGGCTCCACCGGTCTCGCCGAGGACCTGCGCCGCGGCCTGCTCGACGCCGCTCTGCTGGCACTGCCGGCGACGCAGCTGCGGGGCTTGGCGGTGACGCGGCTGGTGCGCAGCGACTACGTCCTGCTGGTTGAGAGCGCGCATCCGCTCGCCGCGGCGGGACCGCCCTCCCCGCAGGACCTCGACGGGCTCACCTTCGTGGACACGCCCGCCGGCTTCGGCAACAGGGTCGCCGTCGACCTCGCCTTCCGCGAGGCCGGGGCGTCGCGCCGGGTGGCCACCGAGGTCGCCGATCTGCCGGGGATCCCCCGCTTCGTGCAGGCGGGGCTGGGTCCGGCGATCGTGCCGCGCGCGGGCGTCGAGCCGCTGGAGGGCGTCACGGCCCTCGCGCTCGACTGGCCGGGGCTGGTCTGGGAGCTCTCGGTCTGCACGGCGCCGCGCCCCTCCGCCGCGGTGCAGGCGCTCACGGCCGTGCTGGCGGAGCGGTCGGCCTAGGCCTCAGCCCTCGCGCAGGGGGCCGCGGACGATCGAGTCGCCGGAGTGCTCCGGGTCGTCGTCGAACGGCTCCTGGGAGACGTCCACGAGCGGGTACTCGGCGAGGTCGACGTCGTCGGGCACGGCGAAGACGCCGTCGGTCCCGTCGAGCACGCCGAGGCCGACCAGCCCGGAGGCGTCGGCGGCGAGGAGCCAGACCTCCCGGTACGAGTCGTCCGCGCTCTGCGCATCGAGGTGCACGTGCAGGCGGCGGGTGCCGTCGGCGTCCTCCAGCTCGGCGGTTCCGCTCGCTCCCTGCCAGTCGGGGAGAGCGGCGAGATCAGCGCGCGCCACGACGGCGGCGGTGTCGTCGCTCCGCGAGGCCTGCCACCAGGCTCCGCCCGCGACCCCGATGACGAGCGCGCCGAGAGCGGCCAGCACGGCGCTCAGAGCGCGGGGCCGGCGGCGGCGGGCGGGACGGTGCCGTCCCGGGGGGAGGGCGAGCGGAGGCGGCACGGCAGCGGCCGACGACGGCAGGGCGCCGGGCCCGAGGTCGCCGAGGGCGAGCTCCTCGCGGATGCGGTCCCAGACGATCGCGGGCGGTGCCTCCAGCTCGACAGCACGGCTCGCACGGCCCAGGCCCGCGGCGTGGCCGAGCTCGACCAGCTGCCGGGCGCAGTCGGGGCAGTCGCGCAGGTGGGCCTGCTCGGCGTCGCTCGAGTGCTCGCCGAGGGCGAGCAGGGCGAGCTCGTCGGGATCGAGGTGGGTCATGTGCTGCTCACCTCCAGGCGGGAGCGGAGCCGGTCGAGGCTGCGGCGGATGTGGCTCTTGACGGTACCGAGCGGCAGGCCGGTGCGCTCGGCGATCTCGGTGTGGGTGAGGTCCTCGTAGAAGGCGAGGCCGATCACCCGCCGGGGGACGGGATCCAGGCGGGCCAGCTCGTCGGCGATCAGGATCCGCGCCTCGAGGTCGACGGGGGACTCCCCCTCCTCGACCGGCGTGACGGCGACGAGGGCCTCGGTGAGCCTCCGCTCGCGCGCCCGCGCCTCGTGCGCGTCCGCGATCCTCCTCCGGGAGATCCCCACCAGCCAGGCTCCGAGAGCCGCCCGTCCGGGGTCGAAGCCCGAGCGCGAGGTCCAGGCCGAGACGAAGACGCGCTGCACCACGTCCTCCGCGTCGCCGCGGTCGCCCAGCGAGCGCAGCGCCAGCGTGAAGACCAGCGGCGACCAGCGCGAGTACGCCTCGGCGAGCGCCGCCTCCTCCCCTGCGGCGAAGCGGCGGCCGAGCCGGGCCACGAGAGCGCTGTCGGCCTCGGCGCCGTCGGCGGGCTCGATGGTCTCGATCAGGGGGTCCCTCCAGGGCTGCGGGGAGCGCTGCTGCCCGGGGGCGTGCGGCGCTGCGAGGCTCATCGTACGTCGCTGAGGCTCGGGCGGGCGGGTCAGCCGGCCGGGACGGCCGTGACCACCACGTTGCTGAGGTAGTGGCGGGTGTCGTAGTCGAAGTCGCCGCCGCAGGTGATCAGGACCAGCCGCGGCGGTCCGTCGGCGGCGAACACGGCCGAGAGGTCGACCGTGGTCTTCTCCGTGGTCTCCACCGTCGAGACGGTGTACGCGCGCTCCGAGCCGTCCGCGCCGGTGAGGGTCACGGTCTGGCCCGGGACCGCCTTCTTCAGCTCGACGAACGGCCCGAGGCCGTAGGCGAGGGAGTCGACGTGCGCGGCGATCACGACTGTGCCCTCCGGCTCGTCGAGGCCGGCGCCGAAGCGGTACCAGCCGGCGACCTGCGTGTCGGGCACGAGCTCCATCGTGCCGTCGTCCGCGACTCCGACCGGCTCGACGGCCATGTCGACGGGGAGCCCGTCGACGACGAGCCGCTCGGGAGCGAGCGCGGTGGGGGCGGGGGTCGCGCCGAGCCGGGCGTCCGCCACCGGGACGGACGGCACCGCTTCCGGCGGGGCCGCCGCGGGCGAGGAGGGGACCGTGGCCGGCACCGGCTGCTGGGGCGCCGAGGAGACGGCGGCGGGAGCGGGCTCCACCCGGGACTCCTGCGCCGCGCATCCGGCGAGACCGGCACCGGCCACGATCAGCCCGACCACGGCGAGGACGCGCAGAGGGAAGGGGCTCCGGCTCATGGCGTCCTCCTGGGTCGTGGTCGGGGGTGCCGGGACGGCCGCGCTCCAGCACGGCCGTCCCGGCGGTCGGAGCCTCGGGTCAGCGACGCGAGGCGGCGGTGCGGCGGCCGATCAGCACGGCGCCGGCGGCGGCGAGGGCGGCGAGCAGTGCTCCGCCCCACCAGCCCGCGGCGGCGTCGGGGCGGTTGTCCGCCGCGAGGCCGGCCTCACCGGCGGGGACGCCCGACGGCGAGGAGTGCAGTCCGTCGATGGTCTGCGTCGCGAGAGCGAGGTTGCCCTTCTCCAGGCTGCCCCAGGCGTAGACGATCGTGTTCACGCCCTCCTGGACCTGCACGTCGGCCGGGCCGATGACCGGCGCGGTGGTCCCGGTCGCGGCGACCACGGTCGAGATCGTGGCCGGGGCGAGGTTCAGCACGCCCTCGTTCGGGTTCGTCACGTTCGTCAGGACGGGCGACCCTCCGGCGAGGATGTCCACGGCCGGAGCGGCGGCGATGTGGCGGACCGTGAGCCGGCCCTCGCCCGCGGCGGTCTTCGAGATGTCATTGGTGAAGAGGGTCGCGGTGGGGGTGTTGTCCGGCGTGAGGTGCGCCGCGACGGTGTAGCTCTTCCCCGCCTCGAGGCTGATGTCGATCGGGCCGATCACGGGGGCGCTGGCGTCCGCGGCGGTGGAGGCCGTGATGGCGACCTTGTAGGTGCCGGTGGGGAGGTCGAGCGGGCCGGCGAGCGAGCCGGGGGTGAAGTCGTCGAGCGTCAGCTTGCCGTCGACGTAGACGTCGACCGGGGTGTCGGGGACGGCGTGCAGGACCGAGAGGTCGGCCGAGTCGGCGTCGGCGGCGGCGGCGGGCGTGGCGGCGATGCCGACGACGGCCAGGGTTCCGATGCAGGCACCGGCGAGCAGGCTGCGGGAGAAGCGGGAGGTGGTCACGGTGTTCCTCTTTCACGATGGGACCCGCGAGGGGTCGGGGGGTGGTCGAGAAGGGCCTTCACCACTACTTCCGCCCGAGGCGCCTCCTCGGATGCACCCGGTCTGAGATTCCTCGAAAGAATTCCTGCCGGACGCTTCGAGGGCCCCTCGCGGCGCTGGCCCGAGCGCCCGTGCCGGGCTAGCCTCCGACCAGGAGGTGCGGAGGATGGGCAGGCGCGGCGTGGTCCTCCTCCTCGCCGCCGCGGCGCTCACCACGGCGGCGGTCGCGGGCGTGCACGGCTCCCTCGCCCCCCGGGCGCCGGTCGCCGACCAGGCCGCCGCCGCCTCCGACGTCCCCGCCCAGTGCGACGACGCCCGGGAGCTGCTGGCCGCCTCGTCCGCCTTCGAGGGCGGAGCGGGCGTGCCGGCCGGCCACCTCGTGGCCTGCCTCGACGAGGACCACCGGCGCCTCACGATCCACAACCGCACCCCCGTCGTCTGGAGTCTCGGCGACTCCTCGGTGCGGGGCGTGACGAGCGGGACGGACGGAGTGACGGGGCTGCTGAGCCTGCACGCGTCGCAGTCCTCCTCCGGGCTGCTCCTCGCACCCGGATCGGCGGCCTCGGTCTCCGCCGGCGAGGGGAGGATCCGACCGCGGCCCGACGAGCCCTCGACCCGGCTGCAGCTCGCGCTCACCGCGGTGGTCGCGGCTCAGGATCAGGCGATCGGCCCCTCCGCCGGTCCCGACAGCATCATCCGCGGCGCCGCGCTCACCTGCGCGGTCGTGGTCGCGGAGTCGGACACCGGCTGGCGGGTGACCTCGCCGCGGGCTCTCGCCGCGGCGGCCGAGGACCCGGTGTGCGCGCGCGACTGGGGCCGCGCCCAGCGCAGCGCGGCGGCCTGGCGGATCGCCCTGCCCGGGCTCGTCGACGCCGTGGAGGCTCCCGGCCGCCCCGAGGAGGACACGGCGCTCCAGCGGGCCGCGGCCGACTGGTTCTCGGCCTCGAGCGGCTACTCGTGGGGCGGAGTCGACCGCCCCGCTCCGCTGCCCTGACCGGCGCCGCGCGCCTCGTCCGCCCGGGAACGCGAACGGGCCGCCCTCCGCGAGGAGGACGGCCCGTTCGGCAAGAAGTTCGCGGTGTCATCGAGACCGCGCCCTGCTCCAGGAGGAGCTAGCGGCGCAGACCGAGACGCTCGATCAGCGAGCGGTAGCGGTTGATGTCCACATCCGACAGGTAGCCGAGGAGTCGACGACGCTGACCCACGAGCAGCAGCAGACCACGACGCGAGTGGTGGTCGTGCTTGTGCTCCTTGAGGTGCTCGGTGAGGTCCTTGATCCGCTTGGTCAGGACGGCCACCTGCACCTCGGGGGATCCGGTGTCACCGGGGTGGGTCGCGTACTCTTCGATGATCGCCTTCTTGACATCTGCTTCGAGTGCCATATATGGGATCCCCTCTCTCTCGTTGCGCGGTGCCCGGCGCCTGATGCGTGGGCTCTCTTGATCCGCGGCCGTCGAACGGCAACCGGACGACTCTACCAGAGGGAGGGCGGCATCAGGAGCCGGTGGCCCGGTTCCAGAGCACGACGAGCCACGGCGAGACCAGCAGCTGCCAGTAGACGAGCACGATGACGTTGAGGACCACGCCGATCCAGCCGGCGATGGGCGGGCGCTTCTCGCGACGCCGGGCGCGGAGGGTGGAGACGGCGAGCAGGATCCCGGCGAGCAGGACCGCGTGCACGAGCGCGGTGTAGAGCACGCCGACCAGCAGGTCGCTGACGGCCTGGTCGCCCGGGTAGGCGCCGAGCGAGATCAGGGCGTACCAGACGAAGAACGACAGCGGGACGGCGAGGACGGCCAGGAGGACCGAGACGATCCCGGCTCCGTAGCGGCGGAGGAACCCGCGAGCTCCCGAGGCCGTGGCACCGGTCCGAGCGGCTCCGGCGCGGACGCCGCCCGTGGAGCTGCGCCGACCGCCCGTGGCGGCCGCCGCGCGACGCGCGCCCGCCTCGGCGGCGGTGCGGATCGAGCGTCGCGAGGGGGCGGCTCCGGCTGCTCGCGGGGCAGGAGGACCCTGACGCCCGGGCGCGCCGTCGGATGACGTGCTCATGCCTCTCACCCTAGGGGATGACCCCTGAGCCCCCGGATCGACGCGACGCGGCCCGCCGGGGCGGCGGAGTCAGCAGAATGGAGCGAGTGAGCCAGACCCCCCGCGCCCCCCGGCGCAGCCACGTCCTCGACGTCTCCCCCCTCCGCGAGTCCCCGGCCTTCGCCCGGCTCTGGGCCGGCAACGTGATCTCGGGCATCGGCGGCCAGATGACGATCGTCGCGGTCGGCCTGCACATCTACGAGCTCACCGGATCGACCCTCGCGGTCGCGCTAGTCGGCGTGGTGGCGCTGGTCCCGACCGTGATCGCCGGCCTCTACGGCGGGATGCTCGCCGACGCGTTCGACCGCCGCCTGGTGCTCCTGCTCGCCGCGGTCGTGGCCTGGGGCTCGACCGCGGGGATCGCGGCCCTCGCCTGGCTCGGCGCCGAGACCCCGCTCTCCCTCTACGTGCTCACCGCCGTGAACGCGGTGGCGACGACGGTGATCGTGACCACCCGGATGACGCTGGCTCCGCGGCTGCTCCGCACCGAGCTGGTCCCCGCCGCCGCCGCGCTGGGCGGCATCGCGAGCGGAGTCGAGGTGACCGTGGGGCCCGCCCTCGCCGGCGTGCTGGTCGCCTCCTCCGGCTTCGCGATCACGTACACGATCGACGTCGTGCTGTTCCTCGCCGCGTTCCTCGGCATCGCGGGGCTGCCGGCGCTCGTGCCCGAGGGCGAGCGGCAGCGGCCGGGGCTGGAGTCCCTCCGCTACGGCCTGGGCTTCCTGAAGGGCGCCCCGAACATCCGGATGTCCTTCCTGGTCGACATCGTGGCCATGACCTTCGGACAGCCGCGCGTGGTCTTCCCGGCGGCCGCCGCCGTGCTGCTCGGCGGAGGCGCGGTGACGGTGGGCGCCCTCACGGCCGCGTTCGCGATCGGGGCGCTGATCAGCGGCGTCTTCTCCGGCCGGCTCACCGGGGTCCGCCGGCAGGGCCTCGCGATCGGCCGCTCGATCCAGGTGTACGGAGCGTTCGTCGTCGCGTTCGGCGCGGTCCTGCTCGGTGCCGCGCTCGTGCAGCACGACGCGTCGGCGCCGAACGCGGGGCTCATCGCGCTGGCGGCGGTCGCCCTGGCCGGCGCGGGCGCCTCGGACAACGTCAGCTCGATCTTCCGGCAGACGATGCTGCAGACCGCGGTCCCGGACAACATGAGGGGTCGTCTCCAGGGCGTGTTCATCGTCGTGGTGACGGGCGGCCCGCGGGTCGGCGACCTCTACACGGGACTGCTCGCCTCGCTCGCGCTGCTCTGGCTGCCGCCGCTCGCGGGCGGGCTCGCGATCATCGCGATCCTCGCCGCGGTGCTGCGACTCCGACCGGGGTTCCGTGGGTACGACGCCCTGCACCCGACGGCCTGAGCGGAGGGGCGTCTCCCTCGAGCCGGACGGGACAGCGCGCCCGCCCGCTCGGCTCAGGCCGGCGGACGGGCGCGCCGGGGATCAGTCGCCGGAGGCCGCGTCGGCGCCGCCGCCGTCGGTCAGCCGGTCGTCCGAGACCAGTCCGCTGTCGTCGTCGCGGCCCTCGACCCGCACCGGGCGGTAGACGTGGAAGCCGTCGTCGTCGGGCTCCAGCTCCCAGACCACCTCGACCTCCTCGCCGTCGATGTCGGCCAGGCGGGTGAAGGAGCGCTGCGGGGAGCCGTCGATCATCTCGAGGCGGATGCTCTCCTGCTCCGCTCCGCTGTCGAGGATGGCGGTGTACGTCGATTCGGTGTCCATGCCTCGACGCTAGACACGCGCGGTGAGGCGTCGCCACCCCTTGCGGCGGCGCACGGTCCGCGTAGCGTCGGCACCATGACCGACACCGACATCACTCCCGCCGACTCCGACGACCGCGAGCAGATCACCGAGATGGTGAAGAGCGCCGGGATCGGGCTCCTCACCACCGTCAATGCCACCGGGCAGCTCGTCAGCCGTCCGCTCAAGGCCCAGGACATCGACTTCGACGGCGAGCTGTGGTTCTTCACGCAGGACCCGTCGCCCAAGGTCGACGACATCCGCGCGAACCCGAGCGTCAACGTCGCGTTCGAGTCGAAGAAGGGCTACCTGTCGGTGGCCGGCTCGGCGACCGTCGTGCACGACCCGGCGAAGGTGGACGAGCTGTGGTCCCCGGCCGTCGCCGGCTGGTTCCCCGACGGCAAGGACGACCCGACCGTCGCGCTGATCCGCGTCGAGGCCGAGACCGTCGAGCTGTGGGCGACCGACGAGCCACGTCCGGTGGTGCTGTTCAAGGTCCTCAAGGCCGCCGTCACCGGCGGACAGCCCGACATCGGCGAGAACCGCACCGTCTCCTTCGAGTGATCCCTCCCCCCGGGGCGCCGCCGGGGCGCGGCGCCTCGCGGGGACAGGCGTCAGGCGCCGCCGAAGCGCTCGGTGCGGACGCGCTCGGGCGCGTGGCCCTGCTCGACCAGGGCGGTGGCGACGGCCTCGACGAACGAGGTCGGGCCGCACACGTAGACGGTCGGCTCGAGCGGGGCCGACAGAGCCGCCTCGGCGAGCAGCTCCGGAGTGACGCGGCCGGCCGGACGCGCCGCTCCCGCCGGCGCCACCCGGGTGAAGACGTGGTCCACCGCGACTCCGCCCGTCGCGGCCGGCCGCTCGGCGAGCGCCGCCAGCTCCTCGCGGTAGTAGGCGAAGACGGGCGAGCGGACCGAGTAGAGCAGCTGCATCCGCGCCGCGCTCCCGGACCGGGCGTGCTCGCGCGCCATCGCCATCAGCGGCACCACGCCGCTCCCGCCCGCGATCAGCTGCACCGGCTCCGCCTGCTCGGGGCGCCAGACGAACCAGCCGCCGATCGGACCGCGGATCTCGAGCCGGTCGCCCGCTTCGAGTCCGTCGACCAGGTACGGGGAGACCTCCCCGTCGTCCAGCCTCTCGACCGCGAGCTCGACCCGCTCCCCGTCGGCCGGGGCGCCGATCGAGTAGGAGCGGCTCGCCTGGTAGCCGTCGGGCGCGGTGAGGCGCACGTCGACGTGCTGCCCCGCCAGGTGGCCCGGCCACCCGGGCACGCGGAGCACCAGGAGGCGCGACGTGGGCGTGAGCGGCGCGACCGACTCGGCCACCGCCTCCGTCCACATCACCAGTAGCGCTCCTCTTTCCAGGGGTCCCCGTGCATGTGGTAGCCGTTCTGCTCCCAGAAGCCGGGCTCGTCGCCGGGCATCAGGCGGAGCGTCCGGACCCACTTCGCGCTCTTCCAGAAGTAGAGGTGCGGCACCAGGAGCCGGGCGGGGCCGCCGTGCTCGGCCGCGAGGGGCTTCCCCTCGAACTCGGTGACGACCCAGGCCCTCCCGCCGCGGATCTCGGCGAGCGGGAGGTTCGTCGTGTAGCCGCCGAAGCTCTGCGCCATGACGAAGCCGGCGTCCGTCTCCAGGCCCTCCAGCAGCGTGTCGACCGAGACGCCCCGCCAGCTGGTGCCGAGCTTCGACCACCGGGTCACGCAGTGGATGTCGGTGTGGACGTCCTCGTGCGGGAGCGCGTCGAACTCCTCCCGGTTCCAGCGGCGGACGCCCGCGGGGCCGCCGTCGATGGAGAAGGCCCACTCGTGGATGTTCGGGGTGGGCCCGATCGAGAGGACCGGGAAGCCGTTCTCGAGGTGCTGGCCCGGCGGGAGGTCCGGGTCCGCCTCCCTCTTGCCGAAGAAGCCCCGCGTGATGATGCCCATGTCCGCCCTCGTCGTCCTCGGGGCCTGGCCCCGGATCGCTGGAAACCGCTCGTCGCGCTCACGCTACCGCTCGGCGCTACCCCATGCGGGCCCGCCGGGCGAGCCCGGGACCGTGTCGGACGTCGGTGCCAGGATCGGGGCATGAGACGAACCGTCGTGCCGCCGTACCTCCTCGTCCGCATCGCCCGCCTCGACGATCCGGCCTTCGCCCGGGCCGCGCGGGCCGCGAGCCGCTCGCTCGAGCAGGACGTGCCGTTCCGGCGCGTCCGGCCCGGAGAGCCCGCGCCCGACCGCGGGGCGCCGACCGCCACCGCGACGTCCTCGCCGCGCACCCGCGTGCAGTCGCTCCAGCGCACCATCGCGGACGCGCGGACCGAGGAGACCCTGCCCGGCACGGTCGTCCGCCGCGAGGGCGAGGCGGCCACGGGGGACGCGGCCGTCGACGAGGCGTACGACGGCCTCGGCGCGATGTCGGCCTTCCTGCAGGGTGCGTACGGCCGCGACTCGATCGACGACGCCTGGCTTCCGCTCGACGCGACCGTGCACTTCGGCGACGACTACGACAACGCCTTCTGGGACGGCTCGCGGATGGTCTTCGGCGACGGGGACGGCCAGGTGTTCCGCCGCTTCACCGTCTCGCAGAGCGTGATCGGCCACGAGCTCGCCCACGGCATCACCGAGTACACGGCGAACCTCGTCTACCGCGGCCAGTCCGGAGCGCTCAACGAGTCGGTCTCGGACGTGTTCGGAGCCCTGCTGGAGCAGTACGGCGCGGGCCAGAGCGCCGATGAGGCGAGCTGGCTGATCGGCGAGGGGCTCTTCACCGACGAGGTGCAGGGCACGGCCCTGCGGTCGATGATCGCCCCCGGCACCGCCTACGACGACGACGTCCTCGGCTCCGACCCGCAGCCGGGCTCGATGGCCGACTACGTCGAGACCGACGACGACAACGGCGGAGTGCACATCAACTCGGGGATCCCCAACCGCGCGTTCGCCGTGGCGGCGACGACCCTCGGCGGGAAGGCGTGGGAGCGCGCTGGGCAGGTCTGGTACGACGTGCTGACCGGGGGCGTCCTCACCGCGACGGCCGACTTCGAGGCGTTCGCGGCGCTCACCGTGCAGGCCGCCGCCGAGCGCTACGGATCCGGCTCCGAGGTCGAGGCCGCCGTGCGCACCGGCTGGACGACGGTCGGCGTGACGCTGTCCGCCTGAGCCGGTCCGCTCGAGGGCGGAGGCGGGTAGCATCGCGCGCATGGACGTCATCGTGTCGCGCAGCGGCGGAGTCGCCGGCCTCCGCCGGGTGTGGCGGGTCGACGTCGAGCAGCAGCCCGACGAGCGCGCCTGGCGCGACCTGCTCGGCTCGCTCCCCTGGGACGCCGCCGACGGCGAGTCCCCCGGCCGGGCCGACCGCTTCGTCTACGAGATCCGCGTGCAGACGCACCACGTCCGCCTCGGCGAGACCGAGCTCGACGGAGCCTGGCGCGAGCTGGTCGACCGCGTGAAGAAGGCGCAGCCCCGTTAGGAGCTGCGCCTTCTTCACGTGCTCGGAGCTACTCGGTGCCGAGCAGGTCGATCACGAAGATCAGGGTCTTGCCGGAGAGCGGGTGCCCTCCACCGGCCGGGCCGTACGCCAGCGCGGGCGGGCAGATCAGCTTGCGGCGGCCGCCGACCTTCATCCCCGGGATGCCCTGCTGCCAGGCGCGGATGAGGTTGTTGAGGGGGAAGTTGATCGACTGGTCGCGGCTCCAGGAGGAGTCGAACTCCTCGCCGGTGTCGTACTCGACGCCGAGGTAGTGGACCTCGACGGTCGAGCCGGGCTGCGCCTCGGCGCCGTCGCCGACGACGATGTCCTCGACGACCAGGGTGTCGGGGGCCGGGCCCTCAGGGGCGTCGACCTCGGGCTTGGTCAGGTTCTCGCTGCTCATGCCTCGATCCTACGGCGCTCGGGAGCGGAGTCTGGGAGGGGGCTGCGAGCACTCACTCCACGAGCGTGAGGCGCTGCGTCGGCCGGGTCATCGCGACGTAGAGCGATGCGGCGCCGCGCTCGCCGGTCTGCGCGATGAGGCGAGGCCGGGCGATGATCACGGAGTCGAACTCGAGCCCCTTGGCGTCGTTCGTCGAGAGCACGGCGATCGCGCGGTCGAGCCCGGTCGCTCCGCGGCCCACCTCCCGGCCGAAGCGCTCCTCGAGGCGCTCGGCGATCGCGGCGAGGTCGTCGTCGGGCGCGATGACCGCGAGCGTCCCCTCCGCCTCGATCGCCCGGTCCTCGACGACGGCCGCCAGCACGCGCTCGGCGAGGCTCGCGTCGCCGCGGTCGCGGATCGTCCGCACCGGCCACTCGGTGGAGCGCACGGCCTCCCCCGGCGTGATCTCCAGCCCGTTCTCGCGCGCCGTCCGCTCGGCGAAGGCGACGATCTGCGCGGGCGTGCGGTAGTTGACCGTGAGCTCCTCCAGGCGCCACGGCGCCGCCTCCACTCCCCGGCCCTGGCGGCCGAAGGTGTCGCGGAGCGCGGCGTCCCAGCTCGAGGCGGCGGAGGCGCCGGACGCCTGCGCGACGTCGCCCACGATCGTGAACGAGCGCATCGGGCAGCGGCGCAGCAGCACCCGCCACTGCATCGGCGAGAGCTCCTGCGCCTCGTCGACCACGACGTGCCCGTAGGTCCAGGTGCGGTCGGCCGCGGCCCGCTCGGCGGTGGTGCCGAGCACCGAGCGCTCGGCGAAGCCGGCCGCGAGGTCCTTGGCGTTGACGAGGCCGTCGACGCCCATGTTGCGGATGGCGGCCTCCGCGTTCTCGACGTCGCGCTTGCGCTGCTCCTTCTCGGCCTTCTTCGAGGCGTCGGCGAGGTCGTCGTAGGCGCCGAGCAGCTCCGCGGCCTCGTCGAGCAGCGGCACGTCGGAGACCGTGAACGGAGCGTCGCGGTCGCGGCGGAGGAGGGAGCGCTGCGCGGCGGTCCAGCGCGGCGTGAGGGTCGCGAACCAGTTCGGACGGGCGTAGAGGTCCTGCAGCAGCTTCTCGGGGGTCAGCGGGATCCACGCGGTGTTGAGAGCGACGCGGACGTCGTGGGCGGTCCGCACGTCCTCGCGCAGCACCGCCTCGTCGGCCTCGTCGACCGTGCTGCCGTGGCTCCGCAGCTGATCGGCGAGCTGGCGGGTGAGCTGCGAGAGCAGCGTCTTGACGAAGGAGACGCGCGCCTCGTTGTGCGGCTTGCGGGTGTCGCGCGCCCGGGTGATCGCGCGCTCCACGTCCTGCGGCTCCAGACGGAGCTTCTCGCCGTTGACGTCGAGCACCTGGGTCTCGGCCGGGACGGTCTGGCGGGAGCGGACCGCGCGCTTGAGCAGCTCCGCCATCCGCGCCGAGCCCTTCACGCGGGCGACCGCGGGCACGTCCTCCTCGACGAGGTCGAGGCCCGGGTAGAGCTGGCCGAGCGTCGAGAGGACGACGCCCGTCTCGCCGAGCGAGGGCAGCACCGCCTCGATGTAGCGGAGGAAGGACCGCGAGGGGCCGACCACGAGCACGCCGGAGGAGGCGATGCGGTCGCGGTAGGAGTAGAGGAGGTAGGCGGCCCGGTGCAGGGCGACCGCGGTCTTGCCGGTGCCCGGCCCGCCCTGCACGACGAGCACGCCGCGCAGCTCGGACCGGATGATGCGGTCCTGCTCGCTCTGGATGGTCGCGACGATGTCGTGCATCCGGCCGGTGCGCTGCGCGCCGAGGGCCGCCATGAGCGCGCCCTCGCCCTGCAGCACGGTGCCCTCGCGCAGCAGCTCCTCGTCGAAGACCTCGTCCTCGAAGCGGAGGACCTCGCGGCCCCGAGTGGTGAGGTGGCGCCGGGCGCGCGTCCCCATCGGCCGGGCGGCGGTGGCCTGGTAGAACGCGGCCGACTGCGGGGCGCGCCAGTCGAGCAGCAGCGTGTCCTGCTCCTCGTCGCGCAGGCCGATCCGGCCGATGTAGCGGTGCTCGGCGTCGGCGTCCGCGAGCGTCAGCCGGCCGAAGGCGAGCCGGTCGTCGGCGCCGGTGAGCGAGCGGATGCGGTCCTCGTAGAGCCGCGCGTAGGCGTCGCGCTCGGAGCGGCTCTGGTGGTTGCCGCCGACGCTCTCGATGCGGACCGTGTCCAGAGCCTCGCGGGCCTGAGCGATCAGCTCGTCGAGGCGGGCGTAGAGCGCCGCCACGTAGTCGCGCTCCCGAGAGAGCTCGGTGGCCTGCACAGTGCTGCCGTCCGTCATCGTCCGCCTTCCGAGGGTCCGCCGCCGCGGGCCGGGAGGCGCGGGATGCGCTCCGGGGGCCGCGGGAAAACAGGCGGTCCAGTCTACCGAGCGATCCGAAGCGGGCCGTGCCGACAGCGGGATCCGGATGCCTCTTGCGCTCGGCGCCGCGGAGGAGCATCCTCTCTCTCACGAAGAGCTCGACGCCCCGTCCGAGCAGCCGGCCCTGCCGCTGCCGCAGGGCGTCGAGCTCTTTCTCGCGGGTGCCCGTCCTCCGTCCGGTCATCGACCGGGAAGAGAACCGGACGGCCCCGCGTTGCACGCCCCATGGCCACTCCGAGCAGCAGCGTCACCGCCCCCTCCCGCGCCTCCATCGACCTCACGGAGTCGGCACGCGCCGGCTGGGAGTCGTGGCTCGCCCGACGCGTCGAGCGCGTCACCGGACCCCGGGGCGATCTCGCCCTCGTCGAGACGCGCTGGCTCGAGCCCGGCGAGAGCGTCGACGACGAGCAGGCGCTGGCCGGCTACGGCCCCTCGGCGACCCTGACGCGGATGCGCCGCGAGAACCTCGACACCGGCGAGCCCGAGTACGGCTACCGCGTCTGGGACGCCGCCTCCAACGGCATCCGCTCCTTCGACGCCATCGAGACCTTCCCGTTCGACGCCGCCTGGGTGCTCGAGGCGTGGTTCGAGCCGGTCGCCGAGGACCGCACGGTCCCGTTCGAGCACCTGCGCGACAACGGCGCCACCCGCGAGCTCGTCGTGCCCGGCGACATCACCTTCTCGCTCGTGGACGACGGGCGCGCCCGCGAGTACACGGTCGCGGCGTTCGACGACGGCGGCACGCTCCTCGTCCCGTTCGGCGATCCGACCAACCGCAGCGACGACCCGGAGCTCGCGAGCTACCCCGTCGGCCGCTTCCTCGTCGTGCAGCGGATCGGCGGCGCGGCCGACGCGGGCACCCCCGGTCCGGTGCTCCTGGACTTCAACCGGGCCTACATCCCGCCGTGCGGCTTCTCGCCCCACTACAACTGCCCGCTGCCGCCCGCGCAGAACCGGCTCGGCGTGCCCGTGACGGCCGGCGAGCGCCGCGTGCGCAGCGCCTCCGCCTAGCGCGCCGGGGCTGAGCGGGGGCGGCCCCGGCTCAGCGGGTGAGCACCGCCCGGCGGGCGACGAGCTCATCGAGCAGGACCTGCTCGTCGACCGCTCCGGTGCGTCCGCCGCGGCCGAGCAGGAGGTGCTGCCGGTGGTGCGCGAGCCGCGTCGCCGAGCGGAGGAAGTCCCGCATCGCCCGCGGCCGGTCCCCTCCCGCGCTCCGGGCCCAGCGAGCGGCGGTGCGGCGCCCCTCCGCGGTGCCGATCATCCGCACCTCGGCCGGCGAGAGCCAGCCGGCGACGGCGTAGTCGTCGAGCCGCTGGAGCGTCACGCGCCGCTCCTGCCGGCGCAGCAGCACCACCACGACCACGGCGACCGCGAACAGCGGCACCTGGACCACGCCGTAGAAGCCGAACCAGTCGGACACCAGGAACGACGAGCCGTTCCAGAGCGCGTGCAGGAACGCGGCGAGCGCCAGCCCGAGCAGGGCGATGGGCAGCCGCGCGACGGCGGGCCGGTTCGAGGCGAAGCCGAGGGCCGCGCCCGTGCAGGCGGTGAAGAGCACGTGCGCGAAGGGCGAGAGCACCCCGCGGAGGAAGAAGGTCACGGCGAGCGAGCCGAGACCGCCCTCCACCAGCGCGCTGCCGAAGTAGAGGATGTTCTCGACGAAGGCGAACCCGGAGGCGACGACGGCCGCGTAGACGATGCCGTCGACGGGTCCGTCGAAGGTCCGGCGCCAGATCAGCAGGACGAGGAGGACGCCGATCCCCTTGGCCGTCTCCTCGACCAGCGGCGCCTGGATCACGGCGCCGACGAAGTCGGATCCGCTCGGCTGCTGCCCGGACGCGTAGACGGCGATCTGCACGCCGAGGTCGACCAGGAGCGCGATCGCGACGGACCCGGCCGCGCCCCAGAGGAACGCGAACCACAGGCCCAGCGCGGGCTCCGGCTCCCACCGGTCGACCCATCGGACGCCCAGCAGGACCACGGTCAGCGGGACGAGGGCGATGACCGCGCAGATCCCCGCGGCGCTGACGCCGAGTCCGAGGACCACGTAGGCGAGCACGAGCAGCAGCAGGATCCCGAGGAGCGCCACGCCGATCGAGCCGAGCACGGTCGGCACGACGGAGGGGCGGGCGGTGGCGGGCGGTGCGGGCGGCGGATAGGCGCTCATGGGGCCGACAGTAGGGCACGGGCGGGGTGCGCTGTCGGCGGTTGACACGCGCCGGGCGCGTGGAGGAGGGCCGGGTGCCGACGCCCGTGTCCGATTCCCGCTCCTGCTCGACGTCGCCGCGTGCGAGGCTCGAGGCGTGCCCGACTCCGATCCGCTCTTCGAGGAGCGCTACCGCGCCGTCGCCTCCCGCGACTCCCGGTTCGACGGGCGGTTCCTGACCGGCGTGCACTCCACCGGCATCTACTGCCGTCCGAGCTGCCCCGCCATCACGCCGCGGCGCGCGAACGTGCGCTTCTACCCGACGGCCGCCGCCGCGCACGAGGCGGGGCTCCGCGCCTGCAAGCGCTGCCTGCCGGACGCCGTCCCCGGCTCCCCCGAGTGGAACCTGCGCGACGACACGGCGGCGCGCGCCATGCGGCTGATCACGGACGGAGTGGTCGACCGCGAGGGGGTCGAGGGGCTGGCCGCCCGACTCGGCTACGGCGCGCGCCACCTCGGCCGCATCCTGCGCGAGGAGCTGGGCGCGCCTCCGCTGGCCCTCGCTCGCGCCCAGCGCGCCCAGACCGCCCGGCTCCTGCTCACGAGCACCGACCTGCCCGTGTCCGACGTCGCCTTCGCCGCCGGCTTCACGAGCATCCGGCAGTTCAACGCGACCCTGGCGGAGGTGTACGAGCGGACCCCGACGGCCCTGCGCGCCTCGGCCCGCGGCACGCGCTCCGAGGCGAGCGTCCACGACGGCGCGACCACGCTGGAGCTCCGGCTGGCAGTGCGGGCTCCGTTCGATCCCGGGGTGCTCGACGTGCTCGGCGGCGCCGCGCTCCCGGGCATCGAGGAGGCGTCCCCCGGCGGCTACGCGCGCTCGCTCGTCCTGCCCGGGGGCGCGGCGCTGATCCGGCTGGAGGCGGACGGCGAGAGCGTCCGCTGCAGCGCGACGCTCGTCTCCGTCGCCGACGTCGGGCCGCTGGTCGCCCGGGTGAGGCGGCTGCTCGACCTGGACGCGGACGCCCGCGCCGTGGACGAGGCCCTCGCGGCCGATCCCGCACTCGCTCCGAGCGTCGCCGCCCGCCCCGGTGTCCGCGTGCCCGGCTCCGTCGACCCGGCCGAGACGCTGGTGCGCGCGCTGCTCGGCCGGCGGGAGGCCGCACGGCTGGTCGCGGCGCTCGGCGCGACGCTCCCGGAGTCCGTGGCGAGCGGATCGATCGCACGCGCCTTCCCCTCCCCCGCGGTGATCGCCGAGCACGCCGCCGACGTGCTCCGCGGATCCGCCGACGTGCTGGTGCGGACCTGCACGCTGCTCGCCGAGGGAGCCCTGCGGCTCGACGCCGACCGGGAGGAGCTCGCCGAGCAGCTGCTGGCGGTCCCCGGGATCGACGCCGCCACGGCGGGCGAGGTGGCGCAGCGGGCGACCGGAGATCCCGACGTCCTGCTCACCGGGGATCCCGTGCTCCGGCGGGGCGCGGCGGCGCTCGGCCTGCCCGCCGGCGAGCGTGCGCTGACCGAGGCCGGACGCCGCTGGGCGCCCTGGCGCAGCTACGCCGGGGCGCGCCTCGCGGCCGCGGTCACGCCTCCGGCGCGGGGTCGATGATCGGGAGCGCCGCGGTCATCGCCTCGATGCCCGAGAGCCGCGCCGGCGAGATGAGCCTCATGACCTCCTCGCGCGACATCAACCCCGCCTCGACCACCAGGTCGGCGATGTTGCGGCCGGTCGCGAGGGCGGCCTTCGCGAGGGCGGCGGACGCGGTGTAGCCGATGCTCGGCGTGAGCGCCGTCACGACCCCGACCGAGGAGGCGACCATGGCCTCGAGCCGGTCGACGTTCGCGGTGATGCCGTCGATGCAGTTCTCGCGGAGCGTCCTGCAGGCCTGCGTCATCCAGGTGATGCTCTGCAGCAGCGAGTGCGCGATCACCGGCTCGAAGGCATTGAGCTGGAGCTGACCCGCCTCGGCCGCCATCGTGACCGTGACGTCGGCCCCGGCCACCGAGTAGGCGACCTGGTTGACCACCTCGGGGATGACCGGGTTCACCTTGCCGGGCATGATGCTGGATCCCGCCTGGCGCGGAGGCAGGTTGATCTCGCCGAAGCCGGCCTGAGGGCCCGAGGAGAGGAGCCTCAGGTCGTTGCAGATCTTGGACAGCTTGATCGCGGAGCGCTTGAGCGCGCTCGAGAACGACATGAAGACGCCGGTGTCGCTCGTCGCCTCGACGAGGTCCTGCGCCATCTCGAGGTCGAGGTCGGTGATCTCGTTGAGGTGGCGGACAGCGGCCGCGCCGTAGCGCGGATCGGCGGTGATGCCGGTGCCGATCGCGGTGGCTCCGATGTTGACCTCGGCGAGCAGCCAGATGGTCTCGGAGAGGCGGGCGTGGTCCTCGCCGAGGGTCGTCGCGAAGCCGTGGAACTCCTGGCCGAGCGTCATCGGCACCGCGTCCTGCAGCTGCGTGCGGCCGACCTTCAGGACGCTGCCGAACTCGACCGCCTTGCGGGAGAACGACTCGCGCAGCAGCGCCAGCTCGTCGAGCAGGCGGCGCAGCGACCAGGTCATCGCGATCTTGATCGCGGTCGGGTAGACGTCGTTGGTGGACTGGCTGCGGTTGACGTCGTCGAGGGGGTGCAGGTGCGCGTAGTCGCCCCGCTCGAAGCCGCCGATCTCGAGTGCGACGTTGGCGACGACCTCGTTCGCGTTCATGTTCGTCGACGTGCCGGCGCCGCCCTGGATCACCCCGACCACGAACTGGTCGTGGAACTCGCCGTCGATGATGCGGCGGCACGCGGCCTCGATCAGCTCGGCCTTGGCGGGGGCGAGACTGCCGAGCTCGGTGTTGGCCCGGGCGGCCGCGAGCTTGACCGTGGCGAGGGACCGGACGAGATCGGGGTAGATCGAGATGGGGCGCTTCGAGATCGGGAAGTTGTCGAGGGCCCGCGCCGTGTGGATGCCCCAGTAGGCCTCGGCGGGGATCTCCATCGAGCCGAGGGAGTCGCTCTCGGTGCGCGTGGCGGGGGTCTCGGTGTCGTCCAGGGCTCTGCCTTCCGGGTCGCGGTCGGGGAGGGTGCTCGGTGCGAGGGTCACGTCCAGCTCCGTTGCTGTCGTCGTGCGGCCCCGGAGGGTGCAGGGGGCTCGCGAACTGCGCGGCCAGCCTATCGCCGGGGCGCGGGGCGGCGGCGGACGCGGGCGCGGAGCGTCCGGTCGACGGGCGCGGAACGACCGCGCCTCCCGCCGCCGGAGCGGACAGGAGGCGCGGGACGCGGGAAGCGGCGGATCAGCGGTAGTCGCTGCCCGACGCGAGGGCCGCGAGCGGCACGAGCACGACCACGACGAGCACGGCGATCGCGAAGAGCAGGACGAGGCCGAGCATGACGGAGTTGAGCACGATGCCCCAGATCGAGAGCGTGCGGCCGGTCGGCTCCCTCCGCAGGCCCAGGATGCCGAAGACGAGGCCCGCGGCGCTCGCCCCGGCGGACGGCCGCTCCTCGGTGAGGACGGCGGTCGCGCCCAGGTCCACGGTCGGCTGCTCGTCGGCGGGGGTGGAGAGGCGGGCGGTGCGGTCGTCGGTGGTCACGGTGTGCTCCTTCTCGGGTGCCGGTCGCCCGGCGGGATGCGGTGCCGCCGGGCGGGCCGACGGTGCTGCCGGTGTGCTCCGGCGATGCCTCCACGCTACGGACGCGCCCGGACCCGCCCCATCCGGGGAACCCCCGGAACTCGGGGGCGATCCCCCGCCTCGAGGCGGGGGCGGGTGCGAGACTGGTCCCGGCGCGAGGAGGCGGCGATGGACGACGACGAGCTGCGGCACCGCACCCGGGACCGCAAGGGCGCCCGGGCCGTCTGGTTCGCGGGGCTCTCGGCGCTCGCCGGCTTCGTGGTGATCTCCCCTGTGATCTCCCTCACGGCGACCGTGATGGTGTGGGGGTCGCGGCGGCGGATCGGCACCCTCAGCGACCGGAACGGGCTGGTCGCCGTCAACTGGCAGCTCACCTACCTCGCGCTCCAGCTGATGCTGGTCCCGCTGCACCTCGCGCTGGTGTCGGTGCGCGACTCGCTCGGCGCCGACTGGCCGCTCGCGACGATCTCGGCGATCCTCGCGCTGGCCGTGCTCAACCTCGTGCTGTGCGTCGTCCTCGGGATCCGGTCCGGCCGGGGACGCACCGTGCGCCTCTGGATCGCCGTGCCCTTCGCCCGCTCCACCCGTCCGCCGCGCTGACCGTCCGGGGACACCGGGCCCGGCGGCTCTCCGCTCCTGGGACTCCGCCCGGCGTGTCCGCGGCGCGGTGCCCCCTCGACCCCGCGGCGGCGGGCAGGGTGGTGGAGTGATCGCCTTCCCTCCGCCCGTGTACGTCGTGGCCGACGACGGAGTGCGGCTGGCCACCTACTCCGTCGGCGAGGAGAGCGCCCCGACCGTCCTCGCCGTGCACGGCTTCGCCTCCCACGCCGTGCTCAACTGGGAGACGTCGGGCTGGCTGCGGACGCTGCACCGGGCCGGGTACCGCGTCGTGGCGCTCGACCAGCGCGGGCACGGCGCGAGCGAGAAGCCGCACCACTCCGACTCCTACAGCGTGGACGCCATGGTGGCCGACCTGGTGCGGGTGCTCGACTCCTACGACCTCGAGGCGCCCCACGTGCTCGGCTACTCCCTCGGCGCCCGGATGAGCTGGGTGCTGGGACTCGAGCACCCGGAGCGGCTCGCATCGCTGAGCCTCGGCGGGCTGACCGTGGGCGAGCCCCTCCGCTCCTTCGACGCGGAGGCGGCCCGGGCCCGCGTCGCCTCCGGCGGCGAGATCGACGACGGCTTCACCCGCGCCTTCATCGGCATGGCGGAGGGCGTGCAGGGCAACGACCTCGCAGCGCTGGTGGCGGTGGCCGACGGCGTCCGCGGCGGGGCGCACCCGGAGCACGGGCGGCACCCCGGCCTGCCGACGCTGCTCGTGACCGGCGGCGCGGATCCGATCGCTCCCGGCGGAGAGCTGCTGGCGGCGGAGGCGGGGGCGCGGTTCGTGAGCGTCCCCGGCCGCGACCACACCAGCACCGTGCCCGCGCGGGGCTTCAAGGACGCGGTGCTGGCGTTCCTGGCGGAGCAGCGCTGAGCCGGCCCCGCGCCGGGCGGGAGCACCGCGAGCGCCGAGGCCCGCGGCGTAGCATCCCCCTCATGCAGGCGATCCGCATCGAGAACCCCGGCCCCGACTCCCGACTCGTGCTGGAGGAGGTGCCGACGCCCTCCCCCGGACCCGGCGAGGTCCTCGTCCGCGTCGCGGCCGCCGGCGTCAACCGCGCCGACCTCGGCCAGCGCGCAGGGGTCTACCCGCCGCCGCCCGGCGCCTCCGAGATCCTCGGGATGGAGGTGTCCGGCACGGTCGTCGCGCTCGGCGAGGACGCGACCGGGTTCGCGGAGGGCGACGAGGTCTGCGCGCTGCTCTCCGGCGGCGGCTACGCGGAGTACGTCGCGGTCGACGCGGGCCTGGTGCTGCCGGTGCCGGACGGCGTCGGCCTCGTCTCGGCCGCCGCCCTCCCGGAGACGACGTCCACCGTCTGGTCGAACCTCGTGATGGTGGCCGGGCTCGGATCCGGCGACACCGTCCTCCTCCACGGCGGCGGGAGCGGGATCGGGACCACGGGCATCCAGATCGCCGCCGCCCTCGGCGCCCGCGTCGCCGTCACGGCCGGCAGCCCCCGCAAGCTCGAGGCCTGCCGCGCGCTCGGCGCCGACGTCCTGATCGACTACCACGAGGAGGACTTCGTCGAGCGGATCCGCGAGGCGACCGGCGGGCGCGGCGTCGACGTGATCCTCGACCCCGTCGGCGGCGACTACCTGGCCCGCGACCTGGAGGCGCTGGCCGTGGGCGGGCGCGTGGTGTTCATCGGCAACCAGTCCGGCGCGCTGGGCTCGCTCGACCTCGGAGTCCTGATGCGCAAGCGCGGGGCGGTGCACGCCACGACCCTCCGCGCCCGGCCCCTCGAGGAGCGGCGCGCGATCGTCGCGCGGGTGCGCGCAGAGGTCTGGCCGCTGGTCGCCGCCGGGACGGTGCGCCCGGTGGTGGACGAGGTGGTCCCGCTCGCCGAGGCCGAGCGGGCGCACGACGTCATGCGCTCCTCCGGCCACATCGGCAAGCTGCTGCTCACCCCGTGACGCCCCGCACCGGAGGAGGCCCCCGCCGCCCGCGGTGAGCAGGAGCGGGGGCCTCCTCCGATGACGCCCTCCGGCGGGGCGTCAGACCGCGGAGCGCAGGAGTCCGAGCGAGCGGTTGATGCCGTCGACGTCGACCGCGGCCGGATCGAACGAGGCTCCGGCGGCGAGGCCGAGAGCCTCGAGCGCCTCCGCGTGGTCGGCCGAGGACGGGTCGGTCGCCGCCCGCACCGTGTCGGCCCAGGCCGCGGGGCCTCCCGGCACGTCGAGCGGAGCCGCGCCGCGCGCGCCCGTGCAGCGCGGCAGAGCCGACGACAGCGGCGCGATCGACTCCAGACGGATGACGTGGCGCCACTCGTCCTCGAGGTCGTAGACGTAGAAGAGCTCGTCCTGCTCCTGCTCGAGCACCTCGGCGAGCGCGACGCCCGCCTCGTCCACGAGGTCGGCGCCGAACTCCTCCGCGTCGGACGGCGAGCCGATCGGAGCCTGCTCCTCGTCGGGCACGCCGACGCTGAAGTAGTGCGGCTGCGCGTCGGTCCAGCCCAGCGAGAGCTGGAGCGCGAGGTGCAGATCGCGCAGCGACGACTCGGAGGAGAGCTCGAGGCGCCGCCAGACGACGGGCTTGGTCCCGAGCAGGGCGACGTGGAGCGCGTAGGCCGTCGCCGTGTCCTGGGTCGCCTCGTCGAGGATCTCGAGGCGGGTGGCCTCGCGCTCGCCGAGGAGGACGACCGTCGCGCGGACGACGGAGGCGAGGACGGGCGCCAGTCCCTCCGGCACGGCGTAGCCGAACTCGGGCGAGTGCAGCAGAAGCCCGAGCTCGGCGGTGTCGTCGAGCATCCGCTCGGCCGTGCCGACCATGCGCTCGCGCTCGTCGAGGGCCTCGTCGAGCGAGACTCCGGAGTCGGCGGCCAGCTCGTCGACCAGCTCGCCGACGACCAGGCCCGGGTGGATCTCGGCCTGGCAGGCGACCGCGATGCGGACCAGCACGGCGTCGGTGGTGGTGACCGCGCGCTCCTCCGGGGAGAAGGCGCCGTCCTCGGTGTCGGCGGCCGCCAGCGCGGTCTGGGCGCTGAGGATCCACTGCTCGAGGAAGCGGGCGACGTAGGCGATGCGCTCGGCGGCGGCCTCGTGCGCGTCGGAGCTGCGCCAGAGCACGGCGGACTCGCCGAGACCTGCGGCGGATCCCTCCTGCTCGAGCACGGCCGAGCCGACCAGCGCGTCCCACCAGGCAGAGACCGGGATGCGGACGGAGTCGTCGCTCGGGGTGGATCCCGCGGAGGAGATGCCCGCCTCGACCGCGATCTCGCGGGCGGCGCGCTCGGTGAGGGTCGCGCCGTCGTCGGCGGCGAGGTGCTCGACCACGACGTCGGCGGCGTGCACGAGAGCGGTGGCGCGCACGGCGGAGAGCTGCTCCTCGGCCGGGACCTCGTCGAGCTCGGCGAGGTCGTCGAGCACGGCCTCCACGAAGGAGCCGGCGAGGTCGAGGACCTCGTCGAGGACGGCCTGGCACTCGTCCAGCTCCTCGTCGGTGCCGGTCCAGAGGTCCTCGTCGGTGAGGAAGTCGAGGAAGTGCTCGACGACCTCGGCGACGGTGAAGAGGGTGTCGTCGAGGTCGGCCTCGCTCTCCTCCCCCGACAGGTCGGCCTCGATCTGGTCGAAGACGGCCTCGAGCAGCTCGGCGTCGGGCTGGGCGAAGGAGCCGCGCGGGCGCAGGTCGCGGGTCATCGCGAAGAGGTCGGTCAGCACCTCGACGGCCTCGTCGGCCTCGAGGTGCTCGTGCTGCATGCCCACCTCGGCGAGGTGCGAGCGGTACCAGCTGCGGAACCGCACCATCAGAGCGGTCTCGGCCGTGCGGCCGCCGCCCTGACCGCCGGACCCGCCCTGACCGCCTCCGGATCGTCCCTGGTTGCGCTTCTTGCCCATGATTCCTCCGCGACCGCTCCACTCACGACGAAGCGCTCCACCCTACCCAGTGCGGGCGCGCGGCGGCACGCGCGGTCGCCCCCTGTTCACCCTGTGCGCACCGGGTCCGCTCCCTCTGATGCGGCCGATCGCCCAAGTCCCGGGATCAGCGCGCTGTGGAAGTCCTCGCCGCCCGGGCCCCTGCCACACGGGTCGCGATGATGAGAAATCTCGCAGCGATCGGGCGGCGAGGCTTGCGCTCGGACCCCTCGCTTCGGTGGAGTGTCCGGATGACCGACACGACGGACACCGCCGAGACCGCTCCCGGGAAGGCGTCGCTCAAGCGGGTGATCACCGGGCCGCTGCTGTTCGCCTTCATCGTGGGCGACACACTCGGCGCCGGCATCTACACCCTGGTCGGCACGATGGCCGAGGACGTGGGCGGCGTGATCTGGCTGCCGCTGCTGATCGCGCTGGTCGTCGCCCTGCTCACGGCGGGCACGTACGCCGAGCTGATCACCAAGTACCCGCACGCCGGAGGGGCGGCGCGCTACGTGGACCGCGCGTTCGGGAAGCCGTACCTCTCGTTCCTGATCGGCTTCCTGATGATGGCGTCCGGCATCACGACAGCGGCCTCCCTGGCGAACGCGTTCGCGGGCGACTACCTCAGGGCTCTGCTGGACGTGCCGCCGATCCCGACCGCGATCGTCTTCATCGCGATCCTCACCCTGGTGAACCTGCGCGGGGTGAAGGAGTCGCTGACCGCGAACCTGGTCGCCTCGGTGATCGAGGTGAGCGGACTGGTCATCGTCATCGTCTGCGCCGCGATCTTCTTCGGCTCCGGTGACGGCGACGCCTCCCGCGTGCTCGAGTTCAACCCCGACGTCGCTCCGCTGCAGGGGGCGTTCGCCGCCTCGATCGTCGCCTTCTTCTCGTTCCTCGGCTTCGAGGCCGCGGCGAACATGGCCGAGGAGGTGCGGAACCCCTCGAAGGTCTACCCGCGGGCTCTCTTCGGTGCGCTGATCACCGCCGCCGTGGTCTACCTCCTCATCGCGCTCGGCGCCGTGATCGTGCTGCCGAACGACGAGCTCGCGGCCTCCAGCGGCCCCCTGCTGGACGTGGTCGCGGCGAGCGGAGTGGCCGTGCCGCCGTGGCTGTTCGGCCTCATCGCGCTGGTCGCCATCGCGAACGGCGCTCTGCTGTTCATGGTGATGGCGTCGCGGGTCGGGTTCGGGCTCGCCACCTCCGGGCTGCTTCCGAGCGCTTTCGGGAAGGTGCTGCCGGGCCGCCGCACGCCGTGGGTGTCGATCGTGGTCGTCGGCGGAGTGACGATGCTGCTCAGCCTGATCGGCGACGTCGGCACGCTCGCCGAGACGACGGTGCTGCTGCTCCTGCTGGTGTTCATCGCGGCGAACGTGTCGGTGCTGGTGCTGAAGAAGGACCGCGTCGACCACGCCCACTACTCCGTGCCGCGGGTAGTGCCGGTGCTCGCGACCATCGCGAGCGTGGTGCTGCTGACGCAGCAGACGGGCGTGGTCTGGCTGGCGACGGCGGGCTACGTGGTCGTGGGGACGCTGCTGTTCCTCGCCACCCGCCTGGGGAAGCGGAAGCACGCGGAGCGGACCCCGGACTGATCCGGGCCGGCGGCGATCCGTCGCGAGCGGCCCGTCCGCGGATCCCCTGCGGGCCGTCCGCGGCGGATCGATCGCGGGGGGCGGTGAGGAGTGGGATCGTGAGGCTATGACCGTCACGCTCGAGCCGATGCCCGCCGCCGCTCTCGCCGCCTGGATGCGGGTCCAGCGCTCGGCGTACATCGAGGACCGGATGCGGGCGGGCGACGACGAGGCGGCCGCGACCCGCAACGCCGACGCCTCGTACGAGAAGTACTTCCCGGGCGGCTCCCCCGCCGCCGGGCACGACGTGCTCCTCGTCTCCGAGGACGGCCGCGCGGTCGGGTCGCTCTGGCTCGGCCCGCACCCGAGCGGACTCGAGGGCGTCGGGTACGTCTGGGACGTGCAGATCGACGCCGCCGAGCGCGGCCGCGGCCTCGGCCGGGCGGCGATGCTGCTCGCGGAGTCGCACGTCCGCTCCCAGGGCGGCTCCGCCCTCGCGCTGAACGTGTTCGGCTTCAACACCGCCGCGCGGGCTCTGTACGAGTCGCTCGGCTACGAGACGACGTCCCTGCAGATACGCAAGCCGCTGGCCTGAACGCGGACTCCGCCCGGCGCGCCGGACGTCGCCTCGAGCGACCGAGGCGGCGCCTCAGAACGGCATGAAGGCGGACACCAGCAGAGTGCCGCCGGCGAGGACAGCGACGGCGATGGCCCAGTAGCCGAGGACCAGCGCGAAGACGGCGAGACCCCAGCCGGCCTCGCCCGTGCGGCGGATCTGCGCGCAGGCGAGGTGGCCGCAGACGACTCCGGCGAGCCCGACGACGAAGGAGAGCACGAAGGCGGTGATCGCCAGCGTGTTCACCCGCGGGTCGGTGACGAGGTCCGCCTCTCGGCGGGCTCGCCCCTGCACGAGTGCGACCGGGAGCCCCACCGCCAGCAGGAGCACGGGCGAGACGACGACGAGGATGATGAGCAGGTGCCAGCCCTGCAGTCCGGCGAGCATCGTCAGACGCCGGCTGCGGTCAGCTCGTGGAGGCGACGGCGGTCGGGTCGCCGGTGCCGGACGGACGCGGGGCGTCACCCGATCCGGTCGCCACCGACGCGCCGGTCGGAACGACGGTGCCGCCGGTCGCCATCCCCCGGCCGAAGGCCTGGCCCTGGAGGATCGCGCCGAGGTCGACGCCGGTCGCCGACCTGACGCTGTCGAACGTCGCAGCGAGACCCGCCGCCTGCTCGCGCGCGATGTGGGTGCCGGCGGTGTCGCCGCCGATCAGCGTCACCGAGCCGACGTTCTGGTAGCCCTTCGCGAACTCGGCCATGAGCGAGGGCAGCTGCCCGATGAGCTCGCGACCCAGGATCGCCTCCTGGTTCTCGCGGAGCGCCTCCGCCTCGGCCGCGATGGCCGCCGCGCTCGCCTCGCCCTTCGCGCGGATGGCCTCCGCCTCGGCGGTCGCGTTCGCGCGCAGCGCCTCGGCCTCTGCGCCCGCCTTGGCCCGCAGTGCGTGGGCCTCGGCCTCGGCGCGGGCGCTCACGGCGGCGGCCTCGGCGGCGGCGGACGCCTGGCGCGCCTCCGCCTGGCGCTGGACGGCGTACGCCTCGGCGTCCGAGACCTGCTGCGCGACCTGGCGGTCCGTCTCGGCCTTCTTCTCGCGTCCGTAGGCGTCGGCGTCGGCCTCGGTCTGACGGCGGTACTTCTCGGCGTCCGCGACGCGCTTGACGTCGGCGTCGAGCTCGGCCTGCCGGTTCTCGGCGCGCTGCACGAGGACGGCCTGCTCGCGCTCGGCGCGGGCCAGGTTCTCGGCCTGCTCGGCCTCGGCGTTGGCGCGGCCGACCTCGGACTTCGCGGCGGCGGTGTTCTTGTCGTAGGCGGTCTGCTCGATCAGGTTCGCCTCGTCCGTGGCCAGCTGGCGAGCCTTGACCTCGCGGGCCGCGTTGATCCGCGCGACGTCGGCCTCGCGGCGGACGCGCTCGATCTCCTGCGCTCCGAGCGCCTCGATGTAGCCGTTGCGGTCGGTGACGCCCTGGATGGCGAAGGAGTCGAGGACGAGGCCCTGGGCGAGCAGGTCGCCCTTGATGCCCTCGGCGATCTCGTCTCCCAGCTTCTGCCGGTCCTGCATGACCTCCTCGACGCTGAGCTTCGCGACGACGCCGCGGAGGGCGCCCTCGAGCTGCTCGGTCGTGAAGACGTCGATGGACTGGTCCTGGGACGCGAAGCGCTCGGCGGCGGCGCGGACCTGGTCGGCCGTGGACCCGATCTTGACGAGGGCGACGCCCGCGAGGTGGATGGTCACGCCGTTCTTGGTCTGCGCGACCGGCTCCATCTTGATCTGGCGGGAGCGCAGCGAGATGCGGTCGGACCGCTGGGTCAGCTTGTTCACGAACGCGCCGCCGCCGGTGATGACGGTCATGTTCGAGGTGAGGCCGTCCTCGCCCTTCTGCTTCTTCCCGACGATCACGATCGCCTCGTCGGCCTGCGGCACCTGGTACCAGGCGCGGAAGAGGAAGAAGCCGATGAGGGCGATCAGCAGGAGTGCGCCGACGGCGACTCCGGCGAGGACGATCCAGAGGAGATCCGGTTCCATGGGCGGGCGACCTTTCGTCCGACCCGCGCGACGCGGGTACCTGAGAGACGTACAGGTTCCATCGTGTCACAGCGCCTCGGACGGCCGCGTCGGCCGGAGGGGGGATACTGCGGACGCCGCCGAGAGCGGTTCGCGGGAGGCGGGCCCGGAGGAGGACGCCACGAACGAGGGCGTCGCGCGGAGTGCCGCGGAGGAGATCAGTGCTGGGGTACCTGGACTCGAACCAAGAACAACTGAACCAGAATCAGCCGTGTTGCCAATTACACCATACCCCAATGGTCATCCGGAGGTGATCCCGGGACCAGGCGGCGACCGGATCGAGACCCGAGCGCCGAGAGACGACAGTACCCTACGCGGGCATCCCGCTCAAATCGAGCCGCGGACGACGCTGCCCTCGGACTCCGGGGCGGCCTCGCCGAGGCGGGCGCGGACGAGGTCGCGGTTGATCGCGGAGGCGACCTGGGCGCCCGATCCGGCGGCGACGATCAGCTGCTGCGGGCCGGGAGGGGTGACCTCGCCGGCGGCGTAGAGGCCGGGGACGGACGTGCGGCCACCGGCGTCGACGCGGAGGAAGCCGTCGACGTCGCGGTCGGGGCCGGCCGCGTCCAGGTAGTCCAGCGCGGGCGTCCAGACGGGTCGGACGAACGCCCCGGTGCGCGGGACGACGTCGCCGTCGACGAGGCGGACGCCGGTCATCTCGGCGCGCTCCCCGGCGAGGTCGGCGACCGGGCGCCGGTCGACCCGGATGCCGATGGAGGCCAGCAGCGACTCGTCGGCGTCGCTCACCGTCCCGACGCCGTTGGTGAAGACGATCAGGTCGGTCGACCACTGCGAGAGGAGCATGGCCCGCTCCGCGAGGTCGTCGGTCTCGCCGATCAGGGCGAGCGCCTCCCCCGCCTTCTCGTAGCCGTCGCACTCCATGCAGCTGTGCACGGCGGTGCCGTAGTAGGCGCGCAGGCTCGGGAGCGCGGGCGGCGTCTCGAGCAGTCCCGCGGCGACCACGACGGCGGTGGCGACGACGGAGCGGTCCGCGCTGCCGCGCACGCCGCGCGCGCCGACCACGAACTCGCCGCCGGAGCGCTCGACCGACGTGACGAGGGCGTTGTGCACCTCGGCGGCCTCGTAGCGCTCGAACTCCTCGCGGCCGAGGCGGCGCAGCTCGAGCGGCGAGATGCCGTCGCGGGTGAGGAACCCGTGCGAGTGCAGGGTCGCAGCGTTCCGCGGGCGGTTGCTGTCGAGCAGCAGCACGCTGCGGCGCGCCCGGACGAGGTTGAGCGCGGTCGAGAGCCCGGCGGGGCCCCCGCCGATCACGACGACGTCGTAGCGTCCGCCGACCGTCTCCGCCACGGTCAGGCCTGCCGGGAGGCGCCGAGGTGACCGCCCAGGCGGTCGAGGCGGGCGATCGACTCCTGCTTGCCGAGGATCTCCATCGACTCGAACAGCGGCGGCGAGACGCGGCGTCCGGAGACCGCGGTGCGCAGCGGCCCGTAGGCGATGCGGGGCTTGAGGCCGAGGCCCTCGATCAGCGCGGAGGCGAGCGCCTCCTGGATCGAGGCCGTCAGCCACTCGGACGCGGGGACGAGCTCGAGGGCGCCGATCGAGGCGGCGAGCACCTCTCCGGCGTTCGCGGGCAGGCCCTTCAGCGCGTCCTCGTCGTACTCGAGCGCCTCGGAGGCGGTGAAGAGGAACCCGAGCATGCCGGGGGCCTCCCCGAGCAGGCCGATCCGCTCCTGCACGAGGGGCGCGGCGGCATCGAGCACGGCGCGCTGCTCGGCGGTCGGCTCGCCCGCGAGCACTCCGGCCGCCACGAGGTACGGGATCGTCCGCTCGGTGAAGTCGTCGCCGGCCAGGAGGCGGATGTGGTCGCCGTTGATCGACTCGGCCTTCTTGAGGTCGAAGCGGGCCGGATTCGGGTTCACGTCGGCGACGTCGAAGGCGGCGACCATCTCGTCGATCGAGAAGACGTCGCGGTCGTGCGTGAGCGACCAGCCGAGCAGGGCGAGGTAGTTGACCAGGCCCTCCGGGATGAAGCCGCGGTCGCGGTGGTGGAAGAGGTTCGAGGACGGGTCGCGCTTGGAGAGCTTCTTGCTGCCGTCGCCCATCACGTACGGGAGGTGCCCGAAGCGCGGGACGAAGGTCGTCACTCCGATGTCGATCAGCGCGTGGTACAGCGCGATCTGCCGGGCGGTCGAGGGGAGGATGTCCTCGCCGCGCAGCACGTGGGTGATCTGCATGATCGCGTCGTCGACCGGGTTCACCAGCGTGTAGAGCGGCTGGCCGTTGGGGCGCACCACGACGAAGTCGCTGAAGGAGCCGGCGGGGAACGTGATCGGGCCGCGGACCAGGTCGTCGAAGGACAGGTCGGCGTCCGGCACGCGCAGGCGCAGCGCCGGGGCGCGGCCCTCGGCGCGGAAGGCGGCGCGCTCCTCCTCGGTGAGATCGCGGTCGTGGTTGTCGTACCCGTGCTGCTTCGCGCGGCCGGCCGCCTCGTTGCGCGCGTCGATCTCCTCGGCCGTGGAGTAGCTCTCGTAGAGGTGCCCCGAGGCCGTCAGGCGCGCGATCACGTCGAGGTAGACATCGGTGCGCTCGGACTGCCGGTACGGGCCGTGCGGGCCGCCGACTCCGACGCCCTCGTCCCAGTCGAGCTTCAGCCAGCGCAGCGCGTCGAGGATCTGCTCCACGCTCTCCTCGCTGTCGCGGGCGGCGTCCGTGTCCTCGATGCGGAAGACGAACGTGCCGCCGGTGTGGCGCGCGTACGCCCAGTTGAACAGGGCGGTGCGGATGAGGCCGACGTGCGGGGTCCCGGTCGGCGAGGGGCAGAAGCGGACGCGGACGTCGCTCCCGGTCGCGGTCGTGAACGGGTGCGCGTCCGGCGCGCTTTCCAGGGGCGGGGTGAGCTCAGACATACGAGGCCGATCCTACCGGCGGGAGCCGGTGCGGCGCCCGGGATCGCGGGGGGCCGTGGCGCCTCCGCCCCGGGCACGGTGCGCGCCTCGCGGCGACTGCTTCTACCGGACAGCACTGCTCCGAGTCAACGGACTCCCCGAGCGAGCAGGAGCAGTGGTGCGCTGACCTCGGGCCTCTCGTCGAGAGGGCCCGAGCGCCGCACCGCAGGCCGCGCCGGGCCTCCGCGCGAGCGTGCCCGGAAGGAGCACTGATGAGCACGATCGATCTCGACCCCCGCACCGACCGCCCGAGCGCCCTCACCGAGGCGGCACGGGAGGAGAAGGACGCCCGCACGCTCTCGCTCTTCCAGGCCGCGGTGAGCGCGGAGGCCGCCGAGGGCGCGCGCATCCGCGAGCGCATCGTGCTCGACCACCTGGGCCTGGCCGAGGCCATGGCCCGCCGGGTCTCCAGGAGCGGAGGCGACTGGGCGGATCTGCGCCAGGTCGCCTACGTGGGCCTCGTGAAGGCCGCCCGCCGCTTCACTCCCGAGCGCGGCGACAGCTTCGCCGCGTTCGCCGTCCCCACGATCACCGGCGAGCTCAAGCGCCACCTCCGCGACCTCGGCTGGATGATCCGGCCGCCGCGCGGCGTGCAGGAGCTGCACCGCCGCTCCGCCGTCGTCGCCGACGAGCTCGCGCAGGAGCTCGGCCGTCACCCCACCGACCAGGAGATCGCCCGCCGCCTCGGAGTGGACGCGACGGAGGTGGCCGACGCGCGCCTCGCGGGGCATCCGCTCTCCCTCGACGAGACCGTGGGCGAGGGCGGCGTCGGCCTGGGCGACACCCTCGGCGGCGAGGACGAGCGGCTGCTCGAGATCGACCGGCGGCACGGGCTCGCCGAGGCCCTCGCCGAGCTCGAGGAGGGCCAGCGCGAGCTCCTGCGCATGCGCTTCGTCGAGGAGCGGACCCAGCAGCAGATCGCCGACGCGCTGGGAACGACGCAGATGCAGGTCTCGCGCCTGCAGCGGCGGATCCTCGCGCAGCTCGCCGACAGGCTCGGCGCCCCCTCGCGCAGCCATCAGCCGCGCGCTCCCCGGGCCCGCGTGGCCACGGTCACTCCGGTCCGACCGGCGACGCGGCTGAAGTCCGCCTGAGGTGGGCCTCGGCACGCGACGGGAGCGACGCGAGGGCGGCGAGGACGTCGTCGACCTGGACCGCGAGCAGCGCCGGGTCCGGCTCGGCGGAGAAGACGTCTCCGCGGCGGAGGGACGCGTCGGTCAGCACGACGTGCGGCCCCGAGGCCGGAGGGCCCCAGGCCTCGGGCGGTGCCGGACCGAAGATCACGACCGAGGGGACGCCGTACGCGGAGGCGAGGTGCGCGGCTCCGGTGTCGACGGTCACCACGACCTCGGCGGCCGCGACGACCGCGGCGAACCCGCTGAGCGCGAGCTCCCCCGCCAGCACCTCGCCCGTGCCGGCGAGCTCGGCGACGCGGCGGGCGCGGTCGGCCTCGTTCGCGCCCCCGGTGTAGACGACGCGGTGCCCCTCGGCGGTGAGGGAGCGGGCCACCGCGGCGAAGCGCTCCTCCGGCCACTCGCGCGAGCCGTAGAAGGCCCCGATGTGCACGACGGCGGCTCCGGGGGCCGAGGCGGGCTCCTCCGGGACGGCGATCGCGACGTCCTCGGGGTCGGCGTCGAGACCGATCGAGTTCACCAGGCGGGCCCAGCGGGCGCGCTCGAGCTCGCCGTCGATCCAGAGCGGCCGCGGGTCCTCCGGGCCCGCGCCCGGGTCCAGCGCCGGGACGCGGAACTCGAGCGTGCGCTCGGGCGCGATCTCGCGCAGCCGCAGCCGCGACTCCGGGCCGTTGCCGTGGAGGTTCACGCCGAGCTCGACCCGACCGGCGGCCATCGGCAGCGGGTCGTCGAGTCCGCGGAGGGTGGGCACGAGCGCGTCCAGGCCCTCGACGAGGTCGACGATCGGCTCGAGCCAGGGCGTGGTCGCCATGATCAGCCGGTGCTCCGGGAAGCCGCGGCGCAAGGCCTTGAGCGCCGGGACGGCGACGAGCAGGTCGCCGAGCTTGAGGGCGCGCAGCGCGAGGATCTCCGGAGTCCCGTCCGGGGCGGTGAGAGCGCGCACGGCGCCTCCTTCCTGTCGGAGTCCCCGTACCCCGCTGCGCGCACCTCAGACGCGCCGCCCGCAGATGCGAGCGACGCGCCCGGACGGACCGACTTCTCCGGAAGGGGGTTTACATCCCCGGTCGAGGGGTACGAGGAGAAGGTGAACGACTCATCCTCCCGGAGCGCCGACGAGCGCGCGAGGGCCCCGCGCCTGCGGGGGATCCTCTTCGACCGCGATGCGACGCTCGTGGTCGACGTGCCCTACAACGGCGACCCGGCGCAGGTCTCCCCGATGCCCACCGCCCTCGCCGCGGTCGAGCGGGCGCGCGAGGCGGGGCTGGCCGTGGGCGTGGTCACCAACCAGTCCGGGATCGCCCGCGGGATCATCGACCGCGGCCAGGCCGACGCGGTGAACCGGCGCGTGGACGAGCTCTTCGGCGGCTTCGACGTGTGGATGCTCTGCCCCCACGGCCCGGAGGACGGCTGCTCCTGCCGGAAGCCCCGGCCCGGCATGGTGCTCGGCGCCGCCGAGCAGCTGGGACTGCCGGCCCGCTCCCTCGCCGTGATCGGCGACATCGGGGCCGACGTCGGCGCCGCCGCCGCGGCCGGCGCCCGTGGAGTGCTGGTGCCGACTCCGATCACCCGCGCCGAGGAGGTGGACGCCGCTCCGCTGCAGGCGGCGACGCTCCTCGAGGCGGTCGAGCTGCTGCTCGCGATGCAGCCCGACGAGGACGCCGAGTGAGGCGCCGCGTGCTCGTCGCCCGCCTGGACAGCGCGGGAGACGTCCTGCTGTGCGGACCCGCCGTCCGCGCGATCGCGGCCGACGCCGAAGTGCTGCTGCTGAGCGGTCCGCAGGGAGCGCCCGCGGCCGCGCTGCTGCCGGGTCCCTCCTCCGTCCGCACCTGGTGGTGCCCGTGGATCGGCGACGCCTCCCGCCCCGTCGACGCCGAGCTCGTCGACGAGCTGCGCGCGATCGTCGAGGAGTTCGCGCCGGACGAGGCCGTGGTCCTCACCTCCTTCCACCAGTCGCCGCTGCCGCTGGCCCTGCTGCTCCGCCTCGCCGGTGTCGCCCGCATCACGGGCGCCTCGGTCGACTTCGCGGGCGCCCTGCTCGATGTGCGCCTCGTCCCGGGCGAGACCCTCGAGGAGGACCAGCCGGAGCCGGAGCGCGCGCTCGCGATCGCGGCGGCGGCCGGCTTCGCGCTGCCCGCCGGCGACGACGGACGGCTCCGCGTGCGCCGCGAGGGCGTGCTGCCCGCCGCTCTCGAGGGGATCGGCCCCTACGCCGTCGTGCACCCCGGGGCAGCCGTCCCCGCCCGCGCCTGGCCCGCGGCGAACGCGGCCCGCGCCGTCGAGCTGCTGGCGGACGCGGGCCTCGCTGTCGTCGTCACCGGCGGCCCGGGCGAGCGCTCCCTCACGGCCGAGGTCGCGGGCTCCCGCGGCATCGACCTCGGCGGGGCGACGGACTTCGCCGGCGCCGCCGAGGTGCTGGCCGGCGCCGACGTCGTGATCTGCGGCAACACCGGCCCCGCGCACCTCGCCGCCGCGGTCGGCACCCCCGTGGTGAGCCTCTTCGCGCCGGTCGTCCCGGCCGTGCGCTGGGCGCCCTACGGGGTCCCGGTCGCGCTGCTCGGCGACCAGGAGGCGCCCTGCGCCGGCTCGCGCGCCCGCGTGTGCCCCGTCCCCGGCCATCCCTGCCTCGCGGGGGTGAGCGCCGAGGAGGCGGTCGCCGCCGCCCTCCGACTCCGACCCACGACTTCCCCGAGAGAGGCCATCGCATGAGGATCCTGCTCTGGCACGTGCACGGCGGCTGGGCGGACGCCTTCGTCCGCGGCGCCCACACCTACCTGCTCCCCACGACTCCGGCCCGCGACGGCTGGGGCCTGGGCACCGGCGGCCGCGACTGGCCGAGCGCCGTCGAGATCGCCCCCGAGGAGCTGCACGACGCCGACGTCGACGCGGTCCTCCTCCAGAGGCCCGAGGAGCTCGCCGAGGCCGAGCGCCTGCTCAGGCGACGCCTCGGCCGCGACGTGCCCGCCGTCTACGTGGAGCACAACACCCCCCGCGGGGACGTGCCGGACAACCGCCACCCGCTCGCCGACCGCGACGACCTGCTGATCGTCCACGTCACCCACTTCAACGCCCTGATGTGGGACACCGGATCGACGCGGACGACGGTGATCGAGCACGGGATCCACGACCCGGGCCCTCTCTACACCGGCGAGCTGCCGCACTTCGGCGTGGTCGTCAACGAGCCCGTCCGCCGGGGCCGGGTCGCCGGGACCGACCTGCTGCCCCGCTTCGGCGCCGTCGCTCCGCTGGACGTCTTCGGGATGAAGACCGACCGGCTCGCCGAGCTGCCGGGTCTGGAGGACGTGACGGTCCTCGGCGACGTCCGCACGCAGGCGATGCACGCGGCCCTGGCCCGCCGCCGGGTCTACCTGCACCCGTTCCGCTGGACCTCCCTCGGCCTCGCGCTGCTGGAGGCGATGCACCTCGGGATGCCCGTCGTCGCGCTCGACGTGACGGAGGCGGGGCGCGCCGTCCCGCCCGAGGCCGGAGCCGTCTCGAACGACCTCGACGCCCTCGTCGCCTCGGCCCGGGCGCTCGTCGAGGACCCGGACCGCGCCGCCCGCGCCGGCGCCGTCGCCCGCGAGGCCGCGCTCGCGCGCTACGGCCTCGCCCGGTTCCACCGCGACTGGGACGAGGTCCTCGCCGACCTCCCCGGGCGCCGGTCGCCGGAGCCCGCTCTGGAAGGGAGCACCCGATGAAGCAGCACCTCTCCGCCGCGCCCGCGCTGACGATCGCCATGGTCTCGGAGCACGCGAGCCCGCTGGCGACCCTCGGCGGCGTCGATGCCGGCGGCCAGAACGTCCACGTGGCTGCGCTCGCCGACGCGCTCGCCCGCCGCGGCCACCGCGTCGTCGTCTACACCCGCCGCGACGACCCCTCCCTCCCCCGGCGCGTGCCCTTCACCTCGGGAGTCGAGGTCGTGCACATCGACGCCGGGCCGCCGCGCCGGGTGTCCAAGGACGAGCTGCTGCCCTTCATGGGCGACTTCGCCGTCGACCTCGCCGAGGAGTGGCTGCAGGAGCGGCCGGACCTCGTGCACAGCCACTTCTGGATGTCCGGGGTCGCCGCGCTCGACGCCTCCGAGCGGGTGGAGCGAGCCACGGGTCGGCGCGTGCCCGTCCTCCACACCTTCCACGCGCTGGGCGTGGTCAAGCGCCGCCAGCAGGGCGCGCTCGACACCAGCCCCGAGGAGCGCGCCTGGCTCGAGCCCGGAGTGGGCCAGAAGGCCGACGGCGTCGTCGCCACCTGCTCGGACGAGGCCTTCGAGCTCAAGGGGCTCGGCGTGCCGACCTCGCGCATCTCGGTGGTGCCCTGCGGAGTCGACATCGACCGGTTCTCGGTCGAGGGCCCGGTCGCGCCCCGCGGCGAGCGCTCGCGGCTGATGACCATCGGACGCCTGGTGCCGCGCAAGGGCATGGGCATCGCGATCGAGGCGCTCGCGCACCTGGTCGCGGCCGGACACGACGCCGAGCTCGTCGTCGTCGGGGGCTCCGGCTCCGGCGACGCGCTGACCGCGGACCCCGAGTACCAGCGGCTGCACGGCGTGGCCGAGAGCCTCGGCGTCGCGGACCGCGTCGACTTCGTCGGCCAGCTCTCGCAGACCGAGATGCCCGCGATGCTCCGCTCGGCCGACGTCGTGGTCTGCGCGCCCTGGTACGAGCCGTTCGGCATCACTCCGCTCGAGGCGATGGCCTGCGGCGTGCCGGTCGTCGCCTCCTCCGTGGGCGGCCTGATCGACACCGTGGTCGAGGACGTCACCGGGGTCCACGTGCCTCCGCGCGACCCGGTCGCCCTGGCCGCCGCCCTCGGCTCGCTGCTGGAGGACCCCGAACGCGCCCGCGCCTACGGGGCCGCCGGCCGCGAGCGCGTCGAGTCCCGCTACTCCTGGGATCGCGTCGCCGCCGACACCGAGCGCGCCTACGTCACGACCCTCGCCGGCCTCGGCGACGAGTCGCTCCTCACCGGCGCCACGAGCGCACCCTCATCCCCCACCACCCGGAAGGCGGCTCCGCGACGATGACCATCGACACCGCGACCATCGACACCGTTCTGGACACCCCGGCCGACGCCGCCCGGCGCCTCGTCGACGACCACGTGGCGCGCGCGCTCGACGCGGTCGCGCAGCTGGAGCGCCACTCCGACAGGATCGCCGCCTGGGGCGTCGAGCTCGCCGACCGCCTGCACTCCGGCGCGCGCCTGCTCGCCGCGGGCAACGGCGGCTCCGCGGCGGAGGCGCAGCACCTCACCGCCGAGCTCGTCGGCCGCTTCGACGGCGACCGCGTCCCCTTCTCCGCCATCTCGCTGCACGCCGAGACGTCGAGCCTGACCGCGATCGGCAACGACTACGGCTTCGACCACGTGTTCTCGCGCCAGGTCACCGCGCACGCCCGGGCGGGCGACGTCGTGGTCCTGCTCTCCACCAGCGGACGCAGCGCGAACCTCCTCCACGCCGCGGAGGCCGCCCGTGCGGCGGGCGCCCGGTCGTGGGCGCTGACCGGCGAGGGGCCGAACCCGCTCACCGAGCTCTGCGACGAGGCGATCGCCCTCGAGGGCCACGGCTCCAACGTGCAGGAGGCGCAGCTGGTGCTCGTGCACGCGCTCTGCCGGGCCTTCGAGCACCGGATCCGCGCACGGACGGCGGCCGCCGCGTGAGCCGCCTGCGCCTCGTCGTCGTCGGCGACGTGATGCTCGACGTCGACCTCTCCGGACCCGCCGAGCGGCTGAGCCCGGACGCCCCCGTCCCCGTGGTCGACGTGTCGGCCCGCAGTGCCCGCGCCGGCGGTGCCGGACTCGTCGCCCGGATGCTCGCCCGCGACGGGCACGAGGTGACGCTGGTGACCGCGCTCGCCGAGGACTCGGATCCGGACGTGGCGGAGCTGCGCGCCGAGCTGTCCGGCGTCCGCCTGGTCGCCGGGCCCTCGGGAGCGCCGACGCCGATGAAGACCCGCGTCGCCGCCTCCGGCCAGGCCGTCGTGCGGATCGACCGCGGCTGCGAGACGCCGCCCGTCCCCGGCGTCACCGACGCGATGCTCGCCGCGCTCGCCGACGCCGACGCCGTGATCGTCGCCGACTACGGCCGCCGCCTGACCGAGGAGCCGTCGCTCCGCACGGCGCTCGACGCGCTCACCGTGCCGCTGGTGTGGGATCCGCACCCGCGGGGCTCCCAGCCGGTCGCCGCCACCTCCCTCGCCACCCCGAACCTTGCCGAGGCCACCGCCTTCTCGGGAGCCGTCGGCCGCGGAGTGACGCGCGCCGAGTCCGCCGCGACCACCCTCCTCGAGCGCTGGGGCTGCGGTGCGGTCACCGTGACGATGGGATCCTCCGGCGCCCTGCTGCGCTCCCGCGGCGCCGGCGTCCCGGTCGTCGCACCGGCCGTCGCCGTGCCGCCCACCGACCCGTGCGGCGCGGGCGACCGGTTCGCCGCCTCCGCCGCCGTCGCCCTCGCCGAGGGTGCGAGCACGTCGGAGGCGGTGCAGGCGGCGGTCGCCGCAGCCGGCGCCTACCTCCTCGCGGGAGGGGTCGCCTCCCTCTCCGCTCCCGCCGACCCCGCACCCCTCCACGGCGGCGGGGTGGACGCCCTGCGCGTCGCCGAGTCCGTCCGCGCGGCAGGAGGAACGGTGGTCGCGACGGGCGGCTGCTTCGACCTGCTCCACGCCGGCCATGCCCGCACCCTCTCCGCCGCACGGGCTCTCGGCGACTGCCTGATCGTCTGCCTCAACTCGGACGACTCCGTCCGGCGCCTCAAGGGCGCGGCGCGGCCGATCATCCCCGAGGACGACCGCGTCGACCTGCTGCTCGCGCTCGAGTGCGTCGACGCCGTGCTGGTCTTCGGCGAGGACACGCCGGACGAGGCGCTGCGCCGCATCCGCCCCGACGTCTGGGTGAAGGGCGGCGACTACTCCGCCGAGTCCCTCCCCGAGACGGCGACGGTGGCGGAGTGGGGCGGCCGGGTCCTGACCGTGCCGTACCACCCGGGCCGCTCGACCACCCATCTCGCCGCCGCGCTCGCGCGCGTCGGCTGACCCGCGGCCCACGAGGCCCGCAGACCACCCCCGGAAGGAAACCATGAGCACCACTCCCACCCCCATCGGCCGCGTCCTGATCACCGGAGGAGCCTCCGGGCTCGGTGCGGCCGTCGCCGCCGCGGTCACCGCCGCGGGCGGCACCCCGATCGTGCTCGACCGCGACGTCTCGTCGGTGAAGGAGGGCGTCGCCGCCTACCAGGTCGACGTCGCGAAGACCCGCGAGGCCGAGAAGGCGGTCGTCGAGATCGCCCGCGAGCACGGCGGGCTCGACGCCGTCGTGACCGCGGCCGGCATCGACCGCTGCGGCCGCCTCGTCGATGTGGAGCCGGAGGAGTGGGAGCGCGTCATCTCCGTCAACCTCCTCGGCACCGCGGCCGTCGTCCGGGCGGCGCTGCCCTTCCTCACCGAGACCCACGGCCGCGTCGTCACCGTCGCCTCCTCGCTCGCGATCAAGGCCGTCTCGGACGCGACCGCGTACTGCGCCTCGAAGTTCGGCGTGCTCGGCTTCACCCGCGCGCTCGCGGCCGAGACCAAGGGCGAGATCGGAGTGACCACGCTGATCCCGTCGGGCATGAAGACGCGCTTCTTCGACGACCGCGACGAGCAGTACAAGCCGGGTCCGGACGCGCTGCTGAACGACCCGGAGAACGTGGCGAACGCCGTCATGTTCGTCCTCGGCCAGCCGCGCGGCTGCGAGGTCCGCGAGCTCGTCATCACGCATGAGGAGGAGCCGTCCTGGCCGTGATCCGCTGATCCGGGCGCGCCCCGGATCCCCCGCCGCGAGACGCCACCTCGGTCCGCACGCCCCGGCGCGTCGCGTACCGAGGTGGCGTCTCGCGGTTCAGCGGGTGGAGGCGAGCACCCCGCGGACGTCCTCGAGCACCGCCTCGACGCGCACGTCGCCGACGAACGTGACGTCGTGCTCGCAGCGCGGAGCGGTCCAGCCGACCTGCGTGGCGTCGCGCCCGCAGACCGGGCAGTGCGTGGTCCAGCTCAGCTGCACCCGGTGGCGCTGCCGCCCGAGGGCCGCGGCGTTGATCGCGTTGCCTACCCAGAAGACCCCGACCGTCGGAGCGCCGACCGCGGCGGCGAGATGGCGGGGTCCGGAGTCGTTGCCGAGCACGAGGTCGGCGAGCGAGAGCAGCGGAGCGAGGTCCGGGAGGTCCACGACGCCCGCCCAGGAGACCGCTCCCGGCGCTCCGGCGACGATCTCGTCGGCGGCGGGCACGTCCGAGGCGTCGCCCACCACCAGCACGCGCGCGCCGTCCGCCAGCAGCTCCGTCGCCACGGCGGCGAAGGAGGCGGCGGGCCAGCGCCGGCGGGGATCGGTCGCGCCGGGGTGGATCAGCACCAGCGGGCCGCCCGCGGGCAGCGCCGCGGCGAGGCGGTCCCGCCGCTCCGGATCCACGGCGAGCGCCGGCTCGAGGCGGGTCGCGGGCGCTCCTGCCAGCCCGACGATCTCGAGCGCCCGCAGCATCTCGTGCTGGTAGTAGACGTAGGGGATCGTGCGCTCGAGCTCCGCGGCGTCGTCGGTGCGCGACCCGACCGTGTGGCGCGCGCCGAGGCGCTGGAGGAACGGGTTGGAGTAGCGCCCGCCGCCGTGCAGCTGCACGGCCAGGTCGAAGCGGCGCGCGCGCATCCGCTCGGTGAAGTCCTCGACGACCCGGGGGTCCTCCCCCTCTCCGTCGCGGACGCCCTGCGCCACCGGCAGGATCTCGACGTCGGCGATCGGCGACTCGACGCCCGTCAGCAGGACCCGGTGCGCGGGCGTCCCGAGCAGGGTGATCTCGGCTCCCGGGTAGGCGGCCGCGAGGGCGTCGACGGCGGGCAGCGCGAACAGCAGGTCGCCGAGTCCGCCGCCGCGCAGGACGGCGATCCTCTCGACTCCGGCGAAGGGCTCTCGGAGGGGGGCGATGGCGACCACGACGGGTTCCTCTCAGGTGCGGAGGGCGCGCGGGCGCCGCTCCGGGGACGGTGCACTCCTCCACTTCCCCGCCGGGGCCGATCCGAAACCGGATCGTGGGCGAGCCCTCGTCGCCGATCCGGGGGCGGATTCCCGAGGCGGCGTGTCTAGGCGCGCACCACCCGGGTACCGGACGGATGCGTCCGCCACTCCGCGGGCGCCCCCGACCGAGAGGTGACCGTGACCATCGACATCACGACCCCCGCCACGACCGCCGCCGACGCCGTCCGCCGCGCGCGGACCGCGTTCCCCGCGTGGGCCGCCACCGCGCCCGCCGAGCGCGGCGCCCTGCTCCGTGCCGCCGCCCACCGCGTGGCCGAGCGCGAGCAGGAGCTCGCCGACCTCAACACGCAGGAGACGGGCAAGCCCGCCGGCGACGCGCTGGGCGGCGTGCGCGCCGGTGTCGACACGCTGCTCCAGTACGCCGAGCTCGGCCCGCTTCACCGCGGGAGGAGCCTGCGCGGAGGGGCTCTCAACGTCGATCTGGCCCTGCCGCACCCGCGCGGTGTCGTGCTCGCCCTCACTCCGTGGAACGACCCGGTCGCCGTCGCCGCGGGCCTCCTGGGCGCCGCGATCGTCTCCGGGGACGTCGTCGTGCACAAGCCGAGCGAGCGCAGCCCGGGCACGGGCGCCCTCTTCACGAGCATCCTCGCCGAGGCGCTGCCCGAGGGCGTGCTGACCCTGGTCGAGGGTGACGGGGCGGTCGGCGACGAGCTGGCGCGCACCGAGGGCGTCGACGTCCTCGCCCACGTCGGCTCGACCGCCACCGGCCGCGCGCTCGCCCGGGTCGCCGCCGTCACCGGCGCGCACGTGATCCTCGAGAACGGCGGCAACGACGCGCTGGTCGTCGACCGCGACGTCGACCCGGTCTGGGCCGCCGAGCAGGCCGCGCTGGGCGCCTTCGCCAACGCCGGCCAGATCTGCACCTCCGTCGAGCGGATCTACGTGCACCGCGACATCGCCGAGGCGTTCACGGCGGCGCTGGTCGCCGAGGCCGACCGCTGGAGCGCGGGCCCTCTCCCCCGCCTCGTCGACGCCCGCATGCGCGACGCCGTCCACGAGCACGTCACGGAGGCGCTCGACAGCGGCGCGCGCGCCCTCACCGGCGGCACTCCCGGGGACGGCACCTTCTACCCCGCGACCGTCCTGGCCGACTGCACCGAGTCGATGCTGGTGATGACGGAGGAGACCTTCGGGCCCGTCGCGCCGATCCGCGTCGTCGACTCCTTCGACGAGGGCCTGGACTTGGCCGCCGCGAGCCCCTACGGCCTGGCCGCCTCGATCCTCACCGCCGACATGGAGCACGCGCACCGCGCCGCGGCGACGCTGCCGGTCGGCACCGTCAAGGTCAACGGCGTCTTCGGAGGAGCGCCGGGCGGCAGCGCCCAGCCCCGCGGAGCATCCGGCTCCGGCTTCGGCTACGGCCCGGAGCTGCTCGACGAGATGACCACCACCACGGTCGTGCACTTCGGCCTGCCCGTCCTGCCGGGAGGCGCGCGATGAGCCTCGAGGGCTCGGCGCTCCAGCGGGCGAGCGCCCTCCTGGCGCACGTCCACGAGCGCCCGCCGGTCGTCGCCGTGATCGGAGACCTCATCCTCGACTCCTGGTGGCTCGGCGAGGCGGAGCGCGTCACGCGGGAGGCGCCCGCGCCGGTCCTGCGGCTCGAGGACGTCGTCGACGTCGCGGGCGGGGCCGCCAACACCGCCGCCAACCTGCGCGCGCTGGGCGCCGTCGTCCGCACGGTCGGCGTGGCCGGACGCGACTCCGAGGGCGATCGGCTCGTGCGCGCCCTCGAGCGGGCCGGCCTGGACACCTCCCGGGTCGTCCGCACCGGCGCTGCGACGACGATCAAGACCCGCGTGGTCGGCGGCGACAGCGTGATGCTGCGCGTCGACTCCGGCCCGCACCGCCCGGCCGACGACGAGCTGGCCCTGCTCGCCGGTGCCGCCGCCGAGGCCGCCGCGGGCGCCGACGCCGTCCTGGTCTGCGACTACGGCTCGGGGATCCTCCGCGAGGCCGTCGAGCGCCTGCTCGCCGTCGGGCGCCCCGGCCTCCTCGTGATCGACGCGCACGAGCTCGCCGACTGGGCCTTCGCACGGCCGGACCTCGTCACGCCGAACGCCAAGGAGGCGGAGCGGCTGCTCGGCGGCTCCCTCGGCCGCGGGACGGAGCGGGCCGCCGCCGTGCGCGACGCGGCGGACGACCTGCGCGCCCGCTCGGGCGCCCGGCACGTCGTGGTCACCCTCGACCGGGACGGCTCCACCGCCCTCGACGCCGACGGCACGGTCAGCCGCACCTTCGCTCAGCCCGCGGAGGAGAAGCAGGCGTCCGGCGCCGGCGACACCTTCGCCGCGACCGCCACCCTCGCCCTCGCCGCCGGCCGCTCCCTGGCCACCGCCGTCGATCTGGCGCAGGCCGCCGCCGACGTGGTCGTGCAGCGCCCCGGCACCTCCGTCTGCTCGGGCGACGACCTGCTCGCCTCCCTCGCCGCTCCCGGCGCCGTCGTGCTCGGCGAGGACGCCCTCGTCGAGGTCCTCGCGGAGCAGGCGCGCCGCGGTCGCCGCGTGGTCTTCACCAACGGCTGCTTCGACGTCCTGCACCGCGGCCACACCGCCTACCTCCGCCAGGCCCGCGAGCTCGGCGACGTGCTCGTGGTCGCGGTGAACGACGACGACTCCGTCCGGCGGCTGAAGGGCGAGGGACGGCCGATCAACCCGGAGGGCGACCGCGCGGGCGTGATCGCCGAGCTGGGCTGCGTCGACTACGTGACGCTCTTCGGCGGAGACACCCCCATCCCGCTGCTCGAGCGCGTGCAGCCCGACGTCTACGTGAAGGGCGGGGACTACAACCCCGACATGCTCGCGGAGGCGGCCGTCGTCCGCTCCTACGGGGGCGTCGTCACCACGGTCGGCTACGTCTCGGAGCACTCCACGACCGAGATGGTCCAGCGCATCCGAGCGGCCGCGCCGTGACCAGCCGCCGGTGGTCCGGGCGCTGGGGGGTCCCGGAGGCTCCCCGGCAGCCGCTGATCGACGTACTGGTGCCGACGGTCGGCCGCCGTGCCGAGCTCGCCGCCACGCTCGCCGGACTCGCCGCCCAGGACGACCCGCCCTTCCGCGTGATCGTGAGCGACCAGTCCGACGACGCGGTCGCCGAGAGCGACCCGACGATCCTCGCGATGCTGCGCGTGCTGGAGGCGCAGGGCCGGGCTCCGGTGGTGCGCCGGCACCTGCCCCGGCGCGGGCTCGCGGAGCAGAGGCACTACCTCCTCTCCCTCGCCACCGCCCCGGCCGTCCTCTTCCTCGACGACGACGTGTGGCTCGAGCCGGGCACGCTCTCGCGGCTGCACGAGGCCCTCGAGCGCCTCGACTGCGGCTTCGTCGGCTCCGCGGTGCAGGGCCTGTCCTACCTCGAGGACGTGCGCCCGCACGAGACCGAGTCGTTCGAGACCTGGGAGGAGCGCGTGGAGCCCGAGCGGGTGCGGCGCGGAACCCCTGAGTTCGAGCGCTGGCCGCTGCACAACGCGGCGAATCTCACGCACGTCGCCGCCCGCCTCGACGTCCCGGAGGGCGCCTGGCGCGCGTACCGGGTCGCCTGGCTGGGCGCGTGCGTCCTCTACCGCCGCGACGCCCTCCTGGCCGTCGGCGGCTTCGACTTCTGGGAGCAGCTGCCCCCGGAGCACAGCGGTGAGGACGTCGCCGCGCAGTGGCGCGTCATGGAGCGCTTCGGCGGCGCGGGCCTCGTGCCCAGCGGCGCCGTGCACCTCGAGACGCCCACGACGGTCACCGACCGGCGCGTCGACGCCTTCGACCGGCTCTTCGCCGAAGAGCACTCGTAACACTCAGCAAGGCGACGAAAGGACAGCACGATGGACGCACCGAACCCGATCCAGATCCAGAAGTACCTCTCGGGCATCGACTACCCCGCCTCGAAGGACACGATCGTCGAGACCGCCGAGAAGGAGGGCGCGGACGGCGACGTCCTCGAGGCCCTCCGTGCGATCCCGGACGGCGACTACGAGAAGCCCACCGACGTGAGCTCGGCCGTCTCGAAGGTCTGACCACCCTCCGCGGGACGCCGCTCCGGTGCACGGCACGCCGTGCCTGCCGTACCGGAGCGGCGTCCCGCGATCGGCGATCGGCCGGCGCGGAGAGCCCGGGTCAGGCGGAGGCGTGCTCGCGCTCGCGCAGGACGCCGGACTCGAGCGCCTGGAACGACAGCACCTTGTAGCCCTCGGACTCGAAGAAGATCGTCGCCCGGTCGGCCTCCACGCTCATCACGGTGCCGGCGCCCCACTCGCGGTGCTCCACCGACTCGTCGACGCTCAGAGAGGCGTCCACGGGCGCCTCCACGGTCTCGCCGCTCGCCTCGTGCCGCTCGCAGCCGTCGCAGTTGCCGCACCATTCGGCCGACTCCACGCCGAAGTAGTCCAGCAGGACCCGGCGGCGGCACTGGCTGGTCTCCGCGTACGCGCGCATCATCGACAGGCGCGACTCCGCGATCCGCTCGCGGGAGGCCAGAGCCTCCTTCACCGCGTGCACGGCCTCGTCGCCCGAGGCCTCGCGCGTCGCGCGCAGACCGGACCCGGTCTCCACCAGCCCCGCGTCCGCGAGATCGTTGACGATCCGGGCGATCGTGCGGGCCGGCTTCCCCAGCTCCCTCGCGAGAGCCGCGGAGTCGAGCCCCGGCTGCTCCGAGACGGCCGCCCAGATCACGCGCAGCGCGGCCTTGTCGACCGAGCGCTTGGCGAAGAAGCGGCGGAGACCCAGATCCTCGGCGCGGTAGTGCAGCGCGCCCGTGGCCGGCTCGCCGTCGCGGCCCGCGCGGCCGATCTCCTGGTAGTAGGCGTCGAGCGACTCGGTGGTCGTCGCGTGCAGCACGAAGCGGACGTCGGCCCGGTCGATGCCCATCCCGAAGGCCGAGGTAGCGACGACGACGTCGAGCTCGCCGGCGCGCCACTGCTCGTGCACGACCTTGCGCTCGGACACCTTGAGTCCGGCGTGGTACGCCGCGACCCGGCGCCCCTCCGCCGCGATGTCGGCCGCGTAGGCCTCCGTCTCCTTGCGGGTGGCGACGTAGACCAGGCCCGGAGCCGTCCAGCTGCGCGCCTCCTCGACCACGGCGGCGCGCTTCTCGTTCTCGCTCTCGTGGCGGTGCACCACCAGCCGGATCTCCGGACGGTCGACGCCGTGCACCTGGATCTCGGGGTCGGTCATCCGGAGGCGCTCGATGATCTCGTCGCGCACCGGCCCGGAGGCGGTGGCGGTCATCGCGAGCACCGGCGGGTCCCCGAGCTCGCCGCGCACATCGGCCAGGCGGAGGTAGTCGGGGCGGAAGTCGTGGCCCCAGGAGGAGACGCAGTGCGCCTCGTCGACGACCAGGAGCGACACTCCTGCGGCCGCCAGACGCGCCACGTTCTCGGGCTTGGCGAGCTGCTCGGGCGCCAGGAGCACGTAGAGCGGGCCGCCCTCGTCGATCCGGTCCCAGGCGCGGGCGACGGCCGCGGCGCCCTGGGAGGAGTTGATCGCGACGGCGGGCGGGGCCGCCGGAGCCGCCTCGATCGCGGCGAGCTGGTCGGCCTGCAGGGCGACGAGCGGGGAGACGACCAGGACGACGCCGCCGCGCTCGGCTCCGGCGATCTGGTAGACCGCGGACTTGCCGCCGCCCGTCGCCAGCACCAGCAGCGTGTCGCGCCCGGAGGCGGCCGACTCGATCGCCTCGCGCTGACCGGGGAGCAGCGACGACCAGCCGAAGTCCTCCCGGGCGATGCGGCTGACGGAGTCGGTGCGGGAGGAGTTCATAGCTCGACGCTACGACCAGACGGCCCCGGAGGCAGTCCGCTTGACAGCGCCGGGGAGCACGGTGAAGGCGCGTCGCCCGGCCTCACGGCCCGCCTCTGCCCCCTCGTCCCCGCGCTGTCAACGTCCTGCGGAGGGGCCCGTCGCGTGCTGGGCTGGAGCCCCGACGAGAGGAGCCGACATGGCCGACCAGAACGTGAACGAGGACCTTCCCGGATCCGGCGGCGACGCCGTTCCGAACACCGGCGGCGCGCAGACGGTGCTGCCCGGCGAGGACGCGGCCGACGCCTCCGCCGCGGGGGCCGCTCCCGGGGGCACCGCGATCGACCGCGGTGTCACGGACGCCGTGACCGACGGTGACAGCGGAGGAGACACCGTCTCCGGCGACGCCGACCTGCCGGACGAGACCGAGGGCGCGGTCGGCAGCGACCCGGCGAGCGCCGACTGACGTCCCGCTCGGACGTGTCCGGCCCGCCGGATCCGAGGATCCGCGCGGGCCGGAGGCGCTCGTCCCTCCGCGGAGGAGGGCCCGGGCTCAGCGCCGGACGACCACCGGGTTGAACAGCGTGCCGATGCCCTCGACGTCGACCGCGACGGTGTCCCCGTTCGCGATCGGCCCGACGCCGGCGGGCGTCCCGGTGAGGATCACGTCCCCGGGGAGCAGCGTGAAGATGCGCGAGACGTAGGCCACGAGCTCGGGCACCCCGTGGATCATGTCGCCGGTGCTGCCCGACTGCTGCACGCGCCCGTTGACGCGCGTCTCGATCGCGCTCTCGTTCCAGACGAACTCGGTCTCGATGACCGGGCCGAGCGGGCAGAAGGTGTCGTAGCCCTTCGCCCGCGCCCACTGGCCGTCGGAGCGCTGGAGGTCGCGTGCGGTGACGTCGTTGGCGATGGTGTACCCGAAGACCACGTCCTCGTAGTCCTCCGTGCGGACGTTGCGGGCCACGGCGCCGATCACGATCGCCAGCTCGCCCTCGAACTCCACCTGCTGGCTGTCCTCGGGGAGGACGATCGCCTCGTCCGGGCCGATGACCGACGTGTTCGGCTTGAGGAACACCAGCGGCTCAGCCGGGGCGTCACCGCCCATCTCAGCCGCGTGGTCGGCGTAGTTCTTCCCGATGCCGACGACCTTGGAGCGCGGGATCACCGGCGCGAGGAGCTTCGCCTCCGCGATCGGGATGCGCTCCCCCGTGGTGTCGAACCCGGCGAACATCGGGTCGCCGGCGAGCACGACCAGGTCGTCCTCGTCCACGATCCCGAAGTGGATCGCTCCCCCGTTGTCCCCGTCGCGCTGCGTGGCGAATCGTGCGATCTTCATGCGTCCAGCCTCGTCATCCATCCGTGCGTGTCCTCGCGGCGTCCGTACTGGATGCCGGTCAGCTCCTCGCGGAGCGACATCGTGAGCTCCCCGGCGGGCGCGCCCTCGCGGCCGACGGAGAAGCCCTCGCCCTTGAGCTCGGCGATCGGGGTGATCACGGCGGCGGTCCCGCAGGCGAACACCTCGACCACATCGCCGGAGGCCACTCCGTCGCGCCACTCGTCGATGCTCACGCGGCGCCGCTCGACGCGGTGGCCGCGGTCCTCGGCGAGCTGCAGGACGCTGTCGCGCGTGATGCCCTCGAGGATCGAGTCCGATTCCGGGGTGACCAGCGTGCCGTCCTTCTTCACCAGCACCACGTTCATGCCGCCGAGCTCCTCGATCCACTGCGACTCCTGCGAGTCGAGGAAGAGGACCTGCGCGCAGCCGTGGCTGTAGGCCTCCTGCTGCGGGAGGAGGGAGGAGGCGTAGTTGCCACCCGTCTTCGCCGCTCCCGTGCCGCCCTTGCCCGCCCGGGCGTAGGAGGTGGAGAGCCAGATCGACACGGGGGCGACGCCGCCCGAGAAGTAGGCGCCGGCGGGGCTGGCGATCACGTAGTAGCCGACGTCCTCGGCCGCGCGCACGCCGAGGAACGCCTCCTGCGCGAACATGAACGGGCGCAGGTAGAGGCTGGTCTCCGGCTCCGAGGGGACCCAGTCGCCGTCGACCGCGATCAGCTGCCGCAGCGACTCGACGAAGAGGTCCGTCGGGAGCTCCGGCAGCGCGAGGCGGCGGGCCGAGCGCTGCAGGCGGCGCGCGTTCGCCTCCGGGCGGAAGGTCCAGACGGAGCCGTCCTCGTGGCGGTAGGCCTTCATCCCCTCGAAGATCTCCTGCGCGTAGTGCAGGACGGCGGCGGCGGGGTCGAGTGCGAGCGGGCCGTAGGGCTCGACGCGGGCGCTGTGCCAGCCGTCCGTGCGGGTCCAGCGGAGGCCGACCATGTGGTCGGTGAAGTGCATGCCGAAGCCGGGGTTCGCGAGGATCCGGGCGCGCTCCTCGGCGGAGCGGGGCGCGGGGGCGGCGGTCACCTCGAACGCGAGGTCGGCGGGGGCGGAGTCGGTGCTCATCGTGGTGGTGTCCTTCTGCGGGGGATCAGCGGAGGCGGGCGACGACGGAGTCGCCGATCGCGGCCGTGGAGCGCGGGGTGCCGTCGCGCGACTCGATGTCGGCGGTCACGGCCGCGGTGACGCGGGCGGCCTCGTCGCTCCGGCCGAGGTGGTCCAGCAGCATCGCGGCCGAGAAGATCGCGGCGGTCGGGTCGGCGAGCTGCCGTCCGGCGATGTCGGGCGCGGATCCGTGGACCGGCTCGAACATGCTGGGGAACGCGCCGTCGGGGTTGATGTTGCCCGAGGCCGCGAGTCCGATGCCGCCGCTGATCGCGCCGGCCAGATCGGTCAGGATGTCGCCGAAGAGGTTGTCGGTGACGATGACGTCGAACCTAGCAGGGTCGGTCACGAGGAAGATCGTGGCGGCGTCCACGTGGAGGTAGTCGACGGCCACGTCCTCGAAGGCGGCCCCCACCTCGTCGACGATCCGCTTCCAGAGCGAGCCGGAGAAGACGAGGACGTTCGTCTTGTGCACGAGCGTCAGCCGGGAGCGACGCGTGCGGGCGAGCTCGAACGCGTGTCGGACGACGCGCTCGACCCCGTAGGCGGTGTTGACCGACACCTCGTTGGCGACCTCGTGCGGGGTGCCCTGCCGGATCGAGCCGCCGGTGCCGACGTAGGGCCCCTCCGTGCCCTCGCGGACGACCACGAAGTCGACCTCGCCGGGAGCCGCGAGCGGCGAGGCGACGCCCGCGTAGAGACGGGTGGGCCGCAGGTTGACGTAGTGGTCGAGCTCGAAGCGCAGCCGCAGGAGCAGTCCGCGCTCGATGTTCGCGTCCCGGAGGCGCGGGTCGCCCGGTGCTCCGCCGACGGCGCCCAGGAGGATCGCGTCGTGCCCCGCGATCGCCGCGAGGTCCTCGTCGGTGAGGACGTCGCCGGTCTCGAGGTAGCGGGCGGCGCCGAGCGAGAAGGTGGTCGTCTCGAGCACCAGATCGGAGTCGGCGGTGACGGCGTCGAGGACCTTGACGGCCTCGGCGGTCACCTCGGGCCCGATCCCGTCTCCGGGGATGACGGCGAGCTTCACGGTGCGGGGCATGGCGGTCCTCAGGCGTACGGGGTCGGAGTCCCCCCAGCGTACTCGCGGCCCGCCCGCGCCGCGGTCCGGGGCACGCGCCCCCGTCGGGCTGGCGAGGGCCGCCCGGGAGGCGCTGCGCGTCCCGGGCGGCCTCCGTCGGGAGGAGAGGAGGAGCGTCAGCTCCGGCGGAGGCGCCAGGCGCCGACCGCGGCGGCGGCCAGCACGAGGACGACGCCGAGCCAGGCCGACCAGCCGACGCCCGAGTCGAACGCCGCGCTCGCCGACGCGACGAGGCTCGCGGCGGAGTCGGCGGGCAGCTCGCCGGCGACCGAGACGGCGCCACCGAGGGTCTCCCCGGCCCGCTGCGCCTGCGCGGCGTCGAGGCCCTCGGGCAGCACGACTCCCCCGCGGTACACGGCGGTGAGGACCGTGCCGAGCGTCGCGGTGCCGAGGACCGCGCCGAGCTCGTAGGCGGTCTCGGAGACGGCGGAGGCCGCACCGGCCTTGTCGGCGGGCGCGTTGGCCAGGATCAGCTCGTTCGACACCGTCTCGGCCGCACCGATGCCCAGGCCGAGGAACGCGAAGGCGACGGCGACGGTGAGCGCGGACGCTCCTCCGGGCGCCCCGCTGCCGAGTGCCAGCAGGATGTACCCGACGGCCGAGACCAGCAGTCCGGCCGGGACGACGAGGCGCGGAGCGACGCGGCGCGCGATCGGCACCACGCCGAGCCCGGCCAGGATCATCACGGCGAGGCCCGGCACGAGCACGAGGCCCGCCTCCAGGGGCGAGAGCCCGACCACGAGCTGCAGGTGCTGCGAGAGGAAGAAGAGCCCGCCGACCAGCGCGGTGACGCTGAGGAGGTTGACCACGATCGCCGCACTGAACGAGCCGCGGCGGAAGAGCGAGAGATCGAGCATCGGCGAGGCCCGGCGCTGCTGGCGGCGGACGAACAGAGCTCCCGAGACGACGCCCACGACGAGCGCCGCGACGCCGACCGCGTCGATCCCGTGCTCGGCGAAGGACTTCACCGCGTAGACGACCGGCGCCATGGTCGCCAGCGACAGCAGGATGCTGACCACGTCGACCGGGCCGGGCTGCGGGTCGCGCGACTCCGGCACCAGGATCGGCACCAGGACGACCAGCGGGAGCAGCACGGGCACCGCGAGCAGGAACACCGACCCCCAGGGGAAGTGCTCGAGCAGCACGCCGCCGACCAGCGGGCCGATGCCCGAGCCCACGGCGAAGCCGGTCGCCCAGATCGCGATCGCGAGGCGGCGCTGGTCGCGGTCGGGGAAGACGCTGCGCAGGAGCGAGAGCGTCGAGGGCATCAGCATCGCGCCGAAGAAGCCCAGTGCCGCGCGGGCGCCGATGAGCGCCGCGGCGGTGGGAGCGAACGCGGCCACGACCGAGACGGCGGCGAAGCCGACCGCGCCGACCAGCAGGAGGCGCCGCCGCCCGACGCGGTCGCCGAGGCTGCCCATCGCCACCAGCAGGCCCGCGAGCACCAGCGGGTAGGCGTCGACGATCCACAGCAGCTCGGTGCCGGAGGGGCCCAGATCCTCGGCGATCGAGGGGAGCGCGAAGTTCAGCACCGTGTTGTCGACCGAGACCAGCAGCACCGGGAGCATCAGCACCGCGAGCGCCACCCAGGCGCGTCGCCCGACCCTGTCGGCGGCGCCGGCGGTGTCGTGGGTGGAGACGGGAGCGGTGCGCGCGGACACGGGGACGACCTTTCAGAGGAGAACGAAGCGAGTATACCGTCCAGCCGGTACAGTCGCCACTGATCCGCCGTAGGATGGTCGCCGTGCCTCCTGCCCCCGCCCGCGACCGCGTCCTCGACGCGTTCGAGCAGCTCCTCATCGAGCAGGGCGAGCGCGCCGCGACCCTCGACGCCGTCGCCCGCGAGGCCGGAGTCTCCAAGGGCGGGCTGCTCTACCACTTCCCCTCGAAGGACGCCCTCGTCGACGGGCTCCTTCAGCGCCTCGACGCGCGGCGGGAGGCGGACGTCGCGCAGAGCCTCGCCGCTCCCGAGGGCGTGGTCGCCTACCTGCTGCGCACCTCCTTCGCCGCCGACTCGGCCTTCGACCGCACGATCCTCGCCGTGTCGCGCATCGCGCAGGGGCACGACGAACGCGCCAGCGGCGGCCTCGCGCGGATCCACGACAGCTGGAACGAGGTGGTCGCCGACGCCGTGGGCGACCCGCTCGTCGCCCGGGCGATCGTCCTGATGAGCGACGGGCTCTACTACAACTCCGCCCTGCTCCCCACGGGCTCGCCGTCGCGCGGCGAGGCCGAGGACGTCCTCGCGGTCGTCCAGCGCCTCCTCGGGAGCTGAGCCGCGCCGCCCCGGCGGACCCGCTACAGCTCGACGACCCCGTCGATCAGGGTCACCGTCGCGCCGCCGATCCAGATCGCGCCGTCCGTGCTCTCGACGCGCACGCGCCCGGCTCGGCCCAGCGCCGCCCCCTGAGCGGCCGTGTAGCGCTCGGGCAGCACACCGCTGCCGATCAGCCACTGGGCGATCCCCGCGTTGAGGCTCCCCGTCACCGGATCCTCGGACACACCGGCGTCGGGGATGAACGCCCGCACCTCGACCGCGCACTCGCCTCCCGCCGGATGCTCGCCCACGACGCCGACGGGGAGCCCGGCGAGGAGAGCCTGGTCCGGCCGCAACGCGAGGACCTGCTCCGCCGACGCGAGCCGCACGGCCAGCCAGCCGGGACCGTTGTCGACCCACTCGTGGTCGAGGATCTCCGCGCGCGGGATCCGCAGAGCCGCGGCCACCCGCTCGAGCGTCGCCTCGTCGACCGGTCCGGTCCGCCGGCGGGGCGGGGCGGCGAAGGCGATGCCCTCCTCCGTCACCCGCAGTCGGACGAGACCCGCGGCGCACTCCTGCACGAGCTCCCCCGCCGCGCGGGCCGTCCCTCCGGCCGCGAGCCAGGCGTGCGCGCTCCCGAGGGTCGGGTGCCCGGCGAAGGGCAGCTCCCCGCCCGGCGTGAAGATCCGCAGCCGGTAGTCGGCCGCGGGGTCGCTCGGGCGGAGGAGGAAGGTCGTCTCGGACAGGTTCGTCCAGCGCGCGAACTCCGCCATCGCGGCGTCGCTCACGCCGTCGCCGTCGACGACGACCGCCACCGGGTTGCCCCGGAACGGCGCGGCGCCGAAGACGTCGACCTGAGCGAACCGCCGCGTGCTCACTGCTCGGTGATGTCGATCTCCTGCATGAGGTCGGCGTCGATCGCGACGCGGACCTTCTCGAGCAGGCCGTCGGGGGCGGGGGAGTCGATGGTGATCACCGAGAGCGCCTTGCCGCCCGCCTCGGTGCGCGCGATCTGCATGCCCGCGATGTTGACCGCGGCGTCGCCGAACTCGCGGCCGTAGACCGCGACGATCCCGGGGCGGTCGACGTAGCTCATGACGACGAGGTGCTTCGCGAGGGGGACCTCGACGTCGTAGCCGTTGATCGCCACGATCTTCTCGACCTGCTTGGTGCCGGTCAGCGTGCCCGAGACCGAGATCTGCGAGCCGTCCGAGAGCGCGCCGCGCAGCGTGATCACGTTGCGGTACTCGTCCGAGACCGGCTCCGTGATCAGGCGCACCTCGATGCCGCGCTGCTCCGCGAGCACCGGCGCGTTGACGTAGGACACCGTCTCCGAGACCACGTTGGTGAACACGCCTTTGAGGGCCGCCAGCTTGAGAACCTTCACGTCGTAGCCGGCCAGCTCGCCGCGCACCTCGACGTCGATGGAGGTGACCGGCGAGTCCGCGAGGCCCGAGAAGACCTGGCCGAGCTTCTCGACCAGCGGGATGCCGGGGCGCACGTACTCGTCGATCACGCCGCCGGCGACGTTCACGGCGTCCGGCACGAGCTCGCCCGAGAGCGCGAGGCGCACCGAGCGGGCGACCGAGACGCCGGCCTTCTCCTGCGCCTCGTCGGTCGAGGCTCCGAGGTGCGGAGTGACGACCACGTTCTCGAGGGCGAGCAGCGGCGATCCGGTCGGCGGCTCCTTGACGAACACGTCGAGCCCGGCGCCGGCGATGGTCTTCGCGACGAGCGCGCGGTGCAGCGCGTCCTCGTCGATGAGGCCGCCGCGGGCCACGTTCACGATGAACGCCGACGGCTTCATCAGCGCCAGCTGATCGTCCGAGATCATGCCCGTCGTCTCGGGGGTCCTCGGCATGTGGATCGTGATGAAGTCGCTCTCGGCCAGCAGCTCCTCCAGGGAGAGGAGCGTGACGCCGAGCTGCTGCGCGCGGGCGCTGGTCACGTAGGGGTCGTAGGCGACGACGTTCACGCCGAAGGCCTGCAGGCGCGCGGTGATCAGCGCGCCGATGCGGCCGAGGCCGATGATGCCGACGGTCTTCTCGTAGAGCTCGACGCCCGTGTACTTCGAGCGCTTCCAGAGGCCCTGCGCGAGCGCGCTGTGCGCGGCGGGGATGTGGCGGGCGAGGCTCAGGATGTGGCCGACGGTGAGCTCGGCGGCCGAGATGATGTTCGAGGTCGGTGCGTTCACGACCATGACCCCCGCGGCGGTCGCGGCGGTGATGTCGACGTTGTCCAGACCCACACCGGCGCGGGCGATCACCTGGAGCGAGGGGGCCGCGGCGATCGCCTCCGCGTCGACCTGCGTCGCGGAGCGCACGAGGATCGCGTGCGCCGTGGCGAGGGCCTCGAGCAGCGCCGGGCGGTCGGTGCCGTCCACGGAGCGGATCTCGAAGTCGGGACCGAGCGCGTCCACGGTGGCGGGCGAGAGTTCTTCGGCGATCAGGACGACCGGCTTTGTCACGAGAGGCGCTTCCTTCGGAGAGGGGACGGAGCGGGCACCGAGGCGGGGGCGTCGGCAGCCCCCCGACACTGTAGCGGAGGGGTGCGCGCGCCCCGCGCCGTGTGACGCCGCCGGTCAGCTCAGCGAGACCAGGCTCTCGACGCCGAGGACGAGCTGCACGTCGAGCGAGAGCGCCGCCGAGAGGCAGAGGGCCGCCGCGAGCAGTCCGACGCGCGCCGGGAGCCCCCGGCGGCGGCCGAGCAGGACGGCGGCGACGAAGCAGGCGACCGGCAGCACCAGGCCGAGCAGGAGCACCGCCCAGCCCGTCGGATTCAGGTCGGTGCCGAGGGAGGCCGCGTAGCTGCGCAGGCCGATCAGGTTGCCGACCGCCTCCCAGACGTCCCAGGCGAAGAAGAGCGCGAACACCACGGCGACGAGGACGGAGGCGGCCAGGCGCCGGCCGGGCCGGTCGCGCCGGCCGGTCCCGCCGAGGGTGGCCCGGGTCGAGTCGGTCATCAGGCCCCCTTGAGGAACGGCAGCGGAGCGAGGAGGACGAGTCCGGCGACCAGCCAGAGCACGCGGGTGCGCACCCGGGAGTCGCGGGTGGCGAGGAGCACCACGGCGAACCACACCGGCGGCGCCAGGACCGCCAGCCAGAGCCCGAGCGAGTAGAGGGCGCCGCCGAGCGCATCGCCCGCGAAGCCGGCCGCGGCGACCGGCGACTGCCGCGTCGCCGTGATCGCCCAGGCGATGGCGTACAGGAGGTAGAGGCCGGCCGCGATGCCCGCGGCGATCAGCAGAGCCGACGAGGACGCGGCCTCGTCGTCGGGGTCCTCGTCCTCGGAGTCGTCGTCGTCCGAGCCGTCGTCCGCCGGGCCCGCCCCCGCGACCGTGCGGGGCTTTCGGCGCACGCGCGCCGTCCCCGCGGCGAGCGTCGGGTCCGCGCCCTCGCCCGCCCACTCCAGGGCCTCGTCGTCCGCGTCGTCCTCCGGGCCGGAGTCCGGCCCGCGGTCCGCCGGCGGGGTCGCCGCGTCGTCGTCCTCCGGGGAGCGGCCCGGTCCACCATCGATCACCGCAACACCCTAGCCGCGCGCACCTCGCAGGAGGCTCGGAGCCCGCCGCCGCCTCCCCGACACCCGGCGGACACCCCGCGTCCTCCCCCGGGGGCGAGGCTGAGCGGATGGACGACCGCCGCCGCCGCTTCGTCGCCCTCGGCGACTCCTTCACAGAGGGGGTCGGCGACCCGCACCCGCGGCTGCCGAACGGGGTGCGCGGCTGGGCCGACCGCGTCGCCGAGCGCCTGGCGAAGGCCGAGCCGGGCTGGGAGTACGCGAACCTCGCCGTCCGCTCGAAGCGCCTCGCCCAGATCACCGAGGACCAGCTCGCGCCCGCCCTCGCGCTCCGCCCCACGCTGATCACGCTGTACGCCGGCGGCAACGACATCCTCGACCTCGGCACCGACACCGTCGATCTGATCACCCGCTACGAGGTGCTCGTCGACGCGCTCGCGACCACCGGCGCCTCCCTCGTGCTCTTCACCGGCGTCGACATCCCGGGACTGCCCGCCCCGCGGATGTTCCTGCGCCGCAACCACCTCTACAACAGCGCCGTCCGCCGGATCGCCCGCGAGCGGGGCGCGATCCTCGTCGACTACTGGGCGATGCGGGAGTTCCACTCCCCCGTGCTCTGGTCGCCCGACCGGATGCACCTCTCCAAGCGCGGCCACCGCGTCCTGGCCGGCCGCGTGCTCGACACGCTCGGCGTGCATCACACGATCTCGACCGGGCCCTGGGACGCACCGGAGCCGCTCCGCCTCCGCGCGCGGCTGCGCGAGCAGCGCCGCTGGGCCGCCGACTGGGTCCTCCCCCTCGTCGGCCGCAAGCTGCGCCGGGTGACGCTCGGCGACCACCTCTCGCCCCGGTGGCCGGACCCCGTCCTCGTCCCGCCGAAGGGCGGTCTCCGCCGTCTCGTCCGCGAGCTCGAGCAGTAGTCGCGCTCCGGACGCGGAGGAGCCCCGGCCCGGCGAGGGGATCCCGGTGGACGGGTCCCTCGTCGGACCGGGGCTCCCCCGGTCGACGCGGTGCGGCTAGCGCGCGACGCTGCCGTCGGTGTAGTCCTCGTCGGTCTGCTTCCAGGCGAAGAGCTTGCGCAGCTCGCGGCCGGTCTCCTCGATCGGGTGCTTCTCGCCCTTGGCGCGCAGCTCCTGGAACTCGGGTCCGCCCGCGTCCTGGTCGCCGATGAAGCGCTTCGCGAAGGCACCGCTCTGGATGTCGCCGAGGACGGCCTTCATGTTCTCCTTCACGCGCGGGTCGATGACGCGCGGGCCGGAGACGTAGTCGCCGTACTCGGCGGTGTCGGAGACGCTCCAGCGCTGCTTGGCGATGCCGCCCTCCCACATGAGGTCGACGATGAGCTTGAGCTCGTGCAGCACCTCGAAGTAGGCGATCTCGGGCTGGTAGCCGGCCTCGACGAGGGTCTCGAAGCCGTACTGGACGAGCTGCGAGGTGCCGCCGCAGAGCACGGCCTGCTCGCCGAACAGGTCGGTCTCGGTCTCCTCGGTGAAGGTGGTCTTGATGACGCCGGCGCGGGTGCCGCCGATGGCCTTCGCGTAGGACTTCGCGGTCTCCCAGGCGGTGCCGGTCGCGTCGTTCTCGACAGCGATGATGTCCGGGATGCCGCGGCCGGCGACGAACTCGCGGCGCACGGTGTGGCCGGGGGCCTTCGGCGCGATGAGGATGACGTCGACGCCCGCGGGCGCCTCGATGTAGCCGAAGCGGATGTTGAAGCCGTGCGCGAAGGCGAGGGTCTTGCCCTCGGTCAGCGCGGACGCGATCTGCTCGCTGTAGATCGCGCGCTGGTGCTGGTCCGGCGCGAGGATCATGATCAGGTCGGCCCAGGCCGCGGCGTCGGCGACGCTCTTGACCTCGAAGCCGTCGTCCTCGGCCTTGGCGGTCGACTTCGACCCCTCCTTCAGCGCGATGACGACCTGGACGCCGGAGTCGCGGAGGTTCTGCGCGTGCGCGTGGCCCTGCGAGCCGTAGCCGACGATCGCGACCTTCTTGGACTGGATGATGGAGAGGTCGGCGTCGGCGTCGTAGATGAGCTCGGTCACGTGGTGAGTCCTTTTCTGTAGTGGAGAGTTCGCGGTCAGTTCTTGAAGACGCGCTCGGTGATCGACTTGGAGCCGCGCCCGATGGCGAGCAGGCCCGACTGCGCGATCTCCTTGATGCCGTAGGGCTCGATCACCCGCAGGAACGCGTTTGTCTTGCCGGTGTCGCCGGTGACCTCGATCACCAGGGCGTCCGTCGCGACGTCGACCACGCGGGCGCGGAAGAGCGTGACGGCCTCGAGCACCTGCGAGCGCGTGACGTTGTCGACGCGGACCTTGACGAGCAGGTGCTCGCGCTGGACCGACTGGTCGGTGTCGAGCTCGACGATCTTGATCACGTTGACGAGCTTGTTGAGCTGCTTCGTGACCTGCTCGAGCGGCAGGTCCTCGACGTCCACGGCGACCGTGATGCGCGAGAGCCCGGCCAGCTCGGTCGGACCGACCGCCAGCGACTCGATGTTGAAGCCGCGGCGGGCGAACAGCCCGGCCACACGGGTGAGCAGTCCCGGCTTGTCCTCGACGAGCAGGGAGAGAACGTGGTGCGTCATGCGGGTCTACTCCTCGTCGTCCCAGGTCGGGCTGTGGTCTCGGGCGTACTGGACGTAGCTGTTGGAGACGCCCTGCGGGACCATCGGCCAGACCATGGAGTCGCGGCTGACGACGAAGTCGATCACCACGGGCCGGTCGTTGGTGGCGATGGCGAGGCGGATGGCGTCGTCGATCTCCTCCGGCTTCGTGACGCGGATGCCGAGCGCGCCGTAGGCGTCGGCGAGCTTCACGAAGTCGGGCACCCGGACGGTGTCGTGACCCGTGTTGAGGTCGGTGTTGGAGTAGCGGCCCTCGTAGAACAGGGTCTGCCATTGGCGCACCATGCCGAGCGAGGAGTTGTTGATCACCGCGACCTTGATCGGGATGTCGTTGATCGTGCAGGTGGCGAGCTCCTGATTGGTCATCTGGAAGCAGCCGTCGCCGTCGATCGCCCATACGGTGCGCTCGGGCTCGCCGACCTTGGCGCCCATCGCCGCGGGCACGGAGTAGCCCATGGTGCCGGCGCCGCCGGAGTTCAGCCACGAGTTGGGGCGCTCGTACTTGATGAACTGCGCCGCCCACATCTGGTGCTGGCCGACGCCGGAGGCGAAGACGCCCTCGGGGCCGGTGATCTCGCCGATGCGCTTGATGACGTACTGCGGCGAGAGCAGGCCGTCGTTCGGCTCGGTGTAGCCGAGCGGGAACTCCGTCTGCAGGCCCTTGAGGTAGCTCCACCACTCGGAGGTGTCGGCGCGGCCGTCGGACGAGGCCTTGGCGAACGCGTCGGTGAGGTCCGGGAGGACGTCCTTCAGGTCGCCCACGATCGGCACGTCGGCGGTGCGGATCTTGGAGATCTCGGCCGGATCGATGTCGACGTGCACGACCTTGGCGTGGGGCGCGAAGAGCGCCGCCTTGCCGGTCACGCGGTCGTCGAAGCGCGAGCCCAGCGCGAGGATCAGGTCCGCCTCCTGCAGCGCGAGCACCGCGGGGACGGTGCCGTGCATGCCGGGCATGCCCAGGTGCTGCTCGTGCGAGTCCGGGAACGCTCCGCGCGCCATCAGCGTGGTCACCACGGGAGCGCCGCAGGCCTCGGCGAACGCCTTCAGCTCGGCGGCCGCGCGGGCGCGGATGATGCCGCCGCCCACGTAGAGCACCGGCTTCCTCGACTCGACCAGCAGCTGGGCCGCGGCCTGGATCTGCTTGCCGTGGGCCTTCGTGACCGGCCGGTATCCGGGCAGGTCGATCTTCGGCGGCCAGAGGAACGGCGCCTGGTCCTGCTGCGCGTCCTTCGTGATGTCGACCAGCACGGGGCCGGGGCGGCCGGTGGTGGCGATCAGCGCGGCGGAGGCGAGGGCCGAGGGGATGTCCTCGGGGCGCGTCACGAGGATGGAGTGCTTCGTGATCGGCATCGTGATGCCGACGATGTCCGCCTCCTGGAACGCGTCGGTCCCCATGAGCGTCGAGAACACCTGGCCGGTGATCGCGAGCATCGGGACCGAGTCCATGTAGGCGTCCGCGATCGCGGTGACCAGGTTGGTCGCTCCGGGGCCCGAGGTCGCGATGCAGACGCCGAGCTTCCCGGTCGCCGAGGCGTAGCCCTCGGCGGCGTGGCCGGCGCCCTGCTCGTGGCGGACCAGGATGTGCCGGATCTTCGAGGAGTCCATCAGCGGGTCGTAGACCGGGAGGATCGCGCCGCCGGGCAGGCCGAAGACGTCCTCGATCCCGAGCATCTCGAGCGAGCGGACGACCGCCTGCGCTCCGGTGAGGACCTCGGCCGCGGGGGCGGTACCGGGAGCGTGGGCGGGTCGGGGTGGCTGGGGCGTCGGTGCGGGCTGCACGGCGGACGGATCCGGAGTCATGCGGGTGTCGATTCCTTCAGGAGGTGGTGCGGCGGCGGGCAGAGCCGGAGGCGAGTGCCCGGGAACGCGAGTGCGCGGCCGGCCGGAGCGGGCCGGGTCACCCGGTGACGGCGCCCTCGGCTGCCGAGCGGACGAGCTTGGCGTACTTGGCGAGGACACCGCGGGTGTAGCGCGGAGGGAGAGGGGCCCAGCCTTCTCGGCGGGCGGCGAGCTCGGACTCGTCGACGAGTAGGTCGATCGAGCGAGCGGCGATGTCGACCCGAATCGGGTCTCCGTCGCGAACGAATGCGATGGGACCTGCGTCCACCGATTCGGGAGCTATGTGGCCGATGCACAGGCCGGTTGTGCCGCCTGAGAATCGTCCGTCCGTCAACAGTAGTACATCTTTTCCGAGCCCGGCCCCCTTGATGGCGGCGGTGATGGCGAGCATCTCGCGCATGCCGGGGCCGCCCTTGGGGCCCTCGTAGCGGATGACCACCACGTCGCCCTTCTCGATCCGGCCCTCGGTCAGGGCGTCCATCGCGGCGCGCTCGCGCTCGAACACGCGGGCCGGACCCTCGAAGACGGAGGCGTCGAAGCCGGCGGTCTTGACGACCGCGCCCTCGGGGGCGAGCGAGCCCTTGAGGATGGTGAGCCCGCCGGTCGCGTGGATCGGGTTGTCGAGGGTGCGGATGACCTCGCCGTCCAGCGGCGCGATGTCCATCGCGGCGAGGTTCTCGGCGACCGTTCTCCCGGTGACCGTCAGGCAGTCGCCGTGGAGCAGCCCGGCGTCCAGGAGCGCCTTCATCACGGCCGGGACGCCGCCGTGGCGGTCGACGTCGTTCATGACGTACTTGCCGAAGGGCTTGAGGTCGCCGATGTGCGGGATCGTGTCGCCGATGCGGTTGAAGTCGTCGATCGTCAGGTCGACCTCGGCCTCGTTGGCGATCGCGAGCAGGTGCAGGATGACGTTGGTCGACCCGCCGAAGGCCATCGCCACCGCGATCGCGTTCTCGAACGCCTCCTTGGTGAGGATGTCGCGGGCCGTGGTGCCGTTGCGCAGCAGCTCGACGACGGCCTCGCCGGACTTGCGGGCGAAGTAGTCGCGGCGGCGGTCGGCGGCGGCGGGCGAGGCGGAGCCGGGCAGGCTCATGCCGAGCGCCTCGGCGACGCTGGCCATGGTGTTGGCGGTGTACATGCCGCCGCAGGAGCCCTCGCCCGGGGCGAAGGCGCACTCGATGCGCTTGGCGTCCTCCTCGGACATGATCCCGGCCTTGACGCCGCCGACGGCCTCGAAGGAGTCGATGATCGTGATGTCCTTCTCGGTGCCGTCCGAGAGCTTGACCCAGCCCGGGGCGATCGAGCCGGCGTAGACGAACACGGCGGCGAGGTCGAGGCGGGCCGCGGCCATCAGCATGCCGGGCAGCGACTTGTCGCAGCCGGCCAGCATGACGGTGCCGTCCAGGCGCTCGGCCATCATCACGGTCTCGACGGAGTCGGCGATGACCTCGCGGGAGACGAGCGAGAAGTGCATGCCCTCGTGGCCCATCGAGATGCCGTCCGAGACGGAGATGGTGCCGAACTGGAGCGGGTAGCCGCCGCCGGAGTGCACGCCCTCCTTCGCGGAGCGCGCGAGGCGCTCGAGCGAGAGGTTGCAGGGGGTGATCTCGTTCCACGAGGACGCGATGCCGATCTGGGGCTTCTCCCAGTCGTCATCGCCCATCCCGACCGCCCGCAGCATCCCGCGCGACGTCGTGGCCTCGATGCCGTCCGTGACGGTGCGCGAGCGGGGCTTCCAATCGATTTCCGGCATGCGATGAGGCTACCGCCTCGCGCGCAGTGCCCCTGCTCGCCGGGCGGACCCGGACCGGCCCGCGCACCCGTCCCGGCCCCGGCCTCCGGCAGCGGCACCGGATGCGGACGTCCCCGCGGATCTCCGACTCGTCGCGAACGGCCGCTCCCCGCGTCGGCGGACGGCCGTCCGCAGCGGGTCGACGGAGCCGCACCGCGATGGCGGCCGGCGCTGACGGCCGGAAGGGAGCTGCTACTCCGCGCGCAGGTCGGCCAGCAGCCGGAGCGCGTGCGCGACCTGCTCGGGGCCGCGGACCCGGTAGGAGGCCGCGGTGGTGCCCTCGCCGCTCTTGATGCCGACGTCGCCGGAGCCGAGGACCGCGAAGGCGTCCTCGTCCGTCACGTCGTCGCCCGCGTAGAGCACGGCGGTCGCGCCGGTGTAGCGGCGGAGGTGCTGCACGGCCTCGCCCTTGGTGGTCGAGCGGACCGAGAACTCCAGGACGTTCTTGCCCTCGCGGACGGTGACCCCCTGCACCTCGGCGCGCGCCTCGGAGAGGGCGACGACGTGGGCGACGCGGCTGTGGCGCTCGGTCGCGAGGCGGGTGTGCAGGGCGAAGCCGGCGGGCTTGTCCTCGATCCAGACGTTGTCGATCCCGCGGGCGATCCCCTTCAGGACGTCCTCGAGCACTCCCACCTTCTCGAGCTCGTCGTCGTCGAGCCGGACCGCGTCCTCCTCGGGGTCGAGGCGGATCTCGATGCCGTGGGAGCCGACCAGCAGCGCCTCGTCCGGCAGCTGCGAGACCTCCTCCAGGCTCCCGAGCGCCCGGCCGGAGACCAGCGCGACCCGGGTGCCGGGGAGGGCGAGGAGCCGCAGCACGGCCTCGCGCGCCTCGGGGAGCGCCCGCGCGCGGGCGGGGTCGTCGACCTCGGGTGCGAGGGTGCCGTCGAAGTCGAGGGCCACCAGGAGCCGGTCGGTCGCGGCGAGCTCCCGCAGCGCCGCCGCGAGCCGCTCGGGCACTCCCTCGCTCATCGCGCGCCGCCGTCGAGCTCGCGGTCGTCGGCGGCCTCCCGCTCGAGCTCGGCCGCCTGTCCGTGGGCCGCGTCGTCGCGGTGCTCGGCCTCCTGGCCGTGCGGCGCCTCCTGCCCGCGGGCGGCGGGCCGCACGTCGAGCTGCTGGCCGGCCGCGTGCTCCGCGAGAGCGGAGAGGAACGACTCGGACCAGCGCGCCACGTCGTTCTCGAGCACGCGGCGACGGAGCGCGCGCATGCGCCGGGTGCGCTCGACGCGCGGCATCCGCGCCGAGGCCTCCATCGCGTCCTTCAGCCCCGAGATGTCGTGCGGGTTCACCTGCACGGCCTGCTTGAGCTCGTCGGCCGCTCCGGCGAACTCGCTCAGCACGAGCACGCCGTCGTTGTCGAAGCGGGACGCGACGTACTCCTTCGCGACGAGGTTCATCCCGTCGCGCAGCGCCGTGACGAGCATGACGTCGGCGGCGAGGTAGAGCGCCACCATCTCCTCGCGCGGGTAGCCGTGGTGGAGGTAGCTGATCGCCGGGTGCCCGAGCGTGCTGTAGTCGCCGTTGATCCGGCCGACCTGCAGCTCGATGTCGTCGCGCAGCTGCCGGTAGGTGTCCACGCGCTCGCGGCTCGGGCTCGCGACCTGCACCAGCACCGCGTCCTCGGAGGTGAGGCGGCCGTCCGCCAGGAGCTCGCCGAAGGCCTTCAGGCGGTGGCCGATCCCCTTGGTGTAGTCGAGCCGGTCGACGCCGAGCATGATCGTCGCGGGGTTGCCCAGCTCGGCGCGGATCTCGGCGGCGCGGGCCTGGATCTCGGGGGTGCGCGCCATCGCCTCGAACGACGCGGAGTCGATCGAGATCGGGAAGTGCCGGGCGACGACCGGGCGCACGCTCGCCCCGCGCCGCGAGCGGTTGACGCGGCGGGTGCCGCCGACGGCCTCCTCCTCGACCGGGACCTCGACGACCGTGCTGCGGGTGTCGTAGCCGAGCAGGCGCCGGACCGCGCGGAGGAAGCTGCCCGCGTCGCCCTGGCGCTGGAACCCGATCACGTCGGCGCCGAGCAGGCCCTCGACGATCTGCCGGCGCCACGGGAGCTGCGCGAAGATCCCGTAGGGCGGGAACGGGATGTGGTTGAAGAAGCCGATCGTGACGTCGGGCCGGAGCTCCCGCAGCATCTTGGGCACGAGCTGGAGCTGGTAGTCCTGCACCCAGACCACGCCGTCCTCCTCCGTCACGGCCGCGGCCGCCTCCGCGAAGCGCTGGTTGACCCGCACGTAGGCGTCCCACCAGTCGCGGTGGTAGGTCGGGGGCGCGATCACGTCGTGGTACAGCGGCCAGAGCGTGTCGTTCGAGAAGCCCTCGTAGTAGTCCTCGAGCTCCTGCGCGCTGAGGGCGACCGGGACGATCTGCACGCCGTTGTCGACGAACGGGGCGACCTCCTCATCGGCCACGCCGGGCCAGCCGACCCAGGCGCCCTCGTTCGCGCGCATCACCGGCTCGAGCGCGGTGACCAGCCCGCCGGGCGAGGTCTTCCAGGAGGCGGTGCCGTCCTCGGCCACGACGCGGTCCACGGGGAGGCGGTTCGAGACGACCACGAACGCGTTGCGCTCGGTCCCTCCCGAGGTCCCGGCGTCGGTCCTGTCAGCGGCGGAGGAGGCGGAGGCGGAGTGCGGAGGAATGGTGGTCCCTTTTCGTCGGTCGAGCCGTCGTCGTGCCCGTCGAGGCTATCAGCCGGCCCCGCACGGGGGACGGCGGGTCAGCCCTGCACGAGGGCGAGGGCGAGCGTCGCTCCGCCCACCGTCGGGACGACCGCGACGAGTCCGAGGAGCGCGTACTGGCGCCACGAGACGTGCACGCCCAGCGCGGTCAGCCTCTGGTGCCAGAGCAGGGTGGCGAGCGAGGCCCACGGGGTGATCAGCGGTCCGGCGTTCACGCCGATCAGCAGGGCGACCAGTCGGAGCGGATCCGCCGCGACGGGCTCGAGGGCGAGGTAGGCGGGCAGGTTGTCGACCAGGTTGGAGGCGACCGCGCCGGAGCCGGCGAGGCGCAGCAGGTCGAGCGTCCCGCTCCCCTCTCCCGCGACCACGGCGAGCGCCGCGCCCAGCCCGAGCTGGTGCGCCGCCTCCATCGCCACGAAGAGGCCCGACGCGAACACGACGAGCTGCCACGGCAGGAGGGCGGGCGTGAGCGCCGCGGGACGGCGCACCGCGAAGAGGACGATCAGCGCGACCGCGGCGACCGTCGCCGGGATCCACACCTCGACGCCCGAGACGAGCGCCGGCAGGAGCAGCGCCACGACGATCCCCGCGCCGACCAGCAGCACCCGGTCCTCCACCGGCGTCCGCTTCCCCGGGGTGTAGCGCCCGGCCAGCTCGCGCCGGTAGCGGATCGCGAGGATCAGCACGGGTACGACGGCCGCGACGAGCGCGGGCACCGCGGTCAGCGCGGCGAAGGCGAAGGGGCCCTCGACCCCCAGGCGCCGCTGCGCGAGCAGGTTGGTGAGGTTCGAGACGGGGAGGAGGAGGGAGGCGCAGTTCGCCAGCCAGACCGTGGCCATCGCGAACGGCAGGGGCGGGACGCGCACGTGCGCCGCGAGCAGGACCACGACCGGGGTCAGGAGCACGGCGGTCGTGTCGAGCGAGAGGAACACCGTGCTGACGACGGCCATCGCCACCACCAGCAGCCAGAGCACCGCGGTCCGCCCGCGGCCCCACTCGGCGGAGCGCTCGGCGACCACGGTGAAGACGCCGGCCTCGGAGGCCAGCTCGGCGACCACGGTCACCGCGACCACGAAGCCGAGGATCGGCGCCGTCCGCTCGACCAGCTCGCCCAGCGCGTCCATCGGGAGGACCCCCGTGACGACGGCCACCGCCCCGACGACGAGCAGCACCGCCCCGATCACAGCCGTGCGCATGTCGTTCCCGTTCTCCTCGGCGTGCCCCGGCTCGAGGATTCGGGTCCCGGCGGCGGTCCACCGTAGCGGGACAACCCCTCGGTGCTGTCAAGCGTTCCTCTGAGAGCTTTCGCACCCGCTAGCGTCGGGGTGAACACGGGAGGCACACGCATGCGCAAGTTCATCCTCAACTCCAGCGTCATCAGCGCGATCGTCGGCGGCTGGTCGATCCTGCAGACCACGCGCAAGGGCCCGCGCGACTGGCGCCTGGCCCTCCAGTGGGTCAGCTGGGCCATCTCGGTCACCGTCGCCCTGGGCTCCGTGTCCTACGACTCGAAGGAGATCGTCAAGGAGGAGCGCGGCAAGAAGCGCGACCGCTAGGCCCTCCTGACGCGCCGCCTCCCCGCGGGGCGGCGTGTCAGCCGGTCTCCCGACCCGATGGCGGCGACACTGTTCCCAGTCGCTGCCGGCACGGGAAACGGGGTTCGTCATGAGGTTTCGTCTGAGGCGTCGCAAGGCGGCCCCCGAGGTCGTCGAGGCGGCCCCCGTCCTCACGCAGGACGAGCTCTTCGCCGTCGTCCACGAGCGGCTCGCGGCCTTCGTCGGATCCGAGGGCGCCTGGGTCGTCACGCGCCGCAGCCACGACGACCGCGACCCGATCTTCCACGGGATGCTCGCGCGCTCCCTCGCCCACGAGCTCTCCGCCGCCATCCAGGAGGAGCAGCTCCGCGCCGGCGCCGAGCGGACGTCGTCCCCGGTCACCGAGGCGATCCCCGTGATGCGCGCCTCCACTCCCCCGGTGGAGCCGGCCGCCCTCACCTGGGAGCCGAAGCCGATCGCCGTCTGGGCGGAGCCGGCCCCCGCCGACGTCGCCGTCGACACGCCCGTCGCGACCCGCTCCTGACCCGAGCGGTCGGCCGGCGGGCTCGCCCTCCGGCCGACCCGACGAGCGACGTCGCCCTTCCCGCTGATCGAGGAGGCGGCGCGGCCGCCGTCTCGAGATCCCCCGCGGCCGCCCCTCCCCCGGCCGCCCGTCAGAGCGTCGGCCAGCTCCCGGGTCCCTCGCTGCCCGCCGGGTACTCGTCGAGCGGCACCCGGTCCGCGTGCCAGGCGTCGATCGCGGGCTGCACGATGCGCCAGCACTCCTCGGCGGCGTCCCCGCGGACCGAGAGCGACGGGTCGTCGTCGAGGATCCCCGAGATGACCTCGCCGTACGCCAGCAGCTCGCCCGCGCCGAAGGTCGCCTCCAGCGAGGCGCGCTCGAGCGTGTACGGGTCGCCGGGGCCGTTGATGTTCAGCTCGAGCGACATCTGGTCGGGCGCGAGGAACAGCCGCAGCACGGACGGCGCCTCGGTGCCCACGAAGCCGCGGGGCAGGTGCGGCACCGGCTTGAAGCGGATGACCACTTCGCGCCGCCGCTCCCCGAGCGCCTTGCCGGAGCGGAGGGTGAACGGCACGCCGGCCCAGCGCCAGGTGTCGATCTCGACGACCAGCTCGGCCAGCGTCTCGGTCCGGCGAGCGGGGTCCACGCCCTTCTCGTCCGCGTAGGCGGGCAGCTCGCGTCCCTCGATCGTCCCCGCTGTGTAGCGGGCGCGGCGCGAGCTCGCGGCGGGGTCGTCGCCGTGCAGGCGGGTGGCGCGCAGGACGATCGACTTCGCGTCCCGGAGGTCGGCCGCGTCGAGCGAGGACGGCGGCTCCATCGCGATCACCGCGAGGACCTGCAGCAGGTGGCTCTGGATCATGTCGGTCAGCGCGCCCGCGCCGTCGTAGTAGCTCGCCCGCCCCTCGAGGGCCAGCTGCTCGTCGTAGACGATCTCGACGCTCTCGATGTGCTCGGCCGACCACAGCGGCTCGAGGATCCGGTTCGCGAAGCGCAGGCCGAGCACGTTCATCACGGTCGCGCGGCCGAGGAAGTGGTCGACGCGGTGGATGCGGTCCTCGGGGACCAGCGCGGCGAGGCGCTGGTTGAGGGCGTGCGCGCTCGCCTCGTCGGTCCCGAACGGCTTCTCCAGCGCCAGCACGGTGCCCTCCGGCAGGTCGTGGGCGGCGAGCGCCTCGCAGGCCTTCGCCGCGATCGCCGGCGGGAGGGCGAAGTAGACCGCCACCGGACCGGCGCAGCTCGCGAGCAGTGCGGCGAGCGCCTCCGGATCGGTGACGTCGACCTGCTGGTAGCGCGTGCCGGAGGTGAGCGCGTCCACGCCCCCGCCCTGCGCCTCGACGGTGGCGAAGGAGGCGGTCAGCACCTCGTGCCAGTGCTCCTGGGTCCAGTCCTCGCGTCCCGCGCCGACGAGGTGGACCCGCCGGTCGGTCTCGCGGGTCAGCAGCTGGCCGACGGCGGGGAGGAGGAGCCGCGAGGACAGGTCCCCCGTCGCTCCGAGGATGAGCAGGGTCGAGACGGTCTGTGCCATGCGGCTCACCCTACGGCGGCGCTGAAGAGCCCCGCTCCGCCTTGACTGGGAGGCCACAGCCGCACCTGAGAGGATCGCCGCATGGTCTCCCCGATCGAGGACTACGCCGTCCTCTCCGACTGCCGCACGGCCGCTCTCGTCTCCCGCGACGGGGGGATCGACTGGCTGTGCCTGCCGCGCTTCGACTCCGCCTCCGTCTTCGGCGCCCTCCTCGGCGGCGACGACCAGGGGCGCTGGTCGCTGCGGCCGGTGGACGGGGAGGCGACGAGCGAGCGCCACTACCTCGGCGACACGCTCGCGCTGGTCACCCGGTGGACGACTCCCACCGGCGTCGTCGAGGTGGTCGACGTGATGCCGCTGCGCGACGAGCGCGCCGAGCTGGTGCGCCGGGTGCGCGGAGTGTCGGGGACCGTCCGGATGCGGCAGGAGCTGCGCATCCGCTTCGACTACGCCCGCACCATGCCGTGGGTGCGGCAGGAGGGGACGGACGAGGATCCGCTGCTCGTCGCCGTCGCCGGGCCCGACGCGGTCGTGGTGCGCGGAGTGCGGTTGAAGGCCGTCGACCACGCCCACGCGGCGGAGTTCGACGTCGACGCGGACGCGGTCGTCGACCTCTCGATGGCGTGGTTCCCCTCGCACCAGCGGGCGCCCAAGCGCCTCGACGTCGACCGCGCGCTGGAGCGCACGCTGTCCTGGTGGTCCGAGTGGGCGTCGGCGATCGACTACGACGGCCCGCACCGCGACGCCGTCGTCCGCTCGCTGCTGACCCTCCGCGCCCTCACCGACGACGAGACCGGCGGCATCGTCGCGGCGGCGACCACCTCGCTCCCGGAGCAGTTCGGCGGCGCCCGCAACTGGGACTACCGCTACGTCTGGCTCCGCGACGCCTCGCTCACCCTGCAGGCCCTGCTCGCGCACGGGTTCGAGCAGGAGGCGCAGAAGTGGCGGGCCTGGCTGCTCCGCGCGGTCGCGGGCGCGCCGGAGGACGTGCAGATCATGTACGGCCTCGCCGGCGAGCGCGACCTGCCCGAGCGGGAGATGCCGAGCCTGCCCGGCTACGACGGCGCCTCCCCCGTGCGGATCGGGAACGCCGCCGTCGACCAGTACCAGGCGGACGTGATCGGCGAGGTGATGGTCGCTCTGCACGAGGCCCGCGTGGCCGGAGTGGACGAGACGGAGTTCTCCTGGCCGCTCCAGCGCGCGCTCCTGGGCTTCGTCGAGACCAACTGGCAGCGGCCGGACAACGGCATCTGGGAGATCCGGGGCGAGCCGCGCCACTTCACGCACTCGCGGGTCATGATCTGGGCCGCGCTCGATCGGGGCGTCCGCGCCGTGCGCGAGAACGGCCTGCCCGGTCCGGTCGAGACCTGGGAGCGCCTCCGCGACGAGGTGCGCGCCGAGATCGAGGCCCAGGGCTTCGACGCCGAGCGCGGCCACTTCGTGCAGTCCTACGGCTCGCCCGAGGTCGACGCGTCGCTCCTCGTGCTGCCGATGGTCGGCTTCGTCCCCGCCGACGACCCGCGGATGCTGGGCACCGTCGCCGAGCTGGAGCGCGTGCTCCTGCAGGACGGCCTGCTGCACCGCTACCGGACCGAGTCCTCGGTCGACGGCCTCGCCGGCGGCGAGCACCCGTTCCTCGCCTGCTCCTTCTGGCTCGTCCGGCAGTACGCCGACTCCGGCCGGATCGACGACGCGCGGACCCTGATGGACCGGCTCGTCGGGCTCTGCAACGACGTGGGCCTCCTCTCGGAGGAGTACGACGTCGAGGGCCGCCGGCACGCGGGGAACACTCCCCAGGCCCTCTCCCACCTCGCCCTGGTGCAGGCGGCCGACGCGATCGCGGCAGCCCGATGAGGCGCCGCCGCGTCGTTCTCGCGAGCATCGGCGGAGTCCTCGGAGTCGCGGTCCTCGGCTTCCTCACCTGGAGCTCGATCGTCAGCGGCCCCGACGAGGACGCCCTCGCCCGCGTGCGCGCCGATCCCGCGATCGCGGTCGAGCGCACGGACGACGCGCTCGTGATGACGCCGACCTCGACCGGCGAGCTGGCCGGCACGGGCCTGGTCTTCATCCCCGGAGCGAAGGTCGACGCCTCCTCCTACGAGGCGACCCTGGCTCCGCTGGTCGAGGCCGGGGCGACCGTCGTGATCACGCGGCCGATCCTGCACCTGGCCTTCTTCGATCTCCGCTCGCTCGAGACCTTCACCAGCCAGGCCGAGGGCGTCGACCGCTGGCTCGTCGGCGGCCACTCCCTCGGCGGCGTGAAGGCCTGCCAGTGGGCCGAGGACCCGGCGGTGGCGGGCCTGGTGCTGCTCGGCGGCTACTGCGCGAACGACCTCTCGGGCTCCGGGCTCCCCGTCCTCAGTGTCAGCGGATCGGAGGACGGGCTCAGCACGCCGGAGAAGGTCGCCGACGCGAGCGTCCGGCTGCCCTCCTCCGCCGACCTCGTCGAGATCGACGGCGCCAACCACGCCGACTTCGGCTGGTACGGGCCGCAGGCGGGCGACGGCGAGGCGACCATCAGCCACGAGGAGGCGGACGCCCGCATCGCCGAGGCCCTCCTGGGCTTCAGCCGCGAGGTCGGCTGAGTCGCCCGCTCCCGCTTGACCTCGAGCGCACTCGAAGTCGTAGGTTGACGCCATGTCCACCGCCACCGCCGCCCCGGCCGAGCCGGAGGTGCTGTCGATCTCGCAGGTCGCCGCCGTCACCGGTCTCACCGTGCACACCCTGCGCTACTACGAGCGCGCCGGGCTCATGCTCGACCCGGTCGAGCGCGCCTCGTCGCAGCACCGCCGCTACCGGCCGGCCGACGTCGGCTGGGTCGACTTCCTCACCAAGCTCCGCGCGACCGGGATGCCGATCGCGCGGATCCGCGAGTACGCCCGGCTCCTCCGGATCGGGCCCGCCACGGAGCCGGAGCGCCTCGCGCTGCTCCGGACTCACCGCGAGGAGGTCGAGGCGCAGCTCGCCCGGACACACGCCAGCCTCGCCGCGATCGACATCAAGATCGCGGCGTACCAGGAGAGGACCACCCACTGATGAAGACGATCACCCTCGGATCCGACGTCGCCGCTCTCGAGGTCTCGCGCCTCGGTCTCGGCGCGATGGGCATGTCGGCGTTCTACACCGGCGCCGGCACCGACGACGCGGAGTCGATCCGCACCGTGCACCGCGCCCTCGATCTCGGCGTCACGTTCCTCGACACCGCCGAGATCTACGGCCCGTACACCAACGAGGAGCTGCTCGGCCGCGCGCTGGCCGGCCGCCGCGACGAGGTCGTGCTGGCGAGCAAGTTCGGCATGATCCGCCACCGCGGCGATGGGGGCCGCGGACTCGACGGCTCCCCGGAGAACCTGCGGCTCGCCGTCGAGGGCTCGCTCGCGCGCCTCGGGACCGACCGCATCGACCTCTACTACCAGCACCGCATGGACCCGGGCGTCCCGGTCGAGGAGACCGCCGGGGCCTTCGCGGAGCTGATCCAGGAGGGCAAGCTCCGCGGCTACGGCCTCTCGGAGGCGGCGCCCGCGACGATCCGGCGCGCTCACGCCGTGCACCCGGTCACCGCTGTGCAGTCCGAGTACTCGCTGTGGACCCGCGACCCCGAGGCGGAGGTGCTGCCGGTCCTCCGCGAGCTCGGCATCGGCTTCGTCCCGTACTCGCCGCTGGGCCGCGGCTTCCTCACGGGCAGCATCCGCTCGGTCGCCGAGCTGGGCAGCGACGACTTCCGCCGCGACAACCCCCGCTTCGCCGACGGAGCGCTGGAGGCGAACCTCCGCATCGTGGAGGCCGTCGACCGTGTGGCGGCAGAGGCGGACGCGACCGCCGCGCAGGTGGCGCTCGCCTGGCTGCTCGCCCAGGGCGAGGACATCGCTCCGATCCCGGGCACCAAGCGCGTCTCGCGCATCGAGGAGAACGCCGCCGCGGACGCCCTCGTGCTGACCGCGGAGCAGCTCGACGTCCTCGGCTCGCTCGAGGCCCCCGTCGGCGACCGCTACGCCGACATGAGCTCCGTGAACCGCTGACCGCCCTGCGGGACGCCGCTCGCCGCGCGCACCCCGGGTGCGGCCGTGCGAGCGGCGTCCTCGCAGGAGTCAGTCCCTCGGCGGCAGCTCCCGCTTCGGGGTGTCCCGCAGGTCGATGAGACCCGTGAACATCGCCCCCCGCTCGTTCGAGCGCTCGTCGCCCGAGAACAGGTTGTCCGGGGCGGAGGACCCGTGCCGGCGCGGGGTCGCGGCGGGAGCGGGCTCCCGCTCCATCTCGACGCGCTGACGCGGGAGGGCGACGGGGTCGTTCTCGTGCAGCCACGAGACGAGCCGCTCGCGCACGTAGCAGCGCAGGTCGAAGAGCGTCGGCGCGTCCTTCGCGGTGACGAGCACCCGGATCCGGACGAAGCCGCCCGTCGCGTCGGTCACCTGCAGCACGCTGGTGCGCCGGTCCCAGAGGTCGGTCTCCTCGAGCATGCGGTGCAGCTCCTCGCGCATCTGCTCGGGGCTGACCCGCCAGTCCAGGTCGAGCTCGACGGCGCCGAGCAGCTCGGACCCGGTGCGGGTCCAGTTCTGGAACGGCTGGGTCGTGAAGTAGTTCGTGGGCAGCACCAGGCGGCGGTCGTCCCAGAGGTGGACGACGACGTAGGTCAGCGTGATCTCCTCGATCCGCCCCCACTCGGTCTCGACGATCACCACGTCGTCCAGGCGGATGGCGTCGCTGAAGGCGAGCTGCATCCCGGCGAAGATGTTCGTGAGGCTCGACTGCGCGGCCAGGCCCGCCACGATCGAGAGCACGCCGGCCGAGGCCAGGAGGCTCGCACCGGCCGTGCGGGCCTCGGGGAAGGTCAGCAGCGAGGCGCCGATCGCGATGACCACGACGGCCGCCACGGCGACCCTCCGGATGATCGTCATCTGCGTGCGGAGGCGGCGTGCCCGGCGGTTGTCGGCCGTGTCGGTCCGGTAGCGCTCGGCGCCCAGGTCCTCGAGGAACACGAACAGGGATCCGATCACCCACGCCGCCGCGCCGATCGTGGCGATCTGGAACACCCGCTGCACGAGACCCGGCCAGGGGTCGCCCGACACGGTGGCGGCGAGCGCGGCCCAGACCGCGATGGTCATCAGCAGCACGCGGAACGGGATGCGCAGACGCCGGATCAGCAGGCGCGCCCAGGTCTTGCGCTTGCCGACCGAGCGCAGCACGAGGGCGACGACGGCGGTCGCGACCACGGCGATCACGACCGCGATCACCACGGCGAGCGCGATCGAGCCGATCACGGGGAGGACGTCTTCGGGCACATCGGTCCTTTCTGGAGGGGAAACGGAAGCGAACGGAGATCCTGCCACGCGAACGGGGGTCGGTCCGCATTCTGCGCCGGACACCGTGCGGATGCTCAGGCGCCTGTTGGCGTCGGCGGACGGAGACGTCGACCTCGCCTGGAGCACCGTCGCCCGGGCCTTCACGCGGACGGGCATCACCCTGAGCCTGACCGCCGCCGCCGCCGATCAGGCCCGGGCCTCGGACGCGCTCGACATCGGGATCGGCTCCACGAGCGTCGGCTTCCGCGGAGTCCTACCGCTGCTCGACCCGTCGACCGCCGCACCCTCCAGCGAGTGAGCACGGGCCGGCGCTCCCCCTGCGGGCGCTCGGAGGAGGTCGGGAACGGACACGGACCGGGAACGACGAAGCCCCGCACCTCACGAGGAGGTGCGGGGCTGGTGGTGCACCCCCTCGGACTTGAACCGAGAACCCACTGATTAAGAGTCAGTTGCTCTGCCGATTGAGCTAGAGGTGCGTTCCGGCCGGCTGATCGTGCGTGCCGAACCGAGGGATCACATTACCAGCGTCTCCCCCCGTCTCGTCAAATCGAGTGCGACGGAACGCCCGCGGCAGCGATCGGAGGCTCCGCGGGACCCACCGGTATCGTGGTCGCGTGACCCCGCAGAGCAGTGACCAGAGCTTCGACGACGACCTCCGACTCGCCCTCCGCCTGGCGGACGCAGCCGATGCGATCTCGCGGGAGCGGTTCGGCGCGCTCGACCTCGTCGTGGACACGAAGCTCGACCGCACCCCGGTCACCGACGCCGACCGCGCCGTGGAGGAGGCGATCCGCGCGCTGCTCGCCGCCGAGCGTCCGGACGACGCGATCCTCGGCGAGGAGTTCGGCACCTCGGGCGAGGCCTCGCGGCAGTGGATCCTCGACCCGATCGACGGCACCGCCCACTTCCTCCGCGGCGTCCCGATCTGGGCGACCCTGATCGCGCTCGCGGTCGACGGCGTCCCCGTCGTCGGAGTCGTCTCCGCTCCCGCTCTCGGCACGCGCTGGTGGGCGGCCGAGGGCTCCGGCGCCTGGGCCGTCGAGCTGGAGGCCGGGGCCGAGCCGCGACCGCTGCGCGTCTCGGGGATCGACACGCTCGCCTCGGCGACCTTCAGCTACAACAGCATTCAGCAGTGGGAGGGCGCGGGCCGTCTCCCGCAGCTGCTCGAGCTCGCCGGCGCCGTCTGGCGCGACCGGGCGTACGGGGACGCGTGGCCCTACATGCTCGTCGCCGAGGGTCTCCTCGACGGTGCGGGCGAGTTCGACGTGAAGCCCTACGACCTGGCGGCCCTGGTGCCGATCGTGCAGGAGGCGGGCGGCCGCTTCACCTCCGCCGACGGGGAGGACGGGCCGTGGCACGGCAGCGCCGTCGCCACCAACGGCCTGCTGCACGACGAGGTGCTCGCGATCGTGGCGCCGCGATGAGGAGCCGGACGGCCGCGCTCGCCTCGGCGGCGCTCCTCCTGCTCCTCTCGGGCTGCTCCTCCGTCGTCGGGCCGGACGGCCCGGAGGCCGTGCGTGACGAGGGCGGCACGGTGGCGACCGCCGGCGTCACCGACGTGTTCTCGCTGCGGCGCGGCGACTGCCTGGCCGACCCGGGCGACGACCGCATCGCCGACGTGGACGTCGTTCCCTGCGCCGAGGAGCACGAACTGGAGGTCTTCCACACGTTCGCGCAGCCCGGAGACCGCTACACCAGCCGCAACACGCTGCTCGCCCAGGCCGAGGCGGGCTGCGAGCCGGAGTTCGGCGCCGTGATGGGGATCGCCTACGGCGACTCCGCCCTCGAGTACCGCTCGCTCGTCCCCTCCGAGGTCGGCTGGCGCCACGGGGACCGCACGATCGTCTGCGCGGTCCTCGATCCGGCCGACGACTCCACCACCGGCAGCCTCTTCGGCTCCGCTCGCTGACCACGGCTCCGATCGACCCCCGTTCGGCTCATTGACACGCGCTCCGGCGGAGCGCAGGGTGAAGGGACGACCGGCAGGCGCGAGGGGGCGCGGAGACCGGCGGCTCAGGAGTCGACATGCAGGACCGGCACGACCAGGAACCCGCCGAGCGCTCGCGCACGGCCGAGCAGCACTGGGGACCGGCGGACAGCCTGTTCCCGAGACTCCACCGGCAGAGCTCCCTGCTCGCCGCGGCGGAGGCGGTCGCGCAGGTCGACGGGCCCGGCCCGGGCGACGTCTGGTCGCGGCTCCTGCACGACTACGCCCACGCCTCCGACCGCGTCGTCTCGGTGGACGGCGACGCCGAGGCCGCCACGCTCGGCTGGCTGAAGCCGCGCGGTGTGGTCTCGCTGCTGGTCACCGAGCGGTGCGACGACGACGACGCCGCCGAGCACCTGGTGGCCGCGCTCGCCGCGATGAACGCCGTGACCCTCTCCGTGCACGAGGCGCGAGCAGTACGCCTCCGTCCTCTGCTGGAGGTGCTGCACCGGCTCCTGCCCGACGCGTTCGCCGAGCTGCCGGTGGACCGCAGCGCCCACTACCCGGCCGGCACCGCCGTCGCCGTGCTGGCGCCGGGTGTGCTCTACCGGGACTGGGCCCCGCCGCAGGCTCTCGCCGGCCCGGCGCACGACGACGACGACCGGCTGGCGATGCTCACCCTCTACGGGCGGATCAGACAGCTCGACGTGCGCCCGTCGTGAGGGCGGCGGAGCGGAGCTCCCAGTGTGCGACGACGACCGGTGGTGGAGATGGGGGGAATCGAACCCCCGTCCATAGCTGTGATTCTGCGCCTTCTACGGGTGTAGCCGATGAGAGCGTTCTGCTCGGCCCCGACCGTTACCATCGGCGCATCGGTCGACGGGCCCAGCCCGAGTGCAAGTCCCGCGTCGCCCTCAGGCGTAACGACGCAGCAAGTCCTCTAGATGACGCCAGGATCCGGGGCGAGGACGCACCCACGGGCTGACGGACTATCTACTCTGGCTTAGGCAGCGAGAGCGAAGTCGGTGCGCTTCTGTTCGGCACCTGTGTTTTCCAGGGATCGTTGACGAGATGACCCTGGATCCTCGACCCGCTTCTCGCAGTTTCGCAGGCAATGTCGAAACCGATCATCCCCGCGAGCACTCGACGGCCCGGAGGCCGCTGGAGTGGGTCGTTCGTCGCACACTGTGGAGTTACGAGTTCTAGTCTACCTCAGCTCCGCGGGCGGTCACCCGGCGGCGGCGCAGATCGAGCAGACCCAGCACGAGCGCGAGCGCGATCAGCCCGAGGGTGACGAAGTAGCCGTTGCGGAAGGCGTCGTGGTAGCGGTCCAGCCCCTCCGCCATCCCCTGCTCGCTCGCCAGCGTCGCGAAGAAGACGGCGGAGGCGCAGGCGGTGCCGACCGCGGTGCCCACGCGCTGGCCGAGCTGGCCCACGGAGCCCGCCACGCCGCCCTGCGCCGGCGGGATCTCGGCGAGGGTGAGCGTCTGGTTCGGCGACACGACGAAGCCGCCGCCGGCCCCGGCGACGAGCATCGCGGCACCCATGCCGTAGGCCGCGGTCTCGGCCGGGAGGAGCTCGGCGGCGAGCAGCACGAGCGTGAAGCCGATGACCACGAGCACGATGCCGAGCACCACCAGTGCGCGGCCGTAGCGCTGCACGAGCTTGCCGCCGTACCAGGCTGTCACCGCCGAGGTCAGCGCGAACGGGATGCTCACCATGCCGGCGAACACCGGCTCGAGGCCGAGCCCCTGCTGGAGGAAGAGCGTGGTGAGGAGGAAGGTCGCCGGGATCGCGGCGAAGTAGGAGGTCGCGACCAGGATGCCGTTGCGGTAGGAGCTGGTCCGGAAGATGCGGAAGTCGATGACGGGCGTCCGCCCCGACGCGGCGTAGTGCGCCTCCCAGCGTACGAAGACGGCGGCGGCGGCCGCGGCGAGGACCAGCCAGAACCAGCGGTAGGGCGAGTCCGAGGAGGAGCCCGTGGTCAGCAGGAACGGCAGCATGAACGCGAAGATCGCGATCGCCAGCAGGAGCAGGCCGACCGGGTCGAGGGACCGGTCTCCCTCGGGCCGCGAGCGCTTCTTCGGGATGAGCTTCCAGGCGAAGACCAGCGCGGCGACGCCCAGCGGGATGTTCATCCAGAACAGCAGGCGCCAGCCGTCCTGCTCGCCGCCGATCGCGATCAGGAGTCCGCCGAGGGTCGGGCCGAAGGCGGTCGACAGGCCGATGGTCGCGCCGAAGACCCCGAAGGCCCGGGCACGCTCGGCGCCGGTGAACATCTGCTGCACCAGCCCGAGGACCTGGGGCATCTGGATGCCCGCGGCGACGCCCTGCAGGAAGCGCGCGACGACGAGCAGCTCGATCGACGGCGCGAGCGCGCAGAGCAGGCTCGTCACCGTGAACGCGGTCAGCCCGATGAGGAACAGCAGGCGGCGCGAGCGGATGTCGCCCAGCCGACCGGCCGGCACGAGCGCCAGTCCGAAGGCGAGCGCGTAGCCCGCGACGATCAGCTGCAGCTGGCTCGCGTCCGCTCCGAGCGAGCGCTCGATCGACGGCAGGCCGACGTTGACCTTCGAGAGGTCGAGGATCGTGATGGCCGCGACTCCGACGCTCACCGCGAAGGCGCGCCACCGCGTCTTCTCGTCGGCGGCGCTCAGGGCGGCGGGGGCGCTGTTCTCGGGGGAGGTCACGCGCCCCAGTCTCCCAAAGCACGGCGCGCGAAGAAGAGGCTTGCGCGGCACCCGTCGGACAGTGCCCGCCGGGGCCTACTCGCCGAGGCGGCGGCGGGTCGACATCGCGCGGTCCGCCTCGCGGCGGTCCTGGCGCTCGCGGAGGACCTGGCGCTTGTCGTAGTCCTTCTTGCCCTTGGCCACGGCCAGCTCGACCTTGGCCTTGCCGTCGCTGAAGTACAGCGAGAGCGGGATCAGTGTGTACCCGCCCTCCTTCACCTTGTTGTGGATCTTGAGGATCTGCGCCTTGTGCAGCAGCAGCTTGCGCTTGCGGCGCGGCGGGTGGTTCGTCCAGGTGCCCTGGGCCCACTCGTTGATGTGGACGGCGTCGAGCCACGCCTCTCCCCCGTCGACGAACGCGTAGCCGTCGACCAGCGAGGCTCGGCCGGCCCGGAGGGACTTCACCTCGGTGCCGGTGAGCACGAGGCCCGCCTCGTAGGTGTCCTCGATGAGGTAGTCGTGGCGCGCCTTGCGGTTGGTCGCGACGACCTTCTGTCCCTGTTCTCTGGGCACGGCTGCTCCTCGGGTCGCGAGCGGATGAAGGGGGCGGGCATCGTCGGGGCGATGCACCGGTGGGCCGCCCCGAACGGGACAGCCCACCAGTATACGTCCGGTCCGGGATCAGACCCGCAGGTACCGCGCGATCGCGACGTTCGCCGAGACGGCGGCCAGGACGATGCCGACCACGATCAGGATCGGCACGACGATCAGAGCGTCGTCGAGTCCCACGAAGGAGGTCAGCGGGATCCGGTACGCCAGGAACCCCTGCACGAAGACCTGCACGATGGCGACCACCGCGACTCCCGCGAGGATCGAGCCGACCAGCGCGGCGAAGACCCCCTCGAGGATGAACGGGGTCTGGATGAACCTGTTCGAGGCCCCCACCAGCCGCATGATGCCCAGCTCCCGTCTCCGCGAGAACGCCGAGAGGCGGATCGTGGTGGCGATGAGCAGCACGGCCGCGACGAGCATCAGGACGGCGATGCCGATCGCCGTGTAGCTCGCCGCGTTGAGGATCGAGAAGATCTGGTCGAGGTACTGCCGCTGGTCGGTGACGCTCTCGACTCCCGAGACGCTCGACAGGCTCTCCACGATGACGTCCGACTGGGTCGGGTCCTTCAGGTTGATCCAGAAGGTCTGGTTGAGCAGGTCGGGAGTGACGTACTCGGCGACCGGGTTGCCCGCGAACTGCTCCTGGAAGTTCGCGTAGGCCTGGTCGTGGTCCTCGAAGTAGGAGCGGTCGATGTACGGCGCGAGCGTGGCGCCCTCGAGCTGGCCCTGCACCGCGTCGATCTGCTCGGCGGTGGCGTCGGAGCCGCTGCAGTTCGAGCCGCCGGAGGTGGCGGTGCACATGTACACCGCGACCTGCGCCTTGTCGTACCAGAAGTTCTTCATCTGGCCGATCTGCATCTGGAGCAGGATCGCCGTGCCGACGAAGGTGAGGGAGATGAAGGTCACCAGGATCACCGAGACGACCATGGAGACGTTGCGCCGGAGGCCGCTGGCGACCTCCGACCAGATCAGTGCGAATCTCACTTGACGGGTCCTACGTTCTGCTGGTCGTCGCCGGTCTCGTCGCCCTCGCCCGCGTGGGCGCGGAGGCCGAGGCGCGCGGCGAGCGACTCCTCGGGCAGGGCGCCGGTGTCGGCGGGGAGGAAGATCGGACCGGTCTGGCTCTGCAGCTCGACGACGCGCTGGGCGGCGGCCGGCCCGGCGGCCGGCTCCGGCTCGCGCTCGCGCTCCGGCTCGACGGCGGCGGAGCGGCGGCCCTCGGGGACGCGGGGCTGGGCGGCGGTCTGCGAGAGGCGGGCCGGCTCGGACGGCGGGGCCGGAGCCTCCTGGCGCAGGTCGATCTCGGGGACCTCGGCGGGCGCGAGCTCGCTGTCGATGATCGCCGGGGGCGCGGGCTGCTCGGCGACCGCGTGGTCGTCGGCCGCCACGACCACGACGCCGTCGTGGACGACGGTGATGCTCTCGGTCTGGCCGTAGCCGCCCTGGCTCTCGTCGCGGACGATGCTGCCGGCCGAGAGCTCGATGACGCGGCGCTTCATCTGGTCGACGATGCCAGCCTCGTGGGTCGCCATGATCACGGTCGTGCCGCCCGCGTTGATCCGCTCGAGCAGTGCCATGATGCCGGCGCTCGTGGTCGGGTCGAGGTTGCCCGTGGGCTCGTCGGCCAGCAGGACGGCCGGCTTGTTGACGACGGCACGGGCGATCGCCACGCGCTGCTGCTCGCCGCCGGAGAGCTCGTGGGGCAGGCGCGACGCCTTGCCCGCGAGGCCCACCATCTTGAGCGTGTCCGGGACGGCCTCCTGGATGTAGCCCTTCGACTTGCCGATCACCTGGAGGCTGAACGCGACGTTGTCGAAGACGGACTTGTTCGGCAGCAGCCGGAAGTCCTGGAACACCACGCCCATGTTGCGGCGGAAGTACGGGACCTTGCGGCTCGAGATCTTGCCGAGGTTCTGCCCGAGCACGTGGATCGACCCGGAGGAGGGGCGCTCCTCCTTGAGGATCAGGCGGAGGCAGCTCGACTTGCCGGAGCCGGAGGCGCCGACGAGGAAGACGAACTCGCCCCGGAGGATCTCGAGATCGATGGCGTTGAGGGCGGGTCTCGTGCCGCCCCGATACTGCTTGGAGACGTTGTCGAAGCGAATCATGTCGGTACGAGGGTAAGCGACGATCCCGAAGAGTCCGCCGAGGGGGCGCGCGGCGCGTCGGTGGGGACGCGCCCGCGCCGCGCTAGGAGGACTTCCGCCAGCGGATCCCGGCGGCGATGAAGCCGTCCAGATCGCCGTCGAACACGTGCGAGGGGTTGCCGACCTCGTGGTCGGTGCGCAGGTCCTTCACCATCTGGTACGGAGCGAGGACGTAGCTGCGCATCTGGTCGCCCCAGCTCGCGGTGATGGTGCCGGCGAGCTCCTTCTTGGTGGCCGCCTCCTGCTCCTTCTGCAGCAGCAGGAGCCGCGACTGGAGCACGCGCATCGCCGCGGCGCGGTTCTGGATCTGGCTCTTCTCGTTCTGCATCGACACGACGGTGCCGGTGGGCAGGTGGGTGAGGCGCACCGCGGAGTCGGTGGTGTTCACCGACTGGCCGCCGGGGCCGGAGGAGCGGAAGACGTCCACGCGGATGTCGTTGTCCGGGATCTCGATCGCCCCGGCCTCCTCCATCAGCGGGATGACCTCGACCGCGGCGAAAGAGGTCTGGCGCTTGCCCGCGGCGCCGAAGGGGCTCATCCGCACGAGGCGGTGGGTTCCGGCCTCGACCGAGAGCGTGCCGAAGGCGTAGGGGGCGTCGATCTGGAAGGTGGCCGACTTGATGCCCGCCTCCTCCGCGTAGCTGGCGTCCATGACGGTCGCCGCGTACTTGTGCTTCTCGGCCCAGCGGAGGTACATGCGCATGAGCATCTCGGCGAAGTCGGAGGCGTCGACGCCGCCCGCTCCCGCGCGGATGGTGACCACGGCGGGGCGGTCGTCGTACTCGCCGTCGAGCAGGGTCTGCACCTCGAGCTCGCCCATGACCTTCTGGAGGGAGGAGAGCTCGGCGATCGCCTCCTGCTCGGACTCGGCGTCCTCGGCCTCGTTCGCCATCTCGACGAGCACCTCGAGGTCGTCCAGGCGCCGGTCGATCGCGGTGATCCGCGCGAGCTCGGACTGGCGGTGGCTGAGGGCGCTGGTCACCTTCTGCGCGTTGGCCGTGTCGTCCCACAGGTCGGGGGCGCCGGCCTGCTCGCTGAGCTCGGCGATCTTCGAGCGGAGACCGTCCACGTCGATGACGGCGCGGATGTCGGCGAAGGTGGAGCGGAGAGCAGTGATCTGCTCGGTGAAGTCGTTGTCCAGCATGGTGCGTCCAGACTACCGGGGGCCGGGGGCCGCCCTCCGGCCCGGGCGTACCCTGGGGACGGTGACCAGCACCGCTCCGCGCCCCTTCCCCGTCGGGCCGCTGCTGCTGTCGACCTTCCTCCCCACCCTCCTCTTCTCCATCGGCGAGGGGGCGATCATCCCCCTCCTGCCGGCCGCGGCCGGCGACCTCGGCGCGACGCTGGCCCTGGCGGGCCTCGTGGCGGGGATGATCATGATCGGCGAGCTGGCGGGCGACATCCCCAGCGGCTGGATCGTCTCGCGGATCGGCGAGCGCGGCGCGATGCTCGGAGCCTCGGCCGCGTCGATCCTGGGGCTCGTGGTGTGCCTGCTCTCGACGTCGTGGGTCGGGCTGACGATCGGCGTCTTCGTGATCGGCCTCGCGACCGCGGTCTTCGCGCTGGCGCGCCATGCGTTCATGACGTCGTTCGTCCCGATCACGCACCGCGCCCGCGCGCTCAGCGCCCTCGCCGGGGCGTTCCGCGCGGGCTGGCTGATCGGCCCGTTCCTGGCGGCCGGGGTGGTGCACCTCACCGGCTCCGTCGAGTCCGTCTTCTGGGTGCACATCGTCTGCTGCGTGGCGGCGGTCGTGGTCCTGCTGCTCGTGCCCGACCCCGCGACGGTGCTGCGGCGGGCGCAGGCCGCGGCCGACCGCGCCGCTCCGGAGGACGTGGTCGCCGCGGAGGCGTCGGCGACCGTCCCGGAGTCGCCGCAGTCGCTGCTCGAGACGCTGCGCGAGCACCGCGGGGTCCTCGCTCGGATGGGGACCGGCGCCGCCGTGATCGGGGCGCTCCGGGCGAGCCGGACGCTGATCCTCCCCCTCTGGGCGGTGAGCATCGGGCTCGCCGAGACCGACACCGCGATCATCATCGGCATCGCCGGCGCGCTCGACTTCGCCCTCTTCTACGCCGGCGGCCAGCTGATGGACCGCTTCGGCCGGGGCGCCACCGCGATCCCCTCGATGATCGGCCTCGGGCTCGGCCACCTCGCCCTCGCCGCCTCGGTGCTCGCCCTCGATCCGGTGCCCTGGTTCGTCGCCGTGGCCTGCGTGCTCGCGGCCGCGAACGGCATCGGCTCCGGGATCCTGATGACCATCGGCGCCGATCTCGCGCCCCCGGCCGATCCGGCCCCGTTCCTCGGCGCGTTCCGCTTCACCGGTGACGCGGGCAACGCCGCCGCCCCGATCGTCGTGTCGGCGCTCACCGCCCTCGTCTCCCTCCCCTTCGCCGCCGTCGTGATGGGGGTGCTCGGTCTGGGCGGAGCGGGGGCGCTCGCCCGCTGGATCCCGCGGTACCTCCCCCGGGCGGCCTCCCGCGGCTGAGGCGCGGGGCCCTCCTCCTACACTGGAGCCCGCACGCGGGAGTGGTGGAATGGCAGACACGCAGGATTTAGGTTCCTGTGCCGAGAGGCGTGAGGGTTCGAGTCCCTCCTTCCGCACGGGATCGGCCGGTACGCTGAGCGCGCTCGCGTGACCGCCGACCGGCCACCGGCCCCCGTCGACTGGAGATCCGTTGAACCACGCCGCCCTCGTCCCCTGGCTCGATCCGGAGACGATCCTGACCTCGTTCGGCCCCTGGGGCGTGCTCGTGGTCTGCCTCATCGTGTTCGCCGAGACCGGACTGCTGATCGGCTTCCTCTTCCCGGGCGACACGCTGCTGATCATCACGGGCCTGCTGGCGCACGAGAACGCGTCGAACGGCGGCCTCGGCGTCCCGATCTGGCTCATCTGCCTGGCCGTCGGGTTCTCGGCCTTCGTCGGCGGCGAGGTCGGCTACCTGATCGGGCACAAGGCCGGCCCGCGCATCTTCGAGCGCAAGGAGTCCGGCTTCTTCAGCATCGAGAACGTGAAGCGGACCAACGCGTTCTTCGAGCGCTTCGGCGGCCTCGCCGTGATCCTCGCGCGCTTCGTGCCGATCGTCCGCACCTTCGCGCCGATCGCGGCCGGCGTGGCCCACATGAACTACCGCAAGTACAGCCTCTACAACCTCATCGGCGCCCTGATCTGGGGCAGCGGGGTCACGCTGATCGGGTGGCTGCTCGCCTTCATCCCGCCGGTCGCCGACTTCGTCTCGCACTACATCGACGTGATCCTGATCGGCGCGGTCGTGCTCGCGCTGGTGCCGACGCTGTTCCACTTCTTCCAGCAGCAGCGCAAGGCGAAGCTCGCCGCCGACCCCGAGACCGACTCGACCGAGTCGGCCGCCTACGTGCTCGACGCCGACACCCTGGACGACAAGCACCCGAAGTCCTGACCTCCGCCTCCGGGGAACGCCACTCCGGCACGCGGCACGCCGACAGGCGTGCACCGGAGTGGCATCCCGCCGGGGTCAGAGCCGGGCGGACAGGGCGGCGAGCTCGGCGCGCAGCGCGGTGAAGGCGCGGGCGCGGTGGCTCCGGGCGTTCTTCTGCTCGGGAGCGAGCTCGGCCGCCGTGAGCGCCCCGGCCTCGGGGACGAACACCGGGTCGTAGCCGTGGCCGTTCGCACCGCGCGGCGCCGTCGCGATCGCGCCGTCCCAGCGGCCCTCGACCACCGTCTCCTGTCCGCCGGGGAGCACGGAGTCCGGCACCACGAGGGCGATGGTGCAGCTGAAGTGCGCACCGCGGTGCTCCGCCTTCACGTCGTGCAGCTGGGCCAGGAGGAGCTCGAGGTTGGCCGTCGCGTCGTGCGCGCGTCCCGACCAGCGGGCCGAGAAGATGCCAGGCGCGCCGCCGAGGACGTCGACGCAGATCCCGGAGTCGTCCGCGAGCGCCACGAGGCCGGTGTGCGCCGCCGCCGCGCGCGCTTTGATCAGCGCGTTCTCGGCGAAGCTCACGCCGTCCTCGACGGGCTCGGGTCCGTCGTAGGCGCGGATGCCGACTCCGGGGAGCGCACCGGCCAGCATGGCGCGGAACTCCTCCACCTTGCCCGCGTTGTGGGTGGCGAGGACGAGGTCCAGGCTCACGCTCCGGGCTCCGCGGCGAGCGCTTCGGCCTGGATGCGGGCGAGGTCGGAGGCACCGGCGACCGCGAGGTCGAGCAGGGCGTCGAGCTCGCGGCGGTCGAACGGGGCCCCCTCGGCGGTGCCCTGCACCTCGACGAACAGGCCTCGTCCGGTGACGACGACGTTCATGTCGGTCTCGGCGCGCACGTCCTCGACGTAGGCCAGGTCGAGCATCGGCACGCCGTCGATGATGCCGACGGACACCGCCGAGAGGCTGTCGATCAGCGGCTGCGCCTTCTGCCCCACGTACTTCTTGCCCCGCGCCCACTCGATCGCGTCGGCCATCGCCACGTAGGCGCCGGTGATCGCCGCGGTGCGGGTGCCGCCGTCGGCCTGGAGGACGTCGCAGTCGATGACGAGGGTGTTCTCGCCGAGCGCCTTCGTGTCGACCACCGCGCGCAGGCTCCGGCCGATCAGCCGGGAGATCTCGTGCGTGCGCCCGCCGACCTTCCCCTTGACCGACTCGCGGTCCATGCGGGAGTTGGTCGAGCGGGGCAGCATCGCGTACTCGGCGGTGACCCAGCCCTTGCCCTTGCCCTGCAGCCAGCGCGGCACGCCGTTCGTGAAGGAGGCGGTGCAGAGCACCCTGGTGTTCCCGAACGAGACGAGCGCGGAGCCCTCCGCCTGGGTGCTCCAGCCGCGCTCGATCGTCACGGTGCGCAGCTCGTCGGGCGCCCGCCCGTCCTTGCGCGCGGCCTTCGATGCGGTGCTGTCGGTCACTCGGGTCTCCCTCGATCGTGCGGGAGCGCGGCCCGGTCGAGCTCGCGCAGGTTGATGGTGCCGGTCTCGACGAGGTCGACGCTCGAGACCTCCGGACCGAGGAAGCGGCGGGCGAGGCGGACGAAGTCGCTCGAGCCCGTCTCCTCCCACCGGTAGGTCGGAGGCGCGGCGGAGGTGCGCTGCAGGCCGTGCGCCACGAGGGTCCGGTAGACGTCGAGCGCGGTCTCCTCGGCGCTCGAGACGAGGCGGACGTCCGGCCCCATGACGTACGCGATCGCACCGCGCAGCAGCGGGTAGTGGGTGCAGCCGAGGACGAGCGTGTCGACCCCCGCGGCCTTGAGCGGCGCGAGGTACTCCTCCGCCACCGCGAGCAGCTCGTCGCTCCAGGTGACGCCCGCCTCGACGAACTCGACGAAGCGCGGGCAGGCGGCGGTGAACAGCTGCAGGTCGGGCGCGGCGACGAAGGCGTCGTCGTAGGCGCGGGAGCGGATCGTCCCGACCGTGCCGATCACCCCGACGCGGCGGTTGCGGGTGTCGCGGACAGCGCTGCGGACGGCGGGCTGGATGACCTCGATCACCGGGATGCCGCGGCCGAGCGTGTAGCGCTCGCGGGCGTCGCGCATCATCGCGGCCGAGGCGGTGTTGCAGGCGATGACGAGCAGCTTGGCGCCCTGGTCGACCAGCGTGTCGAGGGTGTCGAGGGCGTAGGCGCGGACGTCGGCGAGCGGCTTGGGACCGTAGGGCGAGTGCGCGGTGTCGCCGAGGTAGACGATCGACTCGTTCTGCAGCTGGTCGATCACGGAGCGGGCGACGGTGAGCCCGCCGACCCCGGAGTCGAAGATGCCCAGCGGTGCGTCCGTCACGGAGGAACAGCCTACCCGCGCCCTGCGGCCCGGTCCCGGCCGCACGCCGTTCCCGGGCCCGGCGGCGTGCGCAAGCCCCGGCACCCGCGCCTGGGCCGCGCGGGGGCGGCCGTGGAACACTGAGCGGATGGACTCCACGGCCTTCCTCACCGACCGGTACGAGCTCACGATGGTCGAGGGCGCCCTCGGCAGCGGCACCGCCGACCGCCGCTGCATGTTCGAGGTGTTCGCCCGGAGCCTCCCGCCCGGACGCCGCTACGGCGTGCTCGCGGGCACCGGCCGGCTCCTCGAGCTGATCTCGCGCTTCCGCTTCGGCGACGACGAGCTGTCCTGGCTCCGCGAGAACCGCGTCGTCGACTCCCGCACGCTGGACTGGCTCGCCGACTACCGCTTCCGGGGCGACGTCTGGGGCTACCGCGAGGGCGAGGTCTACCTCCCGGGCTCCCCCGTGCTCATCGTCGAGGCGCCCTTCGCCGACGGCGTGCTGCTGGAGACCCTGGTGCTCAGCGTCCTCAACCACGACAGCGCCGTGGCGAGCGCCGCCGCGCGGATGGTCTCGGCCGCCGACGGGCGACCGCTCGCCGAGATGGGCTCGCGCCGCGCCGGTGAGCGGTCCGCCGTCGCGGCGGCTCGCGCCGCCTACATCGCCGGATTCGGCGCCTCCTCGAACCTGGAGGCGGGCCGCAGCTTCGGCGTGCCCACGATGGGCACCTCCGCGCACTCCTTCACGCTCCTCCACGACTCGGAGGAGGAGGCCTTCCGCGCGCAGGTCGCCGCGCTCGGCCCCGGCACGACCCTCCTGGTGGACACCTACGACGTGCCGGCCGCCGTCGACCTGGCGGTCCGCGTCGCCGGCACCGGCCTCGGCGCCGTGCGCATCGACTCCGGCGACCTCCCCCAGCAGGTGGCCGCCGTCCGGCAGCAGCTGGACGCGCTCGGCGCGACCGGCACGCGCATCACCGTCACCAACGACCTCGACGAGTACGGGATCGCCGCGCTCGCGGCCTCACCGGTCGACTCCTACGGCGTCGGCACCTCGGTGGCGACGGGCTCGGGCCACCCGACCGCGGGCATGGTCTACAAGCTGGTCGCGCACGAGGACGACGCGGGCGAATGGGTCGCGGTGGCGAAGAAGTCGGTCTCGAAGGCGTCGATCGGCGGGCGGAAGGCCGCCGGCCGTCTGCTCTCCGACGACGGGGTCGCCGAGGCCGAGGTCGTGCACGTGGGCGCCGGCCCCGAGGGCGCCGTCGGCGAGGACGAGCGGGCGCTGCTCGTCCCCCTGATCGAGGACGGGACGATCCGTCCCGAGCACCTCGGCATCGAGGGAGTGGCGGCAGCCCGCGCTCACCACGCGAATGCGGTCCTCGAGCTTCCGATCGACGCGCTCCGGCTCGGCCGCGGCGAGCCCGTCATCCCGACCCGCTACGAGTGAGCGGGGCGGGAGCTCACTTCATCTTCGCGTAGATCTCCTTGCAGGCCGGGCACACCGGGAACTTCTCCGGGTCGCGGCCCGGGAGCCACTTCTTGCCGCAGAGCGCGCGGACCGGCTTGCCGGTGATGGCGCTCTCGAGGATCTTGTCCTTCGGCACGTAGTGGGAGAAGCGCTCGTGGTCGCCCGGCTCGATGGACTCCTGGTTGAGGAGCTCCTCGAGCTCGCGGTCGAGCGTGGCGGTTCCTCCGCCTCCCTCGAGGGGGTCGGTGCTGCTGTTCTGGACGCGCGGAATCATGCCGACGATCCTACGCGCGGAGCCCGGGCCCGCGGCCGTGCGCTCCGGATCGGGCGGCGCTAGTAGCGGCTGGTGAACGCGACCAGCTCGGTCGCGCGGCGCTCGAACAGCCGGCCGCCGAGGAGCACGCCGAGGGCGAAGACGACCACGGCGCTGCCGAAGCCGACGAGCACGGCGTCGCCCGCCGCCTCCGGGTCGACGAACAGGGCCCGGACGCCGAGCACCACGGCCGGAGCCGAGAGGAGCAGCCCCAGGCCGAACGCCAGGGACTGCGGACCGGCGCCGCTGGCTCCGGGGGCCTGGGGCTGCGTGAACGCGCTGTCGCCCGGGCGCGGAGCCGGATAGGCGAGCCGTGCCGAGACGGCGCTGGCGACGCCGGCGGGGACGAGCAGGAGGCAGGTGTTCACCGCGAGCACGACGGGCAGCGCATCGGGGAGCCCCGAGGTCGCGCTGCTGATCAGCGAGCCGAGCACGACGACCGGCACGCCGAGCAGGAGGGTCGGGAAGGCGCGGCCGAGCCGGTCCGACCAGCCGCGGACGCCCGCGGCCACGTGGAGCCAGAACGCCGAGCCGTCGTAGGCGACGTCGTTGTGCAGGAACCAGCCGAGGAACAGCGCGATCAGCGGGACCGGGAGCAGCGAGAGCAGCGGGAAGGGGACGCCGACGACCGCGAGCAGCAGCAGGGCCGCGACCGGCAGCACCGGCACGGCGACGAGCGACGCCTGGTAGCGCGGATCCCGGAGCCAGTAGGTGATGCTGCGCGCCGCGATCGCGCCGGTCCGGGTCGAGCCGAGGACGTCGAACCAGCCCAGCCGGAGGCCGCGCGGCGGCCGGTGCGTGCGCTCGGGGCGCTCCGTCAGCAGGCGGACGACGAGCCACCAGACCGCGCCCGCCGCGACGAGCGTCACCAGGGCCAGCAGGAGCGGGCCGAGCGCGTCGCCGGTCCGGGCGGCCGGGGCGATCATCCACGCCGCACCGAACGGAGTGGCCCCCATCGCCGCACCCCAGCGCTCGAGCACCGGGGTGTCCCCCGTGTCGACCAGCGCGGCGGCACCGAGGGCGGCGGGACCGCCGAGCATCAGCACCAGGCCGAGGACGGCCAGCAGCTCGCGGGCGGTCCGGGAGGGGACGAGTGCGGCGGAGGCGGCGAGGCCGATCCGCGCGAAGAGCGAGGCCGTCGCCACCGCGAGGAGCGGGCCGACCACGGCGAAGGCGCCTGCGCCCGGGACGAGCGGCGCGCTCGCGAGCCCGACCACCAGCAGGGCGAGCGTGGGGACCGAGACGAGGCCGGCCAGGGCGAGCGCCCCGGCGAGGCGGAGCGGCGGAAGGCCGAAGAGGCGGAACGCGCGCGGATCCATCGGGTCGAGCGGGCCGAGCAGGAAGGGCAGCACCAGGAAGCCGACGGAGACGAGGCCGCCGGCGGTCACGAGAGCGCCCGCCGCCGCGTCCGAGGAGCGCAGAGCGCCGATCGCCGCGATCAGCAGGGCCGTCACCGCGACGACCACGAGCACGCCCAGGACGGCGCCGGCCGAGCGCGCGGGCCCGGAGCGGAACGCGCCCAGGAGGACGTCGACCCTCAGCCGGAGAAGTCGTGCAGCCACTGCAGCCCCTCGGCGATCTGCTTGCCGCCCGCGAGCTCGAGGAAGCGCTCCTCCAGCGTCGCGGTGCCGGCGACCTCCGCGACCGTCCCGGAGGCGAGCACGCGCCCACCGACGATCACGGCCACGTCGTCGCAGACGCGCTCGATGAAGTCGAGCCCGTGGCTGGAGAGGACGACGGTGCCGCCGCCCTCGACGAAGCGGCGCAGCACGGTGATCACGGCGGCCGAGGAGACCGGGTCCACCGACTCGAACGGCTCGTCGAGGACCAGCACGCGCGGGGCGTGGATCATCGCCGCCGCGAGGGCGACCTTCTTCGCCATCCCCGCGGAGTAGTCCGAGATCAGGCGCTCCAGCGCGTCGGAGAGGCCGAGCGCCTCGGCCAGCTCGACCGTGCGCTGCTTCGCCGTGGCGAGGTCGATGCCGCGCAGCGCGGCGGAGTAGGCGAGGAACTGGGCGCCGGTGAGCCGGTCGAACAGCCGGAGGCGGTCGGGCAGGACCCCGATCAGCGGCTTCGCGGCCGACGGGTCCTTCCAGACGTCGACGCCGTGCACGAGGACGCGGCCGGTGTCGGGTCGCAGGAGGCCCGTCATCATCGAGAGCGTGGTGGTCTTGCCCGCGCCGTTCGGGCCGATGATCCCGTAGAAGGTCCCCGCGCGGACGGCCAGGTCGATGCGGTCGACCGCCACCGTCCTCCCGAAGCTCCGGGTCAGCTGGTGCAGCTCGAAGACGACGGGCGAGGCGCCGTCCGGATCCGCGGCACCCTCAGCGGGCTCGGCGTTCGTCACGGACGTCATCCGGCTACGGTACCAACTCGCCCGCGGGCCCCCGGCGCCCGCGCCGACACCCGGCGACACGGCGAGAGGTCAACCACCCTGGCCCCGGGGGGCGTGAACTGTACACTAGGTCTCTACCCGAGGAGTCGATCAGATCGAGACGCAGCGGTTAATTCGAGGAGAACACACGATGATGCACACAGGTTCGACGAGCAGCAGCCCCGCCACCGTCGTCATCCTCGCCGCAGGGATGGGCAGCCGGCTCGGCCGCTCCCTCCCCAAGCCGCTCACGCCGCTCAGCGACGGGCGCACGATCATGCAGCAGCAGTTCGACAACATCCACCACGCCTTCGGCACGAAGGTCCCGGTGAGCATCGTCGTCGGCTACAAGCTCGAGCACATCATCGAGGCCTTCCCCTCGGCGACGTTCGTCTACAACGAGCAGTACGACCAGACCAACACCTCCAAGAGCCTCCTCCGCGCGCTGCAGGCGAGCGGGCAGGGCGGCGTGCTCTGGATGAACGGCGACGTCGTCTTCGACCCGCGCATCCTCGACCGGGCGGCCGCGCTGATCGCGAAGGACGTCTCCTTCGTCACCGTCAACACCTCGAAGGTGTCGGACGAGGAGGTCAAGTACACGACGAGCGCCGAGGGCTTCATCCAGGAGCTCTCCAAGACGGTGCGCGGCGGCCTCGGCGAGGCGGTCGGGATCAACTACGTGTCCGCCTCCGACAAGGCCGCGCTGGTGCGCCAGCTCGCCCGGGTCGACGCCCAGGACTACTTCGAGCGTGGCATAGAGTTGGCGATCGAGCAGGACCGCCTGCTCGTCGAGCCGATGGACATCTCCGACCTCTACGCCGTCGAGGTGGACTTCGCCGAGGACCTCGAGCGCGCGAACCTCTTCGTCTGACGCTCCCGGCTCCTCCCCCGGCTCGAGCGGAGCCGACGGGAGGAGTCGCGCAGTGAGCACGGCCGACACCCTCGCGACCGAGACGGCCCTGCGCCACCGGCGATCCCGGGCCTGGCGCTACCGTCACTCCCTCTGGCTGCTCACCAGGCGCGACCTCACCGTCCGGTACGCCACGAGCGCGCTCGGCTACGTCTGGTCGGTTCTCGACCCGCTCGTGATGTCGGGCATCTACTTCTTCGTCTTCACCGTCGTCTTCCAGCGGACCGTCGGCGAGGACCCGTACATCGTCTTCCTGCTCGCAGGCCTGCTGCCGTGGATGTGGTTCAACCAGGCGACCTCCGACGCGACCCGCGCGTTCCTCCGCGAGGCGAAGCTGGTGCGGTCGACGTCGATCCCGCGGACCATCTGGGTCGGGCGGATCGTGCTCTCGAAGGGCATCGAGTTCGTGGCGAGCCTGCCGGTGCTGGTGCTCTTCGCCGTGATCGCCGGCGCGCACCTGACCTGGGCGGCGCTGCTGTTCCCCGTGGCGATCCTGCTGCAGGCGGTGCTCACGCTCGGCGTGGGTCTGCTGGTGGCCCCGCTCGTGGTGTTCTTCCGAGATCTGGAGCGGGCCGTGAAGCTCGTGCTCCGGTTCCTCTTCTACGCGTCGCCGATCATCTACTCCACGGCCAACCTGCCGGAGCAGATCCGGCCGCTCGCGGCGCTCAACCCGCTCAGCGGGATCTTCGCCCTCTACCGCTCCGCGTTCTTCGAGAGCGAGCTCGACGTCCCGCTCATCCTCGCCTCCGCGGGCCTCTCGGTGCTCGTGCTGGCGCTGGGCCTCGTCGTCTTCCGCCGCTCCGAGCGCGCGGTGCTGAAGGAGCTGTGATGGCCGACGCCCCGGTGGTCATCGAGTGCCGCGGCCTCGGGATCCGCTTCCGCCGCAACCGGCGGGGCCGCCGCTCCTTCAAGGACCTCTTCGCCGGCCGCTCCCGCCGCTCGCGGCCCGGCGAGTTCTGGGCGCTGCGCGGGCTCGACGTGCAGGTGCGGGCGGGCGAGGCGATCGGTGTCGTCGGCCGGAACGGTCAGGGGAAGTCGACGCTGCTCAAGCTCGTCGCCGGCGTGGTGCTGCCGGACGAGGGCGCGGTGGAGGTGCGCGGGGGCGTCGCTCCGCTCATCGAGATCACCGGCGGCTTCGTGGCCGACCTGAGCGTCCGCGAGAACGTCTACCTGACCGCGGGTCTCCACGGGATGTCCAAGCGCGAGGTCGACGCGCGCTTCGACTCGATCATCGAGTTCGCCGAGATCGGCGACTTCCTCGACACCCCCTACAAGCACCTCTCGAGCGGGATGAAGGTGCGCATCGCCTTCTCCGTCGTGTCGCGGCTCGAGGAGCCGATCATCCTGGTGGACGAGGTGCTCGCGGTCGGCGACAGGGCGTTCCGCGAGAAGTGCTACGCGCGGATCGAGGAGCTGCTCGCCTCCGGCCGCACCCTCTTCTTCGTCTCGCACAACGAGCGCGACCTCCGCCGCTTCTGCACGCGCGGCCTCTACCTGGACAAGGGCCGCCTGGTGCTGGACGCGCCGATCGAGGAGGTGCTCGCGCGTTACGCTGAGGACTACGCGCCGACACCGCGGAGCAGCACGGCGCCGGCCGAGGGCCCGCCCGTCCAGGGCACCGTCTCCGACGACTGACCCCTCCCGCACGCGGCGCCCGAGGACGCAGGAGTGCACGACATGGCCCAGAAGGACCGCAAGCGCGAGCGCGCCGTGGAGCGGGCCGGCGAGGTGGAGCAGGCCGACGGCTCCGAGAACGCTCAGCTGGCGAAGCTGCTCGACCGGCTCCTCGCGGTGCAGCGCCCGGCCGTGCTGGCGAACATCCGCCTGCTGCGGCGCCGGCGTCCCGGGGCGACTCCGGAGCAGATCATCACGTCGCTCGAGCGGCAGTACCTCTCGAGCGTGGCCGCGGGAGGCGCGGCGATCGGGGCGACCGCCGTCGTCCCCGGCATCGGCACGGCCGCCTCGGTGGCCCTCTCCGGCGCGGGAGCCGCAGGGTTCCTGGAGGCGAGCGCGCTCTTCGCGCAGTCGGTGACGGAGGTGCACGGGATCCCGCTCGAGGACCCGGACCGCGCGCGGGCCCTCGTGCTCACGCTGATGATGGGCTCCTCCGGCAGCGAGATGGTGCGCCAGGTGGCCGGGCAGGCCGTCGGCGGGGGCAGCGGCCTCAACCAGTACTGGGGCTCCGTGGTCACGAAGGGCCTGCCGTCCTTCCTCGTGGGCGAGCTGGCGGACCGCGCGAAGAAGTCCTTCGCCAAGCACTTCCTCGCCCAGCAGGGCGCGGGCCTGGTCGGCCGGGCGATGCCGTTCGGGATCGGAGCGGCACTGGGCGGCGTCGGCAACGCGATGCTGGGCCGCAAGGTGATCCAGAGCGCGCGCGACGCGTTCGGGCCGGCACCGCAGGCGTTCGGCAACACCCTCGTGCTCGAGCCGACCCGTGCCGAGCGGAAGGCGCTGGCCGCCGCGCCGGCCGAGCCGCTGGCGCTGTTCGTCCGCGACTACGGCGGAACGGGCGAGCGGACGGCGCTCCTCCTCCACGGCCTCGGCTCCGACTCCCGGATCTGGTACGCCCTGGTCCCGACGCTGCACGAGCACGGCTACCGCGTGGTGGCCCCCGATCTCGCCGGTCACGGCGGCTCGCCGGCGTCGCCCGTGTACTCGCCGGAGCACTGGGCGTCGGACGTCCGCGCCTCGGTGCTGCAGACCCCCGATCTCGTCATCGGCCACGGCCTCGGCGCCGTCGTCGCCACCCGGCTCGCCCCCGAGTACGGCGCCGCCCGGCTCGTCCTGCTCGACCCCGCGTTCTCGGACGCCCGCGGACTGACGAGCGCGCTCCACCGCGGCGGCTCGGTCGCGCACGTCGAGAAGGGCGACGCCGACTCCCTCCGCCACCGCCACCCGATCTGGACGGACGAGCAGATCGAGCTCGACGTGTCGGCCCACGCGCTCTGGGAGCAGGACTCCGCCGTCGGGCTGACGGCTCGGGGTGCGGCCGAGGCCCCCGAGACGTTCCCCGTGGCGACGCTCGCCGTGATGCCGGAGGACCCGCTGGGCCACGGCTCGCTGGGCGGCGTCCTCGCCGGCCGCGGCGTCGAGGTGCGGACCGTGCCGGGGGGCGGGGCCTCGATCCTCCGTGAGGACCGCGCGGCGCTGATCGCGGCGCTGGAGGACCGGATCTAGCTCAGACCATCCTGCTCGGCGCGGGCCGCGCGCTGTGGTCCAAAGCCGTCGGAGGCGTTCGGTCAGCGTTCCGGAGGCCGGCGCCCGGGTCCGACGAGCGGCATCCCGAGCACGGTGCGGACGAGTCCGCCGCCGTCGCGGTCCTCGGCGATCACGCGGAGGCCGGTCTTCTCGGCGACGCGCCTCGAGGCGGCGTTGTCCGGGTGCACGAGCGCCACGAGTCGTCCCGCGAGGCGGTGGGCGAGCGCGAGGTCGCGGCAGGCCGCAGCCGCCTCGGTGGCGTAGCCGCGGCCGTGCAGACCGGCCCGCACGTGGTAGCCGACCTCGAGCTCGATCCCGCCGTCGACGCGCTGCCAGGTCAACCCGCAGTCGCCGACGAACTCGCCGTCGAGGGTCTCGACGATCCACAGCCCGAAGCCGTGCTCGCGGTAGTTGCGCCGGTTCCACTCGATCCAGGCGGCTGCCTGCTCGCGGTCCTTCGGCGCGGGGTAGTACCGCATCACGACCGGGTCGCCGAGCAGGTCCGCCATGTCGGGGAGGTCCTCGGCGGTCATCTCGCGGAAGCGCAGCCGGACGGTGGCGGCGGGGATCATCGGGTCGGGTTGCTCGGCCTGCGACTGCGGAGACGGCGACCGGGACCGTCGTCGAGCGCTCGATCCATCCGGCCGCCGCCCCCGGCCCTACTTCTCCGCCTTGGCGGCGGCCTTCGCGGCCTGCTTGGTGGCGCGGACCTTCGTCAGCGACTCCGGAGAGACGATGTCGGCGACCGAGCGGAAGGCGCCCTCCTCTCCGTAGGCGCCCGCGGCCGAGCGCCAGCCCTCCCCCGAGAATCCGCGCTGCTTGCCGAGCAGGGCGAGGAAGATCCGCGCCTTCTGCTCGCCGAAGCCGGGCAGCGCCTTCAGACGCGCGAGGACCGTGCGGCCGTCGGGCTCGTCGCGCGTCCAGACCGCCGCGGCGTCGCCGTCCCAGTCGTCGACCAGAGCGCGGCAGAGGACCTGCACGCGCCCCGCCATGCTCGCCGGGTAGCGGTGGATCGCGGGCGGAGTCCGGCAGAGCTCCGAGAACGCGTCCTCGTCGAAGCCCGCGATCGACGCGGCGTCGAAGGAGGCGCCCTCCGCCTCGAGGCGCTCCTCGATCTTGCGGGGCCCGGAGAAGGCCGTCTCCATCGCGACCTGCTGGTCGAGGAGCATCCCGATCAGCAGGGCCAGCGGGTCGCGGCTGAGCAGCGCGTCGGCGTCGGGGTCGTCGGTGATGTGCAGGGCGGAGTCGCGGGTCATCCTCCAGGGATACCACGGACGGCCCCGGCGGCGAGCGCGCGGACGATCCGGTCGACCAGGTCCAGCGCCGCAGCGAGCTCGAGGTCGCCGACATGGCCGTAGCCGAGGACCAGCGCCTCGGTCGCAGCCCGTCCCGACAGGGCGTACTCGTGCAGAGTGGCGACGAGCAGTCCCTCCCGGAGCAGCGCGGCCGCGACGGCGTGCGCGTCCAGAGGCGCGGGCAGGGAGAGGACGACGTGCAGACCCCCGTCGAGTCCGCTCGCGCGCCCCCAGGGCACCGCCTCCGCGAATGCGTGGACCAGCTCACGGCGGTGGGCGTAGCGCCGTCTCGAGCGCGTGAGATGCCTCCGGAACGCCCCGCTCGCCATGAACTGCGCGAGCGCCGCCTGCGTCGGACCCGAGGCGGAGGCGTCCTTCTCGTCGTCGAGGCCGGCCAGCGCCCCGCGGAGCCAGGACGCCCGCGGAACGGCCAGGTAGGCGATGCGGAGCCACGGCGAGACGGTCTTCGAGAACGACCCGACATGGGCGACTCCGCCGCCGGAGTCGAGCGAGGCGAGCGCGGGCAGCGGGGCGCCGACGTAGCGGAACTCACTGTCGTAGTCGTCCTCCACCACGAGCAGGGGGCCGGCCGACGCGCGGCGCACCAGCTCCAGGCGCTCGGCGAGCGCGAGCCTGCCGCCGGTCGGGTACTGGTGCGACGGAGTCACGACGACCACATTCGCGCCGGAGCTCGCGAGAGCGTCGAGGTCGATGCCGTCGCCGCGCACAGGGACGCCGACGACCTCGTGCCCGTCGGCGCGCAGGCGGCGCCGGACGGCCGGGTAGCCGGGGTCCTCGACGGCCACGCGCACCTCGCGTCCGAGCGAGGCCGAGGCGGCGCGGGCCAGGAGCGCGACGGCGCCCGCGGTGCCGCTGGTCACCACCACGTCCGACGCCTGCACGTCGACGCCGCGGGACCGGCGCAGCTGCTCGGCGATCTGCTCCCGCAGGGCCGGGTCCCCGGAACCCCGAGGAGGCGCCGAGGGCGGCGAGACGAGCGCCAGGCGCCAGGCGGCCCGCCACTCCGGGGTGTCGAGGGCGCGGGTGTCCGGCCTGCCGGGCCGCAGGTCCGCCGCGGCGGGCGGGACGACGGTCTCCCCGGACTCCGGCCGCGGCTCCTCCGGCGCCGGCGCCAGCAGTCCGTCGGAGGCGACCGTCACCGCCGCGCGCGGGTGGGCGACGAGGTAGCCCTCCCCCACCAGCTGGTCCACCGCGGCGACGACGGAGCCCCGCGAGACGCCGAGCCGCTCGGCGAGCACGCGGCTCGACGGGATCGGATCGCCCGCCCGGTAGCGCCCGTCCAGCACCGCCTGGCGCAGCGCCTCGGCGAGCCCGGCGCGGACCGAGCCGCGCGGCGACGGCCCGAGGAGGAGCGGGATCTCCAGATCGCCCGACGCCATCGACCGCTCCGCTCTGGACCACTCCGATCGCGGCCCAGTGGCATCCTGGCAGATCCAGTCGGCGCGGGACGATTCCGACATGGACAGCCTCCCCGTCACCGAGCGCACCCGCGTCTCCCGTCTCCGCGACCGCCAGCGCACCGATCCCGCCGAGCTGCACGCCCTGCTCGACGAGGCGCTCGTCGCCCACGTCGCCGTCGTGCGGGACGGCGCCGCGATCGTGCTGCCGATCCTCTTCGCCCGCGACGGCGACTCCCTCCTGCTGCACGGGTCGAGCGGCGGAGGACTGCTGCGGGAGGCGGCGCGGCACTCGCTCCTCACCGCCTCGGTCACGCTGGTCGACGGACTGGTCGTCGCCCGCTCCACCTTCGACAGCTCGATGAACTACCGCTCGGCGATGGTGATCGGCCGGGCCGAGGCGCTGGAGGGCGAGGAGAAGGCGCGGGCCCTCGATCTGCTGGTGGCACGCCTCCTCCCGGGGCGCGACGAGGAGGTGCGAGCGAGCACCGCCCGCGAGATCGCGGCCACGCTGGTGCTGCGCCTCCCCCTGGCCGAGGCGAGCCTGAAGGTGCGCGCGCACGGAGCCGGCGACGAGCCGGAGGCCGGGGTCTGGGCGGGCGTCGTGCCGCTGGTCACCCGCACGCTCGCGCCGGTGCCGGCGGAGGAGGGCGTCGCGGTCCCGGAGTCGGTCCGCCGCTTCAGCGCTGCGGTCGACGGCGCGGTGCCGCCCTGGCGCTGAGCGGACCGGCCGTCGCGGTGCGGTCCGCTACTTGGCGTCCTGACGGGGGAAGACGACCTTCTGCACGACGATGATCACCGAGGCCGCGACCGGGATCGCGACCAGGGCGCCGAGCACGCCCGCGATGGTGCCGCCCGCGACCGCCGCGATCACGACGACCGCACCGGGGACCGAGACGGCCTTGTTCATGATGCGGGGGCTGAGGAGGTACGCCTCGACCTGCATGTAGACGAGGTAGTAGATCGCGGCGACCAGCGCGGTCAGCGGCGAGGCCAGGAGGCAGGCGAGCGAGATGATCACGGCGCCCGAGAGCGTGCCGACCAGCGGGATCAGGGAGCCGAGGAACGCGACGCAGGCCAGCAGCGCCGGCACCGGGGCGCCGATCGAGAGCAGCAGGATGAACGTGAGCACGCCGTTCACGCCGGCGAGCGAGACCTGGCCGACCACGTAGCGGCCCACGGCGCCGGTGATCTCGTCGCCGACCTCGTGCGCCTTCGCGCGGTGCGAGGCGGGGGCGAAGCGGTAGGCGACGGCCTTCATCGAGCGGAGCGACGCGAGGAAGTACAGCGTCAGGATCAGCACGATGACGGCGCCGGTCACGCCGCTGGCGATCCCGGTCCCGACCGCGATCAGTCCGCCGCCGAGCGAGAGCAGGTTGTTGGGGTTGCCGATGAAGCTCTGGACGCTCTCGATCAGCTCGTCGATGTCGATCACGCCGCGCAGCTGCTGCTCGAGGTCGAGCACCCACTGCTGCGAAGCGATGTCGGTGACGATCTGCGGGGCGCTCGTGACGAACATCGTCAGCTGCTCGACCAGGATCGGGATGATGTAGACCAGCAGGCCGGCGAAGATCAGCACCACCGCGGCGAAGACCGCCGTGATCGCCAGCGGCCTCGGCAGGCGCTTGCTCTCGAGCCAGGAGACCAGCGGATCGAGGCCGAGCGCGAAGAACAGCGCCACGAAGATGTAGGTCAGCACCGTGCCCAGCTGCACGACGAGGCCGCCCAGGACGAGCGCCACCAGCACGCCGAGCGCGCCGAACAGGCCGATGCGGAAGGAACGGATCGTGAAGACCGGCTTCTCCGGGTCTGCGGAGACCACGATGTCCGGCTCGACCGCGGGCTGGGCGGGTGCCGACCGGCGCCGGCGGGAGCGGGCGAAGGCGCGCGGGGTCATCATGGGACGAGCGTAGCGGGGCGCCGGGAGGCCGCCCGGCGACCGGGCCGACCCTTGACGCGGCGGTTCGAGCGGTGCTCCCGCCCGCTCAGCCCTCCGGATCGTGGTCGTCGACCGCGCCGTCGCCCCAGTGCAGAGCGGCGTGCCGCTCCCACTCCGCGAGCAGGTGCTCGACCGCCTCGTGGAAGCGCCGCGTGGCCGCTCCGGGCGACGTGTCGCCGAAGTAGCGGTGCACCCAGCGCTCCAGCCGCTCGACCGACTCCGGATCGTGCTCGGCGCTGTCGATCCGCGCGATGATCGCGGAGGCGTCCTCGGCGAGCAGCCACTCCGCGTCGCCGAGGTAGCCGCTCTCGTCGACCTCCGCCTCGGCGCTGACGGGCCGGGTGACCAGCAGCGGGCGCCCCGTGGCGAGCCGGTCGTAGACCATCGCCGACACGTCGAGGATCGCGAGGTCGGCGGCGGCGAGCTGCCAGCCGAGCTCGGCACCGGTGTCGTGCACGTGACCGGCGCGCGGATCGGCGGCGTTGGCGGCGGCGATCATCGCGACGATCGCCCGGTCGGCCGCGGCGTAGTCGGAGTCGACCGCGCCGCTGCGGGGATGCGGGCGGTAGACGAGCCGGAACCGCGGGTCGGCCAGGACCCCGCGCACGAGGGCCGTGCCGTGGCTCCGGATCGAGCCGTAGCCCGCGGCGGGGCGGTCGCCCTCCCAGGTCGGCGCGTAGAGCACCACGCGGCGCTCGTCGGGCGTGAACGGCACGGCGCCGGCGAAGTGGTCCGCCTGAGGACGGCCGATGGCGAGGGTGCGCTTGTCGAAGTCGTAGTCCCAGAGCACACGGCGCAGCCGGGCGAGGGCGGCGTCCCCGGCGATCATGCTGTAGTCGTACGCCTTGAACTGGTTCGTCGTCATGTACATCTTGTCGCTCTCGCCGTGATTGACGAAGACGTGCCAGCGGCGCCCGTAGCGCATCATCTGGAAGTTGCGGGCGTTCTGGTTGACGTAGAGCACGATCCGCAGCGGCTGGCTCGCGATGGTGCTCTCGAGGTCGGCGACGGAGCGGACGTAGGCGACGGGGACCGGGCTCTCGCGCAGCAGCACCTCCGCGGCGCCGGCGTTGCGGCTGAGGAGCACGACCGGATGCGTCTCCGCCAGCTCGGCCAGCGGCCGGTACCACTGCCGCAGCTGGTACAGGTTGATGTCGCCGTCGGCGAAGTAGACGCCGATCTCGAACCGGCCCTCGGGCAGCGGCCCGCGCTCCGCGAGCAGCCGGGTCACCGCGTGGCGGGCCCGGCGGGCCGCGAGCAGCTCGCCGCCCACCTTGCGCGCGAGTCGCGCGTCGGTGCGGAGGCGGGCGAGCAGGGCACGGGGAGCGGGAGTCATCCGCCCCAGGGTACCGGCGACGGCCCCCGCGCCGAGGGCCTCGCGCGGCCCGATCAGGCCGGGGTCACCCTCAGCCAGACGAACTGCAGCGGAGCGAGACGGAAGCCCTCGCGCAGGTCGACCGCGATCTCGGTGACCAGGTCGACCGCCTCCGCGGCGAACCCGCCGAACCGCTCGGCCGCGACCTCCTGGACCTCGTCCGACACGTTCGCGAGCACGAGCACCGACTCCCCGTCGCCGGGGCGCTGGTAGCCGAGCACGTGGTCGTTGACCGGGTCGAAGACGCTCAGCTCGGTGCCCGCGAACATCGGCACGGCCTTGCGCACGGCGATGAGGTGCAGCAGCCCGCCGAAGACCTCGCTCGCGGCCGTCCCCGGGACCTCGCGCTCGTCGTAGCGCTCCGCGGGGCGGCGCGGCCGGTTCACCCAGCGCGAGTCGCCGGCCGTCGTCGGGTCGTCGAGGTAGCCGTGGTCGTTGAGCTGGCCGACCTCGTCGCCGAGGTAGAGCAGCGGCAGCCCGCCGGTGCTCAGGGCGATCGAGTGCGCGAGGAGCACGCGGTCGATCCCGTAGGCGTCGCCCGCCTCCACTCCGGCGAGGGACGCGGTGGTGCCCGAGACGCGGCGGTCGCCGGTGCGCGGATTCTCCTGGAACGGCACTCCGCGGGCGAACGTGCCGTCGAACCGGTCCGTGTAGAAGTCGTTGAGGAACCGGCGGTGGCCGGCCGCGTCGATCCCGAGCTCGGCGGCGTCCTCGTCGGCGAAGGTCCAGCCGATGTCGTCGTGCCCGCGCACGTAGTTGACCCAGGCCGTGCCCTCGGGGAGGGCGTGCCGGCGCTCGAGGGCCTGCGAGAGGAGACGGACGTCGCGGGTGGCGAGCGCCTCCCAGGTGAGCGCCATCTGCAGCGGGTTGTACGAGAGCTGGCACTCCTCGACGTCGATGTACTCGATCACCTCGTCGGGGTGCACGATCGCCTCAGACTTGAACAGCAGCGCCGGAGCGGCCAGGCGGCAGACCTCGTTGAACGCGCGCAGCAGCAGGTGCGCCTGCGGCTGCGACTCGCAGGTGGTGCCGAGCTCCTTCCAGATGAACGCGACCGCGTCCATCCTCAGTGCGTCGACGCCCTGATTGGCGAGGAAGAGCATCTCTCCCGCCATCGCCCGGAACACCTCGGGGTTGGAGTAGTTGAGGTCCCACTGGTAGCGGTGGAACGTGGCCCAGACCCAGCGCCCGTCCTCCAGCTGAACGAAGGAGCCGGGATGGTCGTCCGGGAAGATCTCGCGCGTCGTGCGCTCGAAGGCGTCGGGCTGCTCCCGGTCCGGGTAGATCCAGTAGTAGTCCTCGAAGCGCTGCTCGCCGGCGAGCGCGCGCTGCGCCCACTCGTGCTCGTTCGAGGTGTGGTTGAAGACGAAGTCGACCACGAGTGCGATGCCCTGCTCACGCAGCTCGGAGGCCAGCCCGCGGAGCTGCTCCATGTCGCCGAGGTCCGGCCGCACGCGCCGGTAGCTCGAGACCGCGTAGCCCCCGTCCGACTCGCCCTCGGGCGCATCGAAGAGCGGCATCAGGTGCAGGTAGTTCAGGCCGATCTCGCGGAGGTATGGGATCTCGGCGCGCAGCCCCTCGAGGTCGCCCGCGTAGCGGTCGACGTAGCAGACCCCGCCCAGAGCCTTGTTCGAGAGGAACCAGGTCGGGTGCTGCTCGCGGGCGCGGTCGAGCGCGCGGAGCTCCTCGGGCCGCTCCTCCCAGGAGGCGGCGGCGAGCTCGACGATCGCGACCAGCTGGTCCTCGAGGTCCTCGCGGCCGGCGTACACCGTGGCGAGCAGATCGACCAGGCGCGGGAGGTGCTCGTCGAGGCGGCCGGAGAACTCGTCGTCGACGGCGCCGAGGCGCTCGCGGACCGTCGTGAGGAGGTCCGGTCCGGCAGGGGTCGCCTCCGCCTCGGCGCGCTCGGGCGGGGAGAGCTGGGTCGAATCGAACACCGTCGTCCTTTCGGGGGCCCCGGCGGGGGCGGATTCCCCGATGCTAGACGATCGGCGGACGCCCGGCGAACGCCATCCGGAGCACCGTGCGGGCCGAGAGGACGCGCCGGCCGCCCGGATCCGAGCGCCATCCCTCCCGCCAGCCGACGAACCAGGCGCGCAGGGCGGCCGGGTCGCGACGCCAGCGGACGCACTGGATCGCGGTCCAGGACGCCACGTAGACGAGCGCCAGAGGTGCGGCGAGGTTGCGGCGGGCGAGCCAGACGCGGTTGCGCGCGTTCAGCCGGTAGTAGTCGGCGTGACGGGTCGGCTGGATGACCGGGTGCTGGGCGACGAGCTCTCCCGCGTACCAAGCGGTGCGACCCGTGTCCCAGACCCGCCAGGCCAGCTCGATGCCCTCGTGGGCGTAGAAGAACGGAGCCGCCCAGCCGCCCGTCCGGGCGAACACGTCGCGCCGCAGCACGACCGCTCCCTCCCAGACCGAGAAGACGGGGCCGGAGCGGCGGGGGTCGCCCTTGAGGATCCGCGGGATCCAGCGCCGCGGGCTCGGCGTGCCGTCCGTGCTGTCGACGCGGGGCTGCACCAGGCCGATGCGGCGGTTCGAGGCGAGCAGCGCGATCGCATCGACGAGGAAGCGGGGGGACGGGATCCGGGCGTCGTCGTCGAGGAAGAAGAGGTACTCCCCCGCGACGGCGTCGACTCCGGCGTTCCGGCCCGCCGGGATGCCGAGGTTCTCGGGGAGCGCCAGGGCGCGCACTCCCTCGGGCAGGCCGTCCGGCTCCCAGCCGTTGCCGACGCAGACGACGTCCAGCTCGACGCCCTCCTGCGCGAGGACGCCGGCCAGCCCCGTGGCGAGGTCGTCGGGCCGGGTCCCCTGCGTCAGGACGACGACGCCGACCCGCGGCTCAGGAGCGGACACGCTTGGACGCCATGATCGCGACGAAGTGGCCGACCAGGGCGAGGAGGGCGAGCGGCAGCAGCGCCCCGACGAGGACCCGGTCGGCCGTGCCCGCTCCGACGACGAGGCCCACGAGGGCGGTCGCGAAGGCCAGCATCGTCAGCTCGACGGAGTGGTAGAGGCGGTGGAAGGGCAGGAAGCGGGCCGCGCGGCGAAGCCCCGCCAGTCCGGACGAGGACGGCACCGCCTCGCCCTTCGTGTCCGCCAGCTTCGTGAGACCGGCGTTCGCGCGCGCCACGTGCACCATGTCGTTGAGCGCCTTGTTGAGGACGATCACCAGGGCCAGGGCGAAGCCGATCGTCGTCCAGAGGAAGTCCGCCGGCGCCTCGAACGGGACGCCCGCCGCCCGCAGTCCGAGCGCGATCGGGATCAGCGCCTCGGTCGTGTAGTGCCCGACCTTGTCGAGGAACACGCCCGCCGGCGAGGACGTGCGGCGCCAGCGCGCGACCTCGCCGTCGCAGCAGTCCACCAGCATCTGCAGCTGGCCGAGGAGCAGCGCCAGCGCCGCTCCGGCGATCCCCGGGATCAGGAGGGCTGCCGCCGCGCTCCAGCCGACCAGGATCATCAGCCCGGTGACGCCGTTCGCCGAGATCGAGGTCTTCAGCAGCAGCCAGGTCAGGTAGGGCGAGAAGCGGCGCAGGTAGAGCGACGCCGTCCAGTGCTCGGCGTTGCGGCGCCCGCGCACCTCCGGGGGCTGCGCGACGGCGCGCAGCTCGGCGATGGAGCGGGGTCTCGTCGTCGTGGTCATGCGCCCCTCGGCGAGTCGGACCGCGGCTGGTGGCGGTGGGCGGAGATGTTGCTGGTCAGCCCGGCGAAGCCGAGCACGAAGCCGGTCCCCCAGGCCACGTGGACCGCCGGGATGACCACGGCGAACCACAGCATCGCACGCGCACCGTTCGGCCGCGCGACCACGAGAGTGGCCGCCGCCACCAGGAGGAGGTAGGCGGCGGGCACCGCGAACCCGAGCAGGAGCCAGGGCGCGGCTCCGGCGAGCGCCTGGACGACTCCCGCCAGCCCGACGAGCAGCCCGATGGCGAGCATGGCGACGAGCACGGGCGGAGCGAAGTAGCGCAGCGACCGCGAGGCCGGGAACATCCGGGTGAGCTCGCCGCGCCACATCCCGGTCGAGAGGAACTGCCGGAGCAGCGCGCGCATCGAGGGCCGCGGCCGGTAGGTGACGGTGAGGCGCGGAGTGAACCAGACGACCTCGCCGCGCTCGCGCAGCCGCCGGTTCAGCTCCCAGTCCTGCCCGCGCTTGAAGCGCTCGTCGAACAGGCCGGCGCGCTCGAGGGCGGAGCGGCGGAAGACGCCGAGGTACACCGTGTCGGCCGGGCCCTCCTCGCCTCCCACGTGGTGGGGCGTGCCGCCCAGGCCGATGCGGGAGCCGTACGCCCGGGCGACCGCGCGCTGGAACGGGGTGAGGCCCTCCGCCGCCATCACTCCGCCGACGTTCGCCGCTCCGGAGCGCTGCAGCGCCTCGACCGCCGTGCGCGCGTACTCGGGCGGCAGGACGGAGTGCGCGTCGACCCGGACGACGACCGGGTGACGCGAGGCGCGGATCGCGGCGTTGAGGCCCGCAGGAGTGGAGCCGACCTCGTTCGGCACGACGCGGATCCGCGGGTCGGCCGCGCTCAGCTCGGCGACGAGCTGCTCCGTGCCGTCGATGCTCGGGGCGACGGCGAGGACGACGTCGAAGGGGCCGGTGTAGTCCTGGTGCAGCAGCGAGTCGACCGCGGCGCGCACGTGGGCGACCTCGTTGAGGACGGGCATGACGTAGGAGACGCCGGGCAGGTCGGAGAGGTCGTCTTCCGGGATCTCGTGCTGCATGGGTCCAGTTCGTGCGGGAGGAGCGCGGGCGCAGGGATCCACCACCCTACCAGCGGGGACCGCCCCGCCCCGGGGCCCGGCCCGGACGCGGAACAGCCCCCCGGGGACCGATCCTCGAGGGGCTGAGCGCGGTGGCGGAGCACAGCTCCCCGGGGACGGATCCTCGAGGGGCTGTGCGCGGCGGCGGAGGGTCAGCCGGCGGCCATCTGGCCGAGCGTCGCCTTCGCCTGGTAGCTCTGGCCGTTGCGGACGTAGGTCAGCTCGACCGCGGCGTTCGCGGCCTGCGCGCGGACCTGCGCGGTGAGGTCGGACGCGCTCGTGATCGGAGTGCTGTCGATCGCGGTGATGATGTCGCCCTTGGCGAGACCGGCCGCCTGCGCGGCACCGCCTCCGGAGACCTCCTCGATGCGGGCGCCGAGGACGTCCGCGGTCGAGTCGGAGACGCTCGCGCCGAGCAGGCCGTGCGAGGCGGAGCCGTTCGCGATGATCTCCTTCGCGATGCGCTCGGCGATCGCGCTGGGGATCGCGAATCCGACTCCGATGTTGCCGGACTGGCCGCTCGAGGAGGACTGGCCGGCGCTCGCGATCGCGACGTTCACGCCGATCAGCTCGCCGTCGCTGTCGAGCAGCGCGCCGCCGGAGTTGCCCGGGTTGATCGCCGCGTCGGTCTGGATGACGGGCAGCGAGATGGTGCTCTTCGCCTGGGTCGGCGCCTGCTGGCCCGGGATGTCGAAGTTGAACGGGCTCTCGGTGCCGCCGCTCGAGCTGTCGCCCGAGTCGTCCGGAGCCGCCGAGGAGGCGACCTGGATGCTGCGGTTGAGCGCGCTGACGATGCCGTCGGTCACGGTTCCGGAGAGGCCGAGCGGGGCGCCGATGGCGACCGCCGTGTCGCCGACGTTGATCTTGGTGGAGTCCGCGAACGTCATCGGGCTGAGGTCGGTCGCGCCGGTCAGCTTGATGACGGCGAGGTCGAGGGTCGGGTCGGTGCCGACGACGGTCGCGTCGAAGATCCGGCCGTCGCTGGTCGTGACCGAGACGGTGCCGTTCGCGATCTCGCCGTCGAGGGTGACCACGTGGGTGTTGGTCAGGACGTAGCCGTCCTTCGAGAGCACGATGCCGGAGCCGGTGCCGGCGGACGAGCTGCCGCTCACCGCGATGGTGACGACGCTCGGAGTGGCCTTGGCGGCGACCGCGGTGGCGGTCGTCGCGTCCTCGGCGTTGTTGACCGTGATCGTCTGCGAGCCGCCGGCGGAGACCACGCGGGTCCCGCCGCCGTTGGAGGCGGACCAGAGGCCGAACACGCCGGCTCCCGCGACTCCGCCCACGACCGCGCCGATGGCGAGCGCCGCGACGACGCCCACTCCGGCTCGGCGCTTCGTGGCGGTGGGGGCGGGGGTGTACTCGGCGCCCGGGCCGAAGGGGCTCGAGGAGGGCGGCTCCTCGGAGCCGTGCAGGGTGTTCGCGGCGGGCGGCGCGTACTGCCCGTAGCGGGCGGGCTGGGAGACGGGCTGCGCCTCGTTGCCGGCCGTCGCGTTCGGCGTGTACGGCGGCTGGGGGGCCGAGGAGGAGGGGTAGGGGACGGTCGGGTTCTCGCTCTCGCGGTGCGCTCCGCCCCGGTGGGTCGGCTCGGTGGGCCCGGTGGTCGAGGACGACGCTCCGGAGCTCTCGCCGGGGGTGCGCTCGGTCGCCTCTCGGGCGCCGGACTCCGTCGGCGTGGTGGGTTCCTCCGGCTGACGAGGACCCTCGTGACTCTCGGTCATGGGTGCTGCTCCTTCCAAGCGGGGATAGCTTGGCGATCGTACCTGGGGGTTTCTTATGACGGGCCTGCGAGCGGGAAATGAAACCGGCCGGACTGCTCGAGCGGGCACACTGGGCACGTGAGCATTCCCGGATCCTGGTCCCGCGCCGCGGCGGGCGCCGGCCTCCTCGGCCCCGGTGGCGAGGTCGCCGCCACCGTCTTCAGCGAGATGAGCGCGCTCGCCCTGCGCACCGGAGCGGTGAACCTCGGCCAGGGCTTCCCGGACGAGGACGGCCCGCGCGAGATCCTCGACGCCGCGCGCGACGCCATCGCGTCCGGGCTCAACCAGTACCCGCCGGGTCCCGGCTTCCCCGTCCTGCGCGAGGCGATCGCCGCGCACCGGCTGCGCTTCTCCGGGATCGCCCTCGACCCCGACGGCGAGGTCCTCGTCACCACGGGCGCCACCGAGGCCCTGGCCGCGGCTCTGCTGGCCCTGCTCGAGCCGGGCGACGAGGTCGTCACCTTCACGCCCCACTACGACGCCTACGGAGCCCTGATCGCCCTCGCCGGAGGGGTGCATCGCACCGTGCTCCTGCGCGGCCCCTCCTTCGCGGTCGACCACGACGAGCTGACCGCCGCAGTGAGCGACCGCACGCGCGTCATCCTGGTGAACGACCCGCACAACCCGACCGGTGCCGTCCTCCCGGCCGAGACCCGCGAGCTGATCGTGCGGCTCGCCGAGCGGCACGACGCCGTGATCCTGACGGACGAGGTCTACGAGCACCTGCGCTTCGACACTCCGCACGTCCCGCTGGCCTCCCTTCCCGGAGCCTTCGAGCGGACGCTCTCCGTCTCCTCGGCGGGCAAGACCTTCAGCACCACGGGCTGGAAGATCGGCTGGGTCACGGGCCCGCGCGAGCTGATCACGGCCGTCCTCGCCGTGAAGCAGTTCCTCACCTACGTCAGCGGCTCGCCGTTCCAGGGGGCCGTCGCCCTCGGGCTCGGGCTCCCGGACGCCTTCTTCACCGGCGCGGCGCAGACGCTGGCGGCCAAGAAGGATCTGCTGTCGGCGGGCCTGGCGGCCGCGGGCTTCGGCGTCGCGCCCTCCTCGGGCGGCTACTTCGTCGTCGCGGACGCGGCACCGCTCGGCTATGACGACGGGGTCGCGCTCTGCCGGGCGCTCCCGGAGCTCGCGGGAGTGGTGGCGGTGCCCGTGTCGGCGTTCTGCCGCCCCGAGGACGCCGCTCCCTACCGCTCGCTCGTCCGCTTCGCCTTCTGCAAGCGGTTCGAGGTGCTGGAGACCGCGGTCGCGGGCCTCGCGCGCATGGCGCGCTGAGTAGCCGGCCTCAGCGGATGCGGACGGATGCCCGGCGCCGTCGGGCCGGGGGCGGCGGTCAGAGCGGCAGCACCCGGAAGCGCCGCAGCGCCAGAGCGGGGTTCTTCGCGCGCGCCGCGTCGATCCGCTCGCGCGAGACCCAGGCGACGGCGACATCCTCGACCTCGCCGAGGGTGACGGTCTCGACGCCCATCGGATCGACGATCATGCTCGTGCCGACCCCGATCGGCGGGGTCTGGTCGGCTGCGACGAGGTACACCGTGTTCTCGAGCGCGCGGGCGGTGACCAGCGTCCGCCAGTGCGCCTCCTTGAGCGGGCCGCGCACCCACTCGGCCGGTGCCGCGATGACGTCGACCCCGGCGTCGACCAGCCAGCGGCTGACCTCCGGGAAGCGCAGGTCGTAGCAGGTCTGCAGCCCGACGACGAGGCCGCCGACCTCGAACGTCTCGGGTGCGGCGATCTCCCCCGCGGCGACCCACTCCGACTCGGTCTGGCCGAAGGCGTCGTACAGGTGCAGCTTGCGGTAGCGGGCCACGAGCGCGCCCTCGGGGTCGAGCGCGACGAGCGTGTTCGCGATGCGGCGCCCGTCCACCGCCTCGACCATGCCCGCCACGAGGTGGATCCGGAGCCCGCGCGCGAGCGCCGCGAGAGCCGTGACGAACGGGCCGTCGAGCGCCTCGCCCGCCGCGACCAGCTCGGGCCCGAGCGGATCGGTGAAGGCGGAGCTGTACTCCGGCAGCACCACCATGCTCGCGCCGCGCTCGGCGGCGATCCGGGCCAGGCGCCCGATCGTCGCGATGTTCGCCTCCCGGTCCGTCGAGGGGGCGAACTGCGCCACGGCCATGCCGACGGCGCCGGTCATCAGCTCGGCGGGTAGAGGAAGAGGGCGACCTGGGAGGCCGGGATGGTGCGCTTGTGGTACGCGTGGTCGTTGCCCCAGTTGTACTCCTCGAGCGAGACCGTGCCGTCGGAGTTGACGGCCTGCACGTAGGCGACGTGGTTGCCGGTGAACCAGGCGACCGCGCCGGGGACGGGCGTGCTGCTGGTCACCCAGCCGTGGGAGGCCCACTGGCCGGCCCACGCGTAGGCGCTGCCCCCGCCCGGGGTCATGTTGCCCCAGGTCCACTTGAAGGGTGCGCTCGTCGAGCCCTGGTCGCGGTTGATCCGCCAGGCGACGAAGTCGACGCACTCGCGGTAGTAGTACCGCAGCGGCGAGAGGCCGCCGCCCTGGTCGTCGGTGAGCTGGTCGCGCCAGGGGTAGTCGTCGCCCTCCTCGCGGGGCGTGACCGAGGTGCTGGTGCCGCCGCTGCCTGCGGCGGCGCCGTCCGCGCCGGTCGTGCCTGCCGCGGCCTGCGCCTCCTGGGCGAGGCGGGCGGTCTCGGCGTCGCGGGCGGCCTGCTCGGCGGCGGCGAGCGCGCGCGCCTGGGCGGCCGCCTCGTCGAGCTGGGCCTGGGTCGGTGCGGTGAAGGAGTCGCGGATGACCTGCTCCTGGACCGCGGTCGGCGCGACGGTGAGCTTCTGGTTGCCGAGCGCCTGCACGCGGGCGGCGGCCTCGACGGCGGCCTGCGAATCGGGTGCCGGGTCGAAGGAGTAGGCGGGGAGCGCGGAGACCGCCACGAGGCCCGCGATGGCGGCGAGGGCGACCGTGCTGACGGTCGCGCGGAAGACACGGCCCCGGCGGCGCCGCACGGGGCGGACGGGCGTGAGGACCGGAGTGGTGACGCGTGCTGCGGGCAGCGCGTGCGGCGCCTGCCGCGGGCTCCGCCGGGTCGGGCGGTCGCCGAGCCCCTCGTTCGAGCCGTCGTCCCCGCGTTCGTCACTCACAGCAGCACCCCTCGCATCGGGGTCGAGCCTAACGTGCGGGCCGGTCCGGCACACGCGCCGGCGCGGAGCGTCGGGAGGCCGGTCCGCGGATGCGGGTCGCGCAAGACCGCCTCGCGGTCGGCGGCGCCGCGGGCGGATCCGACGGCGACGCGGACGGGCGACCGGAGTAGCGTCCGGAGCGGAGCGGGCGCGACCGTGCGGCCGCGGGACGGAGGACGGCGATGATCCGGAGCGAGAGGGCCTTCAGCGGCTTCAGCGTGGACGACGTGGTGGCGGCGCGGGCCTTCTACGGCGGAGTGCTCGGGCTCGAGGTCGAGCTGAACGCGATGGGGATCCTCGACATCCGGCTGCCGGGCGGAGGCCGCGCGATCGCGTACCCGAAGCCGGACCACGAGCCGGCGTCGTTCACGATCCTGAACTTCTCGGTGGAGGACGTCGACGTGGCGGTCGCCGAGCTGCACGCGGCCGGCGTCATCACGGCGATCTACGACGACCCGTCGCTGCCGACCGATGCGGACGGAGTGATGCGCGGCCACGGGCCGACGATCTGCTGGTTCCGCGATCCGGCGGGCAACGTGCTGAGCGTGATCGAGGGCGACTGAGGTCTCCGCCCGCGCACTGTCAGCCGCGGGCAGCACGTCCGCGACCCGTGTTAACGACGAAAGCCGGCCCTTCTCAGGACCGGCTTTCGCTTTCTTGTTGCGGGGGCAGGATTTGAACCTACGACCTCTGGGTTATGAGCCCAGCGAGCTACCGAACTGCTCCACCCCGCGGCACAAGAAGAGACATTACACGCGTTCCGGCGCCGGTGCAAATCGACGCGGCGGCGGGAGCGGGCTCCGGTCTCAGGCGGGCTTGGCGGCGCGCAGCACGGCGCTCCCGTCCACGCTCAGCCCGACCGCCGTCAGGGCGGCTGCGAGCTCGGACGAGGTGCGCGACCAGGTGCGGACGTCGGCGTCGACGGGAGCGGACGACGACGGGGCGACGAGCACCGCGCCGCCGGGGGCGACGAACCACTCCACCAGCCGCGCCCACTCCTCCAGGTCGGGGAGCCACGAGACGACGCCGGCGCTGCAGAGCACGACGTCGAACGAGTCGGGCTCCGGCAGCATGTGCCGCAGCTCGTAGAGGTTCGCGCAGACGAAGCGGGCGGAGCCGGCGAGGTCCCTGTCCGCGGCGGCGGCGCGTGCTCGGCGCACCGCGGGCATCGAGAAGTCGACGCCCACCACGCGGGCGCCGCGCTCGGCGAGCTCGAGCGCGTCGAGCCCGTCGCCCGAGCCGAGCTGGAGGATCCTCGGACCGGGGTCGAGGAGCGCCGCGGTGACGAGCTCCGGGTGGAGCGCACCCTCGCCGGTGCGCTCCTCCCAGTACGTGCGGTTCAGCTCGAGCCACTCCCCCGAGCGGAGGTGCTCGCCGCGGTCGACCTGCACCATGCGGGCTACTGGCCGCCCTCGGCCTGCAGCGCCCGCGAGAGCGCCTCGGTCAGCTGCTCGTCCGCCGCCGCGAAGGCGGTGAGGTCGCCCGCCTTGAGGGCGTTCTCGCGAGCCGTGAGGGCGTCCCGCGCGTCGTTCAGCGCCTGCTGCAGCGCCGTCTGGTCGCCCGTGGCCGGCGTGGAGCCGGTGCCGCCGGTCGTGCCGCCCGCGTCGCCTCCGGTGTCGCCGCCCGAGGTGCCGGTGCCCGCGTCCGGAGTCGTCGGCGTGCCGGTGTCGCCCGCATCGGCTCCCGAGTCGCCGCCGAAGAGGCTGTCGAGGGCCGCGTCGAGGGTGTCCTCGAAGGCGATGTCGTCACCGAACGCGACCAGCACCTTCTGCAGGAGCGGGAAGCTCGTGTCTCCGTTGGAGCGCACGTAGATCGGCTGGACGTAGAGCAGGCCGCCGCCGACCGGCAGCGTGAGCAGGTTGCCCCTCGTGACGGTGGTGTCGCCGCGGGAGAGGATGTTCAGCTCGTTCGCGACCGTCGGGTCGGTGGTGAACGCGTTCTGCACCTGGCCGGGGCCGGGCACCGTGTCGTCCTTCGGCAGCTCGAGCAGGCGGAGCGTGCCGTAGCCGTCAGCCACGGAGCCCGCCGTCGAGCCGGCGTCGGAGTCGGCCACGAGGTAGCCGGTCAGCACGTTGCGGCTGGCCTGCGCGCCCTGGACGCTCGCCGGGATGTACGTCGAGTAGAGCGAGTACGACGGCACGTCCTGGTCCGGCGTCTGCAGGGTCAGGTAGTACGGAGGCTGCAGGCTGGTGCCGGTCGCGGCGGCCGTGGTCGCGGCTCCGCTCGTCGGGTCGTTCGGCGTCGCCCAGGCGTCCTCGCGGGAGTAGAAGGAGCCCGCGTCGGTGACGTGGTAGGTGCCGAGGACCGCGCGCTGGACCTTGAAGAGGTCCTCCGGGTACCGGACGTGGCTGAGCAGCTCACCCGACATGTCGCTCACGGGCTTCACCGTGGTCGGGAAGATCTTCTGCCAGGTCTGCAGGATCGGGTCCTCGGTGTCCCACGCGTACAGCGTGACGCTGCCGTCGTACGCGTCGACGGTCGCCTTCACCGAGTTGCGGATGTAGTTGACGTCGTCGGTCGGGAACTGCTGCTGCGTGTTCGTGTCGGCGATCGCCTGCGAGAGGCTCTGCACCTCCGAGTACGGGTAGTCGGCCGAGGTGGTGTACCCGTCGACGACCCACTTCACGCGGCCGTCGACGACGGTCGGGTAGGCGTCGGAGTCGAGCTTGAGGTACGGCGCGACCTTCTGGACGCGCTGCACGGGATCGCGGTCGTAGAGGATCTGCGAGTCGTCGTTCACGCCGTCCGAGAGGAAGATCTGCTCCGACTGGAACTTGATCGCGTAGACGAGCTTCTTGAAGACGTTGTCGAGAGCGGGGCCGCCCTCGCCGTCGAAGGTCGTGTAGGTCTGCTGCGCGCCGTCGGTGCCCGAGGGGTAGTCGAGCTCGATGTCGCGCGAGTCGTTGCCGCCCACGATCGAGTACGGCGGGGAGTTCTCGCCGAAGTAGATCCGCGGCTCGTAGTCGCCGAGGTCGCCCGTCGTCGGGACGCCGGACTCGATGAACACCGGCTCGCCGTCGGCCGAGCGCTGGTTGCCGTACGCGGCGACCAGGCCGTAGCCGTGGGTGTAGACGAGCGTCTGGTTGTACCAGGTCTGGTTGGTGCCGAGGCCGTTGAGGTTCAGCTCGCGGACGCCGACCACAGCGTCCTGCGTCGATCCGTCGATGGAGTAGCGGTCGACGTCGAGCGCGTTCTGCGTGTCGCCGAACTTGTAGTACTGGCGGAACTGCTGCAGCTGCGAGAACGCGTCGGTGACGACGGCGGGGTCGAGGATGCGGATGTTCGCGGTGGTCTCGGCGTCCGAGCGCAGGGCGCCCGGCTCCGCGTCGGTGGTCGCGTCGTAGGGGATGACGTCGACGTCGCTGACGCCGTAGGCCTGGCGCGTCATGTCGATGTTGTTCTGGATGAAGGGCTGCTCGAGCGTGCGCTCGTTGGGCTCGACCTGGAACTTCTGCACGATCCACGGGTAGAGGGAGCCGACGAGCAGGCTCGACACGATCAGCAGCGCGGTGCCGATGACCGGGAAGCGCCAGCGGCCGATGAAGGCGGTGACGACGAAGAGGATCGCGACCAGCGCCGCGATGCCGGCCAGGATCTGCAGGCCCGGGATCGTCGCGTTGACGGTGGAGTAGGTGGCGCCGGTGATGCGGGGCCCCTGCTGCGCGAGCGTCGCGTACTGGTCGAGCCAGAGGCTGACCGCCTGCACGGCGAGGTAGAGGGCGGCGATGACCGCCAGCTGGATGCGCGAGGCCTTCGAGATGCGGATCTCGCGGCCGTTCACACGGATCGCTCCGTAGAGGTAGCCGGTGGCGAGGGTCGCGAACGCCGAGATCAGCAGGACCGCCGACGCGAAGCCGACGATGCTCTGGTAGAAGGGCAGCTCGAAGAGGTAGAACGACGTGTCGAGGCCGAACTGCGGATCCGTGGTGCCCGAGGGCGTGCGGTTCCAGAAGGTGAGGCTCGTCTGCCAGCGGGTGGCGGAGGAGACGCCGGCGAAGAGGCCGAGCACCGCGGGGATCCCGAAGGTGGCCAGGCGCCGCAGCGGCTCCACGACCTGCTGGTAGCGGTCGATCTGCGAGTTGAGCTTCGCGTAGACCGGCCGGAGGCGGTACGCCAGCATCAGGCTGATGAACACCGGCACCGCCATGGCGACGAAGCCGATGACGAAGAGACCGCCCGCCGCCGCCCACTGCGTCGTGAGCACGGAGAGGAAGCCGAGCTGGTCGTACCAGAGGATGTCGGTGTACAGACCGGCGAAGACGAAGAACGCCACCACCAGGACGGCCACCACCACGACAGTGACGGCGAGGACGCTCCGTCTCTTCCGCGGCGGGGTTTCGGTTGCTGTGGAACTCACGTGAGGGCCTCTTGCTGTCGAGATGTGAGGGGAGGCCACCCATGCTATGCGACGGCTGTCCGGCTCACCTGGGCGTCGACCCGGGGTCGGCGGGCGGGATCAGTCGAGGGGAGCGGCGGTGCTGCAGTCCGGCAGCCCGGAGGTGTCGCCCGCGGCGATGCCCTTCAGTGCGGCGAGGGCGTCGTCGAGGGTCGAGACCGCGAGCACGTCGAGCCCGTCGGGGACGTGGCCGACGACCTCGTTGCAGTTGGTCGCGGGGGCGAGGAAGTACTCGGCTCCGGCGCCCTCCGCCCCGTAGAGCTTCTGGCGGATCCCGCCGATGGCGCCGACCTCGCCGGCCGCGTCGATCGTGCCGGTCCCGGCGACGCTCCGCCCGCCGTTGAGCTCGCCCTCGGTGAGCTTGTCGATGATCCCGAGGGCGAACATCATGCCCGCGCTCGGCCCGCCCACGTCGTCGAGCTGGATGTCGACCTCGAACGGGAAGTCGAAGGCCGCTCCGGGGAGGACGCCGATGACGGCGGCGCCGTTCGAGTCGCGCGGCGTGACCTCCACCTCCTGCCGGACGCCCTCGCGCTCGATGCTGACCTGCACCGGGGAGCCGGTGCCGAGGGTCTGCAGGGTCGCGCGCAGGGCGGTCGCGTCGGCGACAGGGGTGCCCGCGACCGCGAGGATCTCGTCCCCCGCCTCCAGGACGCCCTCGGCCGGGGAGCCCTCGGGCACCTGCACGACCGAGACGCGCTGCTCGACGGGGTAGCCGAGCTCGGTGAGCGCGGCGGCGATCGCCTCCTGCTGGGAGTCGGTCATCTCGGCCTGGTTCGCCTCGTCGCGCTCCTCGACCGTGGAGGAGGGAGGGAAGATCGCGTCGACCGGGACGACCGCCTTGGTCCTGTCGAACCAGGCGCTCGCGACCTCGACCCAGGTGGGCAGGCTCTGCGGGTTGCCGACGACCGACACGGTGAGCATGTCGAGCGTGCCGGCCGTGGGATAGGTGGTGCGGTCCGGGATCGAGATGAGGGGCACGTCCTTGCTGCTGCCCAGGGTGTCGAACACGGGGCCGGGCTGCTCGATCACGTAGGGGGCGGGCGCGACGCCCAGACCGACCACGACGGCGACACCCGAGAGGAGGACGACCGGTCCGACCCACGGGCGGCGCGGGGAGGAGGAGGGGCGCGGGTCGTCGGAGAACAGCGACACGGGGGCCTTTCTGGCAACGGGTGGAGCGGCTCCGCCGGGATGTTCGCGGCGGGCGGAAGCGGGCTGGGCCCGAGCGGTGCTCTGCACGCCGAGGCCCCGGGCGCTCGGGCTAACGTAGCTTGCACGACTGGGAGTCGCGCCGGAACCGGCGCCCTGTGCAGGGCCGCGGAGGCGGTGCGGCGACCGGATTCACGTGAGCGACGGAGGGCTGATCCCGATGGCCGATGGCGACAGTGCGGACCGAGCGGGCGGCGGCTCCGAGGACGAGTTCCGGGAGATGCTGCGGCAGTTCCTCTCGGGGAACGGCCCGGTCGACCCCTCGCAGCTCGCCGGAGCGGCGGGACTGCCGAACGACCCGGTGGCCCTGCAGAACCTGCTCTCGCAGCTGCAGAGCGCGATGCAGCAGAACGGCGACGGCGGCGTCAACTGGACGCTCTCGCTCGAGCAGGCGAAGCAGCTCGCGCGCGCCGAGTCCGCGCCGGTGTCCGACTCCGTGCGGGCTCCGATCGACGCGGCCTTCGGCGTCGCCGCGCTCTGGCTCGACGAGGTCGCGTACGTCTCCGAGCTGAGCCGCACGCCGCGCTCGATCAGCCGCCTCGAGTGGATCTCCCTGACGATGCCGGTCTGGACCCAGCTCGCCGAGCCGGTGGCGCTGAGCATCTCGGACGCGCTGACCCGCGTGCTCCGCGAGCAGGCCCCGGAGGAGATGCAGGCGATGATCGCCGGTGCCGAGGGCATGATGCGCGGGATCGGCGGCACCCTGTTCGCCCTGCAGCTGGGCCAGGTCGTCGGGCAGCTCGCCGCCGAGGTCGTCTCGGGCGGCGACATCGGCATCCCGCTGCTGGAGGAGAACGACGCGGCGATCCTGCCGCAGAACGTCGCCGCGTTCGGCGAGGGCCTCGACATCCCGCTGGACCAGGTGCAGCTGTACCTGGCGGTCCGCGAGCTCGCGCACGCCCGCCTCTTCCGGCACGGCAAGTGGCTCCGTCTCGCCCTCATCTCGCAGATCACCGACTTCGCGCGCGGGATCAGCATCGACACCACCCGCCTCGAGGAGCTGGCCGAGGGCTTCGACCCGTCGAACCCCGAGGAGCTCCGCGACGCGATGACCTCCGGCGCGCTCATCCCGCCGAAGACGGAGGAGCAGCTCGCCGCGCACGGCCGCCTCGAGACCGTCCTCGCCCTCATCGAGGGGTGGGTCGACGTCGTCACCGCGGCGGCGACCACCCGCCTGCCCAGCGCCGGGGCGATCGCCGAGACGGTCCGCCGCCGCCGCGCCTCCGGCGGGCCGGCCGAATCCGCCTTCGCGACCCTCGTCGGCCTGGAGCTGCGCCCGCGCCGCCTCCGCGAGGCCGCCGCGATGTGGCAGGCCGTGACCGACGCCGTCGGGCCCGAGGCCCGCGACTCCCTCTGGTCGCACCCCGACCTGCTCCCCGGCTCGGAGGACCTGGACGACCCGAGCGCGCTCGTCGCCCGGCTCACGGCCGAGGCCCGCGGCGAGACCCCGGAGCCCGACGAGATGGACCGCGCGCTGGAGGACCTGCTGAACGGCACGATGCCGCGCGAGGGCGACGGCGCCTCCGGAGACGCTCCGGACACGACCGACGACGCCGGCTCGCCGGACGACGACGACCGCGGCTCCTCCCCCACGGGCGACCGCCCCGTCTGACCCCCGTCCGGCGCCCGCCTGTGGACAACTCGCGCGGCGCCGGGCCGGTCTCGGCCATGATCGCCGGATGGTGCTCCGGCTCGATCCCCGACTCCCCCTGCTCTGGCGCTCCGCGACCGCGGTGCAGCTCGGCCTCGACCGGCCGCACGCGGTCCTGGACGGCGTCGGCTACCCGGAGGAGCTGCTGCTCGACGCCCTCCGCGTGGGCACCAGCGCCGGCACCGTCCGCCTGATCGCGGCGCGCGCCGGAGCGAGCGAGGCGCGTGTCGACGAGGTGCTCGAGGCGCTCCGGCCGGTCCTGCTGCGCAGCGTCGAGCCCGGCCCTCCCCCGGCACCGCGGGTCGTCGTCGAGGGGACGGGCGCGGCACCGGACGCACTGCGCACGCTGCTCCGGAGCGAGGGCTGCTCGCTGCTCGCCGACGACGGGACGCCGGACCTCGCCGTGCTGATCGCCGACTTCGCGGTCGCCCCCGCCCGCGCCGCGCACTGGCTCGCGGCCGATGTGCCGCACCTGGCGGTGGTGTTCGGCGACGAATCGGTGCGCGTCGGACCCCTGGTGGAGCCGGGGTCCGGACCGTGCCTGCACTGCGCCGAGCGGGACCGGATGGACCTCGACCCGGATCGCGCGCGCCTCGTGATCCAGGTGCTCGGCCGCTCAGCCCCCACCCGCACGCCGCTCGCGAGCGCGGCGATCGCCGTGGCGGCCGCCGACGCCGTGCTGCGGCGGCTCCTCGCCGGCTGGCGAGGGCTCCGCGCGGCCGAGCGGGTCTACAGCGACGCCTCCGGAGCGTTCACCGTGCGGGAGCGGGAGCCGCACCCCGAGTGCGCGTGCCGAGCTCTTCGAGGAAGCGCGACGGCTCCCTCCGCGTGACGCGGCCGACCGTCGAGCGCGCCCACGAGAGGCGCAGGCGCCGGCGGGCCCGGGTGATGCCGACGTAGAGGAGGCGCCGCTCCTCGTCGATCGCCTCGAGGCCGGCGGCGTACGAGATCGGCAGCAGGCCCTCGGCGAGCCCCATCAGGTGCACCGACTCCCACTCGAGGCCCTTCGCCGAGTGCAGCGTGGCGAGGGTGACCGCGCCGCGGTCCGGCTCGTGGTGCACCTGCTGGCGTGCGATCAGGTCGTCGGTGAACTGGCGGAAGGTCCATCCGGCAGGGGCCTCGTCGACGAGGCGGGCCAGCGTGTCCAGCGACTCCCACCGGTCGCGCACCGCACCGGGCGCCGACGGGGGCTCGGCGCTCCAGCCGAGCGAGCGGAGGACGTCGCTCACCGACTTGAACAGCGGCTCGCCGCTGATCGACACGGACGCCGCGCGCAGCTGCATCACGGCCTGCTTCACCTCGGGCAGGTCGAAGAAGCGCTTGCCGCCGCGCATGTGCGCGCTCACTCCCCGCTCGTGCAGGGCGTGCTCGATGACCGCCGACTGGCTGTTGGTGCGGAAGAGGACCGCGATGTCGGAGGGGCGCACCCCCGCCTCGATGTCGGCCGCGACCCGCGCCGCGATCCCGCGCGCCTCCGCGATGTCGTCCGGGTAGGCGTCGATCGCGGGCTCCGGCGCCTCGGCGGCGGCGACGGCGTGGAGCGAGAGGGCGCCGGGCCTGCCCCGCATGAGGCGGTTCGCGGTCTGCACGATCGGCACGGCCGAGCGGTAGTTCTCCTCCAGGCGCACCACGGTGGCGGCCGGCCAGCGGGACGGGAAGTCGAGGAGGTAGTCGGCCCGCGCACCCGCGAAGGAGTAGATGGTCTGGCTGGCGTCGCCGACGACGCAGAGGTCGCTCCGGTCGCCGAGCCAGAGCTCCAGGAGCCGCTGCTGCAGCGGCGAGACGTCCTGGTACTCGTCGACGACGAAGAAGCGGTACTGCTCGCGCACCTGCATCGCCATCGCGGGCTCGGACTCGAGCATCCCGGCGGTCACGAGCAGGACGTCCTCGAAGTCGATCTGGCGGCGCTGGTCCTTCAGCCCCTCGTACTCGTCCACGAGCGCGACCGTCTGCTCCAGGGTGAGCCGTCCGGGCAGGGGGCGCGTGCGGGCGGCGACGGCGTACTGCTCGAGCGAGAGGGCGGACACCTTCCGCCACTCGATCTCGGCCGAGAGGTCGCGGAGCGTCGCCGTGTCGAGCTTCAGGCGGAGCCGCTCGGCCGCGTGCCCGAGCAGGCGCGCCTTGCCGTCGAGCAGCTGGGGCATCGTGCCCCCCACCAGCTGCGGCCAGAAGTAGCCGAGCTGCGAGAGGGCGGCGGCGTGGAAGGTGCGGGCCTGGACACCGCCGGCGCCGAGCACCCGCAGGCGCGAGCGCAGCTCGGCCGCGGCGCGGCTGGTGAAGGTCAGGGCCATGACGCGGCCGGGCGTGTAGACGCCGGTCGCCACTCCGTGCGCGATGCGGTGCGTGATCGTCCGGGTCTTGCCCGTGCCCGCTCCCGCGAGGACGCAGACCGGCCCCAGCAGCGCCTCCGCCGCCTCGCGCTGCCCCTCGTCGAGTCCGTCGAGCAGGGTCACGCGATCGGGCCGTTCTCCAGCTCGCCTCCGTACCAGTCCTCGATCATCGCGCGGGCGATCGACGAGCGGCCGGGCAGCAGCACGGACTCGAGCGAGTCGTGCAGCTGCTGCCGGGTGAACCAGCGCAGCTCGACGATCTCCTCGCCGTCCGGGAGCAGATCCTCCGGGGACTGGTCCTCGGCGAGGCGGGCGGTGAAGCCGACCATGAGGGAGGCGGGGAAGGGCCAGGGCTGCGAGCCGAGGTACTGCGGGTCGACGACGCGCATGCCCGACTCCTCGCCGATCTCGCGGATCACGGCGGCCTCGAGCGACTCGCCCGGCTCGACGAAGCCGGCGAGCAGGGAGAAGCGGCCGGTGCCCCACATCGCGTTCGAGCCGAGGAGGAGGCGGTCGTCCGCGTCGAGGACGCAGACGATGATCGCCGGATCCGTGCGCGGGAAGACCTGGCTGCCGTCGGTGGGCGAGCGGCGGACCCAGCCGCCCTGCTCGACGACGGTCGGGTCGCCGTTGCGGGGCGAGTAGCCGTGCGAGGCGTGCCAGTTCGCGATGGCGAGAGCCTCGGTGAACAGGCCCGCGTCGCGGTCGCTCAGGCGCTCGGCAATCGGGCGCAGGCCGCTCCACCGCTCCTCGTCGGGCTCGAGCTCGGCGGCGGCCGCGTCGGTGAGGACGGTCGCGATGACGGGGGTTCCGACCGGCTCGCCGGGGGCCTCGGCGAGCGTGCGGCCGAGGTAGATCCGGAGGGTGCCGGCGGTCACGTCCTCGGGGCGGCGCAGGACGAGGCGGTCGGCCTCGACCAGGGTCCGGTCGTGGTGCAGGACGAGCACGCGGGTGGCGGGATCGGCGAGCAGCTCGTCGAAGAGCGCGGGCCTCGAGCGTCCGACGCCGTCGCGGTCGGCCGCCTGTCGCGAGAGCGGGAGGCGATCGGCGAAGGGCAGTGACATCCGGGGCTCATTTCATGACGGGGGCCGCGAGGACCGCTGTCGCGGGCCTTCGACGGCATCGGCGGGACAGCGCGTGGCGGCGGGCCGGCCGGGCACGAGCCGCCTACCCTGGAAACCATGGCCAGATCCCATCTCACTCTAGCCGCGCTGGCCACCTCGGCCGTCGAGGGCCTCGACGTCCGCTCCGCGCGCCCCTTCACGTCCTCGACGCACGGCGACTTCGACTCCGCCCTGCTGACGACGCGCGAGGGCGCCCGCCTCGTCGTGCGCGTGCCCACGTCCGCGCTCGCGGAGCAGGAGCAGCTCGGCGACCTCGTCGCGCTCCGGGCGCTGACCGCCGGCATCCGCAGCCGCCTGCCCTTCGATCTGCAGGAGAGTGTCGGGCAGACGCCGTTCGACGGCACCCGCGCGGTCGTCTACGAGTACCTCGAGGGAGATCGCGTCCTCATCGACGACGTGGCCGCGCAGAGCGGGCTCGCGGACTCGATCGGCCGGGCCGTCGGGGCGATCCACTCGCTCCCGGTGTCGTTCGTCCAGGAGGCGGGCCTGCCGATCGCGACCGCGCGCGACAGCGTGAACGAGACGGTCGCGGTGATCGAGCGCGCGGCCGACACCGGCCACGTCCCGGCGGCGCTCGTCGCGCGCTGGGAGTCGGCCTCCTCCGACGAGGCGCTCTGGCAGTTCGACCCGACCGTGGTGAACGGCTCGATGACCGCCGACTCCTTCCTCCGCTCCGGCGACGTCGTCGCGGCCGTGCTCGGCTGGGCGGCGCTGCGGGTCGGCGACCCGGCGCGCGACCTGCACTGGCTGCTGAGCGCCCCGGGCTCCGAGACGGCGCTCTCCGCCTACTCCCGGATGCGCGCGGGAGCAGTGGACCGCACGATCCGCCAGCGCGCCCAGCTCTACGCCGAACTCGAACTCGCCCGCTGGCTGCTGCACGGCACCGAGACCGACGACTCCGCCATCGTGGACGACGCGGTCACCATGCTCGACACGCTGGTCGACAGCGTGCTCGGCGACCTCTCCGCGCCCCTCTCGACCGACACCGGCCCGGTGCTGGCGGTCTCAGAGGTCGAGGAGCTGCTCAACCGCACGCCGGGAGCCCGCACGGGCTCCTCCGCTCACGGCCGCGGGCTCGCTCCCGTCGCCGAGGAGAGCGACTCCGCGAGCTCGCGCTCGGAGTAGAACCGCTCGGGCCGCAGCACGAGGTCGTCGGCGACGAAGTAGAACACGGCGTCGACGCTCTCGAGCGGCACCCCCCGCCAGCGCGAGTAGGCGAGCCGGTACAGCGCGAGCTGGAACTGCTTGAGCTCGAGGTCGGCAGCGTCCTTCGGCGCTCGCCCGGTCTTCCAGTCGACGATCTGCACGCCGTCCTCCGTCGGGTACACCGCGTCGAGCTTGCAGACGACGACGTGGCCGGCGAGCTGGAGGTGGATCTCGATCTCGACCGCCTCCGGGCGCCGGTCGGCCCACTCCGAGCGCTCGAACGTGGCGATCAGGGCGTCGAGCCGCTCCTGCTCGACGGACGCGGGGCCGGCGTCGTCGAGCTCGTCGGGGAAGGTGTCGACCGCCTCCGCCCCGCCCTGGACGCCGAAGCGGTTCTCGACCCAGGAGTGGAAGGTCGTGCCGAGCCGGGTCTGCCGGTAGGGGCGCTCCGGCATCGGCCGGCGCAGCTGCGCGGCGACCTCGTCCGGAGTGCTGACGATGTCCTTGAACCGGGAGGCGGGGATGCGGGTGGGCAGCGGCGTGCGCTCGCCCCCGGCCAGCCGCACCGCCCGCTCGGCGAGCAGCAGGCGGATGTCGTCGCCGCGCGCCCCGAGCAGAGCGGGCTCGGCGCTGCGGACCCGGGCGGCGGCGGCGCGAACCCGGTCGCCGCGGGAGCCGAGCGGATCGTGGGGCCAGCGGAACGTGCGCGGGGCCCGCTCGAGCGGGTTCTCCTCGTTCGCGGGCTCGGTCGGCAGCGGCGGGATCGTGCCGGCCTCCTCGAGGTCGCGGAGGAAGACGCCCGGTCCGCGCGGCTTGGCCTGGCCGGCCCACCACGAGCCGCTGAGCAGGAGGTGGTGACGCGCCCGCGTGACGGCCACGTAGGCGAGACGCCGCTCCTCCGCCTCGTTGCGCTCGCGGAGGGTGTCGCCGAACGCTCCGATCGCGTCGACGACCTCCTTCTGCGTGCTGCAGCCGCGCCAGGCGAGATCGGGGAGCTCGGCGGCGTCGCCGCGGAACGCGTAGGGCATCGCACCCAGTCTGACCCACCCGCGGAAGCCCTCGACCGGCGTGCCGGGGAGCTCGCCGTCGACCATCCGCGGGACGGCGACGAGGTCCCACTCCAGACCCTTGGAGCCGTGGATCGTCAGCAGCTGCACCGTCCCCGGCTCCGGGTCCTCCGGTCGCGGGGCCAGGCCGTCGCGCTTGTCCGCGAGGACGAGCCAGCGGAGGAATCCGCGGAGGGAGGAGCCGGTGCCGGCGCCGCGGTCGTCCGTCTGCAGGTACCCGGCCACCGCCTCCCGGAAGGCCTCGAGGTTGGCGCGGCCGTCCCCGCGCGACTCGTTCGCCTCGACCTCGATGTCCAGGCCCAGCTCCTGCTCGACCAGGGTGACGAAGTCGAGGAGGTCGAGCCCGGCCCGGGCGCGCAGCCGGGCGAACAGGGTGCCCGCCTCGTGCAGGCGCCGCAGGCCCTCGGCGCTGAACCCGCCGAGCGCGGAGTGGTCGATCCGCCCGTCGTCGCCGGGGCGGCGCGCCGCGATGAAGTCGAGGGCCTCGACGATCGAGCCGCCCTCGCCCTCGGTGACGGACGCGCGCATCCGCTCGCGCACCTCCTCCGGGAGCAGCCGGTGCGCGTGGTCGCGCGCCGCGAGCCACGAGGCGAGGTCGCGCAGCGCCTTGAGGTCGCGGACGCCCAGACGCCAGCGGGCGCCGGCCAGGAGGCGGACGAGCTCGCTGCCGGCGGCCGGGTCCTCGACCACGGTGAGCGCGGCGACGAGGTCGGCGATCTCGGGCTGCCGCAGCAGGCCCCCGATGCCGAGGATGTGGTACCGAACGCCGTGCTTCGCCAGCGCGGCGGCGAAGCGGTCCATGTGCGCGCGCACCCGGAAGAGCACCGCGGCCGACGGCGGCTCGGCGTTCTGGCGCAGGCGCCCGGCGAACCAGGCGGCGACGTCGTCCGCCTCCTCCTCGATCGTCTCGGGGAAGGTGAGCTCGACCGGGTGCTCGGAGGCCTGAGGACCCGCGCTCAGCGTGTCGACCGCGACCGCGCTCCCCGCCGACAGCGGCTCCACGATCGCGTTCGCGGCGGTCAGCACGCGGCGGCCGTTGCGCCAGCTCGTGCTGAGGGAGAAGCGGCCCGCTCCCCCGAAATCGGTGCCGAAGCGGCCGAGCCCCTCGGCGCTCGCACCGCGCCAGCCGTAGATCGACTGGTGCGGGTCGCCCACGGCCATCACTCCCTGCCCGGCGAAGAGCCGCGAGAGGAGGCGGGTCTGCAGCACGGAGGTGTCCTGGTACTCGTCGAGGAGCACCACCCGGTACCTCGCGCGGTGCTCGTCCACGATCCGCGGCACCCTGTCGACGATCCGCAGCGCGAGGGCCACCTGGTCCGAGAACTCGACGAAGCCGCGCTCGGCCTTCGCCTCCTGGAACCGCTCGGCGAGCGCCGTCAGCACCGGCAGCGCGCCCACGGCCTGCAGCGCCTTCTCGAGCTCGCGGTAGAGCCCCGAGCCGCTGCCTCCGCGCGGCAGCTCGCCCAGGCGGAGGAAGTCCTCGGCGAACGCGGCGACCGCGGCCGGATCGGCGAGGTTGTCGGCGAGGTCGTGCGCGAGCGAGACGACGAGGTCGGTCAGCCGGTCGATCCCCGCCTCCACCTCGAGGATGCGCGGATCGGCCGTGTCGGCCACGACTCCCCGCGCGAGATGCCAGGCGGAGGCCTCGGAGAGCACGGTCGCGTCCCCCTCGCGGCCGATCAGGGCGGCGTTGTCGCGGAAGATCGTGTTCGCGAAGGCGTTGTAGGTCGAGACGGTGGCGGCCTCGAACGGGTCGGGCGCCGACTGCCCGGGCGCGAGCGGGAGCAGGCCCGCCGCGCCGAGCTGGTCGATCCTCCGCCCGATGCGCTCGCCGAGCTCGGCCGCCGCCTTGCGGGTGAAGGTGAGGCCGAGCACCTCCGACGGCGCCGCGTGGCCGTTCGCGAGGAGCCAGAGGACGCGGTTCGCCATCGTCTCGGTCTTGCCGCTGCCGGCACCGGCGACCACCAGGGCAGGCTCGAGCGGCGCCTCGATGACGGCGCGCTGCTCGGCGGTGGGCGGGCGCAGGTCGAGGCGCTCGGCGATGGTCAGGGCGTCGATCACGGCAGCTCCTCCTCGAGGACGGCGGAGGGGTCGGGGTCGGCGGGGCCGGAAGGATCGGCCGGCGCATCGGGACCCGGCTCCTCGGAGTCCTCCGGGTCCTCTGTCTCGTCGACCTCGTCGATCGCCAGGAGTCCGTCCCCCGGGACCTCGGGCACCGCGTGGATGCGGTACCGCAGGGCGTCGCCGGGGGAGAACGGGGTCGCGTCGAGCAGGCCCGAGAAGCCCGCCGCCGCCATGCCCAGGGCCGCGGCGCGGACGCGATCGCGCAGCCGCTCCAGCTCCTCCTCGCCGAAGCGCTCCTGGACCACCTCGCGGTACGGCTTCCCGCGCACGCCCGTCGCCACGAAGAGCAGCTTCGCGCCTCCCCCGTCGGCCGGGTCGGCCGCCTCGATCGCCCCTTCGGCGACGGCGAGCTGATAGCTGCCCAGCTGCGCGTGCTCGGCGATGTCGTCCTTGCGGGGGGTGCTGCGGCCCGTCTTGAGATCGACGATCGTGACGGAGCCGTCGGCCGCGCGCTCGACGCGGTCGATCGAGCCCCGCACCCGGGCGGGCGGGACGTCGAGCTCGAACTGCTGCTCGCGGCCGAGCACCACGCCTCCCCCGCGCTCGAAGTCGGCGAGGTAGCCCGCGAGGCCCTCGATCAGCCGCCGTGTGACGCGCTTCTGCCGCTCCCCCAGCCAGGGCGACTCGAAGACCAGCTCGGGCCACCGCGACTCGAGAGCCGCCCACAGCTCCTGCGGATCGGGCCGCTCGGCGTTCTCGAGAACCCAGTGCACGAGGGTGCCGACCCCCATCGCCGTGCTCGTCGTGGAGCCGGAGACGGCGTCGACGAACCAGTCCAGAGGGGACCGCTCGAAGGCCTCGAGGCGGCTCGGCGAGACGGAGACGGGACGCTCGGGGTCGCCGACGTCGAAGAGCGGCTCCGTGGTCGAGGGCTCGAGCACCCCGGACCAGGAGGAGGGGTCGGCGCCGGGGACCTCCGCGAGCGCCAGGGCGCTGAGCCCTCGGATGGCGGCGGGAGCCTCGGTCGAGTCCGGTGTGGTGGCGGTCCGGCGCAGCGCCGCCACCGCCCCGCGCAGCGTGAGCGGCACCGCGGAGGCCGGATCGAGCCGCGGCGCGTCCGGCGGGGTGAGCCGGAAGAAGAGGGAGGGCGTCTCGTCCTCGCCCGCGACGGCGCTGAGCACGAGCTGCCGCCGGGCGCGGGAGGCGGCCAAGGCGAACATCCGGAGCTCGTCGTCGAGAGTGGCCTTGCGGGCGTCGAGCGGCAGTCCGCCCTCGCCGCGGGCGTGCCGCAGCAGGCCGTCCGGATCGAGCAGCGAGCCGCGCTGGCGGAGGTTGGGCCAGACGCCGTCCTGCAGCCGCGCCACCACCACGACGTCGAACTCCAGGCCGACGACAGAGGAGGGCGTGCCGATGAGGACCGCGTCCTCGACGGAGCGCGGAGCGAGCGTGTCCTCGGGGACCTCCGCCTCGAGGATCTCGGTGACGAAGCCGACCGCGGAGTGCCCGGTCGCCCGCTCCACGAACCGGCGCGCGGCGCTGAAGAGGGCGACCACGCCGTCGAGGTTGCGGTTGGCCTCGGCGGCGGTCAGGCCGGTGCCGAGGGCGAGCTCGCGCCAGGAGGACGCGACGCGGCTGGACTCCCACGCCGACCACAGCAGCTCCTCGATCGAGCCCCCCTCCTCGTGCAGGCGGCGGACCCGGTCGATCGTCACGGCCAGCCGCTCGGCCTGCCGGGCGGGAGCGGAGTCGATGGTCGCGAATCGGCCGGGCGCGGCGAGGGCCTCGACCAGCAGCGGGTCGCTCGCGCGGATGCCGCCGCCGGCGAGCTCCTCCGCCCGGAGTGCGAGCCGGAGCCGGCGCAGCCCCAGCCGGTCGACCCCGCCGAACGGGCCGAGCAGCAGCTCCGCCGCGAGCTCCGCGTCCAGGGGCCGCTCGCCGATCGCGACGCCGACCAGCACGAGCAGCGCCCGGGCCGCGTGATCGTCGCGCAGCGCCCGTCCGGCGAGCACGGAGCGGGTCGGCACCTCCGCCACCGCGAGCGCCTTCACCAGCGGCTGGACCGCGGCTCCGGAGCGGACGACGACCGCCATCCGCCGCCACGCCACTCCGTCGCGCAGCCGCCGCTCGCGCAGCAGCCGCGCCACCGTCGCCGCCTCGCGCGCCGCCGTCGGGGCGTGCAGCACCAGGACGGGTGCCGGGCCCGCGTCGGGGGCCGGAGCCGCGACCGCCGCCCGCTGCCGGCCGGCCGCCGCGGTGCCGATCCGCTCGGTGGCCGCCGACACGACCGCCCGCAGCGCGGCCGAGTGGCGGTGCACGCGCGCGAGCACCAGCGTCTCGACGTCGGACGCGCCGATGCTCGCGGCGAACCGGCCGAGCGTGTCGGAGGCCGCGCCGCGGTAGGCGCTGGTCGCCACGTCCGGGTCGCCCAGCGCGATCACGGTCACCCCGCGCTCCGTCAGCGCCCGCAGCAGCACGAGCGTCGACTCGCTCGCCTCCTGGAGGTCGTCGACGACGACCAGACGCAGCGCGTCGATCCGCTCGCCGCCCTCGCCCGCGCGGATCGCCTCGGCCGCGTAGGCCGCGAACTCCGCCGCGTCCAGACGGGTGCCCGCCTGGGGCGCCATCCACTCGACCACCTCGCGCAGCTCGTCGAGCACGTCGGCCGCCGCGCTCCACTCCCCGCGCTCGGCGTCGACCCCGAGGGCGCGGATCGCGTCCGAGTCGAGCCCGTGCTCGGTCGCCCGCATCCCGAACTCGCGGAGCTCGGTCCGGAAGGTCCGCAGCCGCAGCACCTCGGGGCTGAACTCCTCCGGCCACCGCGGGCCGGTCCCCTCCTCGAGGTGGCCCTCGACGAGCTCCGAGAGGAGGGCGTCCTGCTCGCCGCCGGTCAGGAGGGTCGGCCGCTCGAGGCCGCGCTCCTTGGCGGAGGAGGTGACCGCCTCGAACGCGAGCGAGGTCGCGGTCCGGGCGAGCGGGCCCCGGGTCGGCACTCCCAGCCGCAGGGCGAGCACGTCGCGCAGGGCGGTGGCGGCGGTGCGGCTGGCCGCGAGCACCACGACCGACTCGGGCGGGTACCCCCGCTCGAGGACGCGCTCGGCGACCAGCTCGACGACCGTCGTGGTCTTGCCCGTCCCCGGCGCCCCGAGCACGGCGGCACTGCGGCCCTCGGGCAGCGCGAGCACCGCGCGCTGGGAGTCGTCCAGCACGACCGCGGGCTCGCCCGGGAGCGCCTCGCCGACGGAGGCTGCGGTGGAGGGAGCGGGGGTCGCGGGAGCGGTCACACGACCACGGTAGCCACCGGGTCCGACACTCCCGCCCGTCCCCGCCGGGAGCCCCGGCAGCCCGCTCCGCTCACCGCGAAACCGGCGCGGTCGTCCGAGCGCGGTCCCGTATCCTGACACCCTCGTCCCCTCCCGAAAGGCACTGCTGGTGGAAATCCGTATTGGAATGGTCAACACCCCGCGCGAGCTCAACTTCGAGTCGTCGATGTCCGTGACCGAGGTCGAGAAGACGGTGACCACCGCTCTCGAGGCCGGCACCGCCGTCCTCCGCCTCCGCGACGAGAAGGGCAAGATCTACATCGTCCCGACCGCCACCATCGCCTTCGTCGAGGTCGGCTCCGAGGAGTCGCGCCGCGTCGGCTTCGTCGCCTAGAGCGTCCCGGGCGGACACGTCGTGGAGCTCCTCTTCATCACCCTGTTCGGGGTCCTGATCGGTCTCGCCGCGCGCTACGGGCTGCCGCACCGGCACCTGCACGGCTCCGTGCTGGTCCCGGCGATCGGCGGCCTCGTCGCCGCAGTCGTCTGGGTCGCACTGACCTGGGCGGGCCTGCCGTGGGACGGCGGCCTGATCTGGGTCCTGTCCCTCGTCGCGACCGCCGTGGTCGTCGTCCCGGTCGGCCTCTCGCTCGGGCGCAGCCGCGCCCGCCGCGACGAGGCCTCCCTGCAGGCGATGCTCTCGGGACGCGTCGCCCCCTGATCCGAGCCGGAGGCGCGGGAGTCCTCGGACTTCCGCGCCTCCGTCGTTCCGGATTCCGGGGCAGTGCGACGCCGGGAACCGTCAGGCCGTGAGCCCCAGCGCGTCCATCCGGCGCGTGTGCGAGGCGATGAGCTCGGTGAACACCGGCTCGATCCGCGACTCGTCGGAGTCGTGGTTGCCCGAGCCCATCAGCGCGGAGCGCGCCACGAGGAGGGTGTCGCCCACCAGGCGGCGGCCCCAGACGGCCAGGCGCGAGCCCAGGCGCTCGTCCGCGGCGATCTCGCGGCGGAGGATCGCGATCACGCCGTCGACGCCCGTGTCCGCGCCGAGCGTCTGCGCGATGCGCGGCCCCACGTCGGTGGGCAGCCCGCCGGTGAGGCGGATGAAGAAGTCGTCGAGCAGGCCCGCCGTGATGTACGCCGAGAGCAGCGTCTCGTGGAGGTCCGCGCCGCGGGTGAGCCGCTCGAAGGTGTCGATCGCGGGGCGGAACGGCGCCATGGCCTCGCCGGGCTCCACGTCGCGGCGGCGCAGCTCGGCGACGACGGCGTGGTGCTTCGCGAGCGCCGTGCCGGCGGCGGAGGAGATGGCCTCCTTGTCCGCGAGGTCGTCGGTCTCGGCGACGGCGCGCGCCAGCACCTCGAACACCGCGAGCTGGAGGTAGGCGACCTGGCCGAGGTAGGGCAGCACCTCGGGGGTGAGGTCGGCGAGGTCGACGCGGTCGCGCTTCTGGCTCGACTCCCCGCGGGGCGTCAGGCGGGGCACCTCGAGCAGGGGACGTCGACGTCGGAACCAGGCAGCCATTTCCTCAGCATAGGGCGCCGGAGGAGCGGGGTTCCGGGGCCGGCGGGGCCGGGAGCAGTAGACTCGCCGGGATGTCACCGGCGCTGGATCGGTGACCCTGCGCCCGGAGTCGTACAGGGGCGTAGACCGTTCGACACGACAGGCGCTTCACTCCGTGACTTTCTCCGATCTGAACATCGACGACGACATCGTCGCCGCACTCGCCGCCAAGGGCATCCTCGAGCCGTTCCCCATCCAGGAGCAGACGATCCCCCTGGCCCTGCAGAAGCAGGACATCATCGGCCAGGCCAAGACCGGCACCGGCAAGACCTTCGGCTTCGGCCTCCCCCTCATCCAGGCCCTCGGCACCGACCCGGAGCCGGGCGTCAAGGCGCTCATCGTCGTCCCGACCCGCGAGCTCGCCGTGCAGGTCACCGAGGACATCGAGCTGGCCGCCTCCAATCGGCCGACCAAGATCGTCTCGATCTACGGCGGCAAGGCCTACGAGGGCCAGATCGAGCAGCTGAAGGCCGGCGCGCAGATCGTCGTCGGCACGCCCGGCCGCCTCCTCGACCTCGCCGGGCAGCGCCTGCTCTCGCTCGCCAACGTGCAGGTGATGGTCCTCGACGAGGCCGACAAGATGCTCGACCTGGGCTTCCTCTCGGACATCGAGAAGCTGTTCGCGCAGACGCCGCCCACCCGCCACACCATGCTCTTCTCGGCGACGATGCCGGGCGCGATCGTCGCGCTCGCGCGCCGCTTCATGAACAAGCCCATCCACATCCGCGCGACCGACCCCGACGAGGGCATCACGCAGGCGAACATCAAGCACATCGTCTACCGGGCGCACTCGCTCGACAAGGACGAGGTCATCGCGCGCATCCTGCAGTCCGAGGGCCGCGGCAAGACCGTCATCTTCACCCGCACGAAGCGCGCCGCCGCCCGCATCGTCGAGGAGCTCAACGACCGCGGCTTCAACGCGGCGGCCGTGCACGGAGACCTCAACCAGGAGCAGCGCGAGCGCGCGATGGCGGCGTTCAAGGCCGGCAAGAAGGACATCCTGATCGCCACCGACGTCGCCGCGCGCGGCATCGACGTGAACGACGTCACCCACGTGATCAACCACACGATCCCGGACGACGACCAGACCTACCTGCACCGCGTCGGCCGCACCGGGCGCGCGGGCAAGACCGGCATCGCGGTGACCTTCGTCGACTGGGAGGACCTGCACAAGTGGGCCCTCATCAACCGGGCGCTGGAGTTCGGCCAGCCCGACCCGGTCGAGACCTACTCGTCGTCGCCGCACCTCTACACCGACCTCGACATCCCCGCGGGAACCAAGGGACGGCTGAAGCCGACCCCGATCCCCGCCGAGGCGAAGGCCGACGCGCGCCCGGACCGGGGCGAGCGCTCCGACCGCGGCGAGCGCTCCGAGCGGGGCGACCGGCCGCCGCGTCGCCGCACCCGCTCCGACTCCGCCGACTCGACCGCTCCGCAGCAGACCGGCCCCGCTCCCTCGAGCGAGAGCAAGGAGCACCACGACGGCAACAGCGAGCCGCGCCGCCGCACCCGGTCGCGCCGCCGCTCGCCGCGCCCCGACGCGCAGGCCTGAGCCTCCGCGCCCCGAGCCCGTCCCCCCGCGATCCGTCGCGGGAGGGCGGGCTCCCGGCGTCTCAGCGGCTCTCCCGCGACTCAGCGGTGTCCCCACGCGACTCAGCGGCTCTCCGCCCCTCAGCGGTCACGGTGATCCGGCGGCTCTCCGCCTGTCAGCGGCTCTCCGCGACTCAGCGGGCGGAGGAGCGGATCGCGTCGACGGTCGCGCGCGCGGTCGTGTTCTCGCCCAGGCGGTTGGGCTTGCCCGTGCCGTGGTAGTCGCTCGAGCCCGTGGTGACGAGCGAGTACTGCTCGGCGAGCTCGCGCAGGCGGCGCTTGCCGTCGGCCGTGTTCTCGCGGTGCTCGACCTCGAGGCCGAACAGGCCGGCGTCGACGAGCTGCGGGAGGATCGACTCGACCGCGATCCCGCGGGCGCTCGCGGCCGGGTGCGCGATGACCGGGACCCCGCCCGCCGCGCGGACCAGGCGCACGGCGTCGACCGGGTCGGGCGCGTAGTGCGGGCGGTAGTAGCCGCCGCGCCAGTCGAGGATCCCCGCGAAGGCCGCGGAGCGGTCGGTGGCCAGGCCGCGGGCGACGAGCGCGTCGGCGATGTGCGGACGCCCGATGGTGGTGCCCGGGCTGGTCTGGGCGAGGACGTCGTCCCAGGTGAGGTCGTAGTCGGCCGCGATCGCGGTGACGATCGCCTCCGCGCGGTGCGTGCGGGCCGAGCGGATGCGCGCGGTCTCGGCCACGAGCCCCGGATCCGCCGGATCGACGAGGTATGCGAGGACGTGGACGCTGGCCCAGCCGACGCGGGAGGAGAGCTCCATGCCGGGCAGCAGGTCGATGCCCGCCTCCTCGGCCGCGGCGAGCGCCTCGGCCCAGCCGCCGGTCGTGTCGTGGTCGGTGAGCGCCACTCCGGCGAGCCCGGCCGCGGCCGCGGCCCGCACCAGGACGGCCGGAGCCTCGGTGCCGTCGGAGACGACGGAGTGGGTGTGGAGGTCGTAACGGCCCCCGTCGACATGCATGCGCTCATCGTAGACGCGCCGCCTGCGAGCCCTCCGATGCCCTAGTAGCCTGGGCGGCGATGGGGACGAGACTGGTGAAGACCGCGGTGGCGGTGATCGTGGCGATCGCTCTGCTGGTGGTCGCGGCGCCCGGCTTCTTCGGGATCGCCCGGGAGGCCCCCTTCGCCCAGCTGGTGCCGTTCCGGCTCGCGACGGGCGCGGCGGCCGTCGGGCTCGCCGCTGTCCTGGTCGTGATCGCGGTCCTCGTCGCTCCGGTCAGGCGCCTCGCGCTGGCCCTCGCGGCGCTCGGCGTCGTCTTCGCGCTCGTGCTCGCGGGAGTGCAGGGAGCGCGGGGCTACGACTCCGCCGCTCCGCGCGCCCACCGCCTCGCCGACGTGCGCCTCGCGACCTGGAACGTGCTGCACGACGGCGTGCCCGTCGACACGATCGCCTCGCTCGCCCGGGAGAGCGAGGTCGACGGCATCGCCCTCCTCGAGGTCTCGCAGACGCACGCGCAGGACGTCGTGAACGCGCTCAGCGCCCAGGGGATGTCGATGACCCTCCACTACGCCGGGTCGGGCGCCGACGACGGGGCGGCCCTGCTGCTCTCCCCCTCGCTCGGCGGCTACAGCGTCGACACCGCCGCGGTCGTCACCGGATCGACGCCGTCCCTCGTCGCACGCCCCGACACTCCCGAGCGCCCCGTCCTCGCCGCGGTGCACACCATGGCGCCGATCCCCTCGCGCCTCGCGGAGTGGCGGAGCGATCTGCTCTCGGTCTCCGCGCTCTGCTCCGCGGAGGAGGACGTCGTGGTCCTCGGCGATCTGAACTCCACGGTCGACCACTGGACCGGGCTGCCGGGCACGGCCGCGCTGGGCGGCTGCCGCGACGCGGGGACCGTCGCGGGCGGCGCCGCCCTGGGCACCTGGCCGTCCTCGGTCCCGCCCGCGCTCGGCGCCCCGATCGACCACGTCCTCTTCTCCGGACGCTGGGAGGTCTCGGGCTACCAGGTCGTCGACGACCGCGACGACGCCGGGAGCGACCACCGGCCGCTGGTCGTCCAGCTCTCGGTCCGCGGGATGGTGAAGGACGCGTCCTGACGCTCCTCCCCGGCGCCGACTCCCCGTCCTCCTCCCCCGC
>NZ_PSVF01000039.1:0-24499 GCF_002931975.1 Rathayibacter sp. AY1F3 | reverse complement strand
GCACCCCGACGCGGGGTCCCCGCCCCCGAACCCCTGACCCGAACAGGAGCGATGACATGGAGAATTCCTGCGTCCGCCCCCTCGACCTGGACGACGCCGTCGCCCTCGTCGGCATCCTTGCCGCCCTCCAGGCCCTCCTCGACAGCGGCAACCTCCCCCCTGAGGAGGTCGAGGCCCTGCGCCACGGCCTCGAGCAGGGCGGCGCCCTCCTCCCCGGAAGCGACGAGAACGAGATCGCGACCGCTCTGGGTGGGCTGAACGCCCGCCTGCGTGGGACCATCGGGTGATCGCGCCGCGTTCGACGTTCCCGTAGCCTTCATCCGCGCTCGTGTCGACCCCGGAGACGCGCTCCCCCGCCCGCGGGTAGCGTCCGGTCCGGTCCCGCACTCCCACGGGGTCGCTGAACCCCGAGAGCCGGAGGAGATCCGATCGTGAACGGTGACCACTTCGTCCTCTCGACCGCGACGCCGTGGGACGACCGCACCGAGATCATCGGCGTGTACGCCTCCGAGGCGTGGGCCCGCGAGGCCGCGGCCGCATGGCTCGGCTCCCCGGACCGCGAGGCGTTCCCCCGGTGCGTCATCGAGGGCTGGAGCGGCGCGCACCTCCTCGGCCGCGAGGTCGTCGAGGCCCTCGGCGTCGACGACGAGGGCGGCGACGAGTCGCTGGGCGGCCCCCGCAGCCTCTGACCCGGCGGCCTAGCCGCCCCAGTGCGACGGGCGCTCGAAGTGCGACGGCAGCGTGGTCGCCGCATCCCCTCGAGCGCTGTTCACCTGCGCCTGGGTGAGGTAGACCGCCTCGGCGAGCCGCGCACCGGACACGTCCGCATCGCGAAGGTCCACCCCCAGCAGGTCGCACCGCTGCAGATCCGCACCCCGCAGGTCCGCGGCGAGGAGGAGCGCGCCCCGCAGATCCGCCCCCCGCAGGTCCGCGTTCCGGAGCGATGCACCCGCCAGATCGGCACCCGGAGCGAGCCGACGGCCCCTCGACCGGCGGGCAGCCGGCGCCGCTCCTGCGCGAGCGGCCGCGCTCGCCGCGATCAGGAGCGGCCGGGACGCTCCGTACTCCGCGTCGACGTCGACCGCGACCACCTGCTCCGGCACGCCGAGGGTGTGCGCGTGCACGGCGTCGAACCGCTCGCGCAGCTCGTCGAGGAGCGGCGCGCCGACACCGGGAAGCGCCAGTGCGGAGTCGAGGTACCAGAGCAGCTCGTGCAGGCGGCGCATCAGCGGGAACACCGCGAACATCCGCTCGCGCACGGCCGGGTCGGACCGCCAGGAGACGCCGCCGAACGTGTGCTGCGAGACCTTCTGGCCGGCGCCGAAGCAGTCGAAGACGGTGCAGCCGACGAAGCCCTGCGGCCGGAGCCGGCGGTGGATCGTGCACGCGTCCTCGCCGTCGAGGTTGACGCACGGGTCCCCGGCGCGCTTGTCGAACGGGAAGTCGGCGGAGCGGGCGAAGGCGAGGGCGACGCAGCACAGGCCGAAGCAGTTCGCGCAGTCGGCGCCGAGGTCCTCGCGGCGGCCGAGCTCGACCCTGGTGCGTGACGTCATCCGTCCGAGCCTACGCGCGGCGGCGCCTCCGGATCAGTGCGCGAGCGCGAGCACGCCGACGACCAGCACGCCGAGGCCCACGATCCCGAGCAGCGAGACGAGGCTCTCCTTCCAGGAGAGGCCCGCGCGCACGACGGCGATGAGGGCGATCCCCGCGAGCGTGGCGACGTAGACGCCCGCGCCGATCCGCAGCGCGACCGTCGCGTCGATCCAGCCCAGCGCCGCGGCGCCGAGCGCGAGGACCGGCAGCGACGCCGAGGCGAGTGCCCCGCCCGCGATCCGCAGCATGGTGTGCGTCTCGGAGCGCGAGGGCGCCGAGGCGTGCACGACCTGGTGCGCGATCACCTCGGCGACGAAGCCCGCGGCCGAGATCCCGATGATCGAGATCACGAGGCTCTGGAGGGCGTGGACCGCGTCGGGGTGGTCGCCGACGAGGTAGATCATCACCACGGCCAGGCCCGTGAAGGTCGCGTAGACGCGCTCCTTGAGGGCGCGGGCGATCTCGTCGAGGGGGCGGCGGGTCCGCTCCGCCCACCGGCCGGCGCGGCCCGGGCGCAGGCGCACCGGCGTCATCCGGTCGGCGGGTGCGGTGCGGCCCTCGTCGGCCGCTCCCTCAGTAGGAGGCGGAGTCGACACGTGCCGCGGAGGAGTCGCCCGAGTGCCGCGCCGCGAGGTCGCCGAGGATGGTCGCGGAGCCGCTGGTGCCGAAGCGGGTGACGCCGAGGCCCCGGTAGGCGAGGAGCGTGTCGAGGTCGCGGACTCCGCCGGACGCCTTCACCTGGACGGCCTCCGAGACGGCGCCGCGCATGAGGCGGAGGTCGTGCTCGTTCGCGCCTCCGCCCGCGAAGCCGGTGGCGGTCTTCACGAAGTCCGCTCCGGCGCGCTCGGCGGCCCGGCTGCCCTCGACGACCTGCTCGTCGTCGAGGAGGCTCGTCTCGAGGATGACCTTGACGACGTGGCCCTCGGCGGCCTCGACCACGGCGCGGACGTCGTCCTCGACGTCCTGGAGCAGGCCGCTCCGGAGGCGGCCGATGTTGACGACCATGTCGAGCTCGGACGCGCCGTCGGCGAGCGCCTGACGCGACTCCGCGACCTTCGCTGCGGTCGAGGTGGTGCCGTGGGGGAAGCCGATGACCGTGCCGACCAGGACGCCGGAGCCCTCGAGCCGAGCGACCGAGTGGGCGATGTCGGAGGGGCGGACGCAGACGCTGAACACGCCGGACGCGCGCGCCTCGTCGAGCTGGGCGTCGACCTCGGCGCGGGTGAGCTCGGGCTTCAGGATCGCGTGGTCGATGAGCGCCGCGATCTCGGCGACGGTGGGCAGGCTGGAGTCGGTCATCCGCACATTTTACGTCCGCCGGCGGGACGACGAAGGCCCGCGATCCGATGGATCACGGGCCTTCGATCGTTCACGCCGCTAGCGGCGCTGGGTCACCAGCTGGACTTGGTGATGCCGGGCAGCTCGCCGCGGTGCGCCATGTCACGGAAGCGGACACGCGAGATGCCGAACTTCGTGAGGTTGCCGCGGGGGCGGCCGTCGACGGCGTCGCGCGAGCGGACGCGGACGGGCGAGGCGTTGCGGGGGAGCTTCTGGAGGCCGACGCGGGCGGCCTCACGGGTCTCGTCGGTCCCGGCCGGGTCGACCAGGGCCTTCTTCAGCTCGAGGCGCTTGGCGGCGTAGCGGTCGACGATCACCTTGCGCTGCTCGTTGCGGGCGATCTTGCTCTTCTTGGCCATACTTAGCGCTCCTCGCGGAAGTCGACGTGCTTGCGCACTACGGGGTCGTACTTCTTGAGCACGAGACGGTCGGGGTCGTTGCGGCGGTTCTTCTTGGTCACGTAGGTGTAACCGGTGCCGGCCGTCGAACGGAGCTTGATGATCGGACGGACGTCCTGCTGCTTGGCCATTAGATCTTCACCCCGCGAGCGAGAACATCCTTGACGACGGACTCGATGCCACGGGCGTCGATGACCTTGATGCCCTTGGCCGAGAGGGTCAGGGTGACGTTACGGCGAAGCGACGGCACGTAGTACGTCTTCTTCTGCACGTTCGGGTCGAAGCGGCGCTTGGTGCGCCGGTGCGAGTGCGAGATGGCGTGCCCGAAGCCGGGGACGGCTCCGGTCACCTGGCAGACTGCTGCCATGGTTTCCTCCATGTGTGGTTACCGTGGATCACGCGCGGCACGAAGCCCCGCCCGACCCACCCAAGGTCACTTGTCGGCGCACCGCCCGCCTGTCCGGCCGGAGCCGGAGCTCCTGCCCGGTGGGCAGCACGCAAGCGCGTGCAGATGCACGCAACCTCGCTAGGCTACGCGACCCGGGCAGCGGCCGCAACAGGGTGGGGACACTCCCCGGACGTGCACGGGGACTTCCTGGGAGGTTCCGGCAGAAGTGTCCTCCCGTACCCCCCGAGCAGGGCGTTCGTGTACCTTGCGCCTTCCTCGCGGGTCGACGACCGCCCTACTCTGAGCCGACCGCGGGCGCCCGCTCCCGGCAGCAGCCGGGAGTAGCAGCACATGCGCCAGTCCTTCCTCCGTTCCCTCGTCGCCGCGGCCGTGCTCGTAGCGGGCGCAGGACTCAGCGTCGTGGCCGCGCCGACCGCGTCGGCTGCGCCGGTCTTCAGCACCGCGTGCTTCACCTCCCCGAAGGTCTCGACGGTGTCGCAGTACACCGTTCCCGCGACCGGGGTCTCGACGGTCCGCGCCGTCCTCAGCGGCCAGAACGGCGGGAAGGGTGCGAGCGGCCTCGGGACGGGCAACGCCGGCGGACGCGGCTCCAGCCTCGTCGTGGAGGTGCCCGTCACACCCGGGCAGGTGCTGGAGATCGGGCGCCTCACCGGCGCCCCGGCCGGAGCGGCAGGCGCCACGCGCTACGTGAACGGCGGCGTCTACGCGGGCGACTCCGGCGGCGCGGGCGGCGACGCCCAGTACCTCAGCACGGCCGGCTCGGACGGCTGTCAGCACGCCCTCGCCGTGGCGGCGGGCGGCGGAGGCGGCGGCGGGCGGTCCTCGGTCGGCGGCGACGCCGACGCCGGCAGCGGCGCGAGGGGCGGCGGGAACGGCGGCAGGAACAACGCGGCCGACGGCGGCGGCGGCGGCGCGGCCGGGCAGAGCTCGGGCGGCTCGCCCGGCGCCCGCGGCTACAGCACCTTCGGCGAGTGCGCCGACGGCAACAACGGCCAGTGGGGCGTGTTCCTCAACGACGGCAAGGGCGCCGACGCCGGCGCCTCCCGCGGCGGCGGCGGCAACTGCTCGTTCCCCGGCCACAGCGGCGGCGGCGGCGGGGCCGGCTGGTGGTACGGCGGCGGCGGCGGCTCGCCCTACGTGTTCGGCAGCATGAACGACACCCTCGGCGTCATGAACGACCCCGGCGCCGGCGGCGGCGGCTCGAGCTATGTGGACCCGAGCGTGACGAAGATCTCGCAGACGGCCGGCCCGACGGCGGCCGACCCCGTGGTCGCTCCGGTGTACGACACCGCCGTGACCGTGACGCGCACCCCCGACTTCTCGATGCTCGGGCAGGAGGTCACCGTCACCGCGAGGGTGACCATCCCGAGCCTGGGCCGACCGGTGTCCGCCGGCGGCACCGTCGAGATCCTCACCGGTGCGGGCACCAGCAGGGTGACCCTCGACGCGGACGGCGTCGGCGTGCTGACCACGAGGGACATCCCGCAGGGCTGGAACGAGATCCGCGCGCACTACCCCGACACCATCACCCCCGCCGAGGCGGGACGCGGGAGCTGGTCGGCGCTCCCCGCTCTGCGCCACGAGGTGCGCGCGTGCGCCGCGACACCCGTCATCACCCGGCAGCCCTCGGACATCGCGGGCGTCACCAACCAGATCTACACGCTGACGATGGACGTGAGCGTCTCGGCCGTCTACGGCGGCATCCCCGCCGTGTCCTGGGAGAGGTCCACGGACGGCGGCGCCACGTGGAAGCCCGCCCTCGGCCGGGCGGGCGCCCGGGAGGACGGGACCGCGTTCCTCGAGGCCGGCCCCGATCCCACCGGCTCCTACCGCTACCGGGCGACCCTGACCACCTGCGGGGGCAGCGTCCGCAGCGAGCCGGCCACCGTGGCGGTGGGCGGCGTGCGCTTCGACCTGTCGACGCTCCCGCAGAAGGCGTACGGCGACTCCTTCGACGCGAGCCCCTACGCGCAGGCCGTCGATGTGCCCGGCCGCTCGATCGTCCTGAGCAGCAGGACCGCCGAGACCTGCTCCGTCAGCGGCATGAGGGTGACCGTGCTCCACGCCGGCGTCTGCACGCTCGCGGCGAGGCTCGACGCGCTCGCTCCTCTGGGCTGGGCGGGCGAGCCCCTGCAGAGCTTCACGGCGAAGCCGAAGGCGCTCACGGTGACCGCCCCGACGGTCGACTACCCGCGAGGCGCGCCGTCCCCCGACCTGCGCTGCACGGCCGCCTTCGTCGGCACCGACACCTTCGGCGCCCCGCTCACGGCCGGCGTCTACCGGCCGATCGTCACGGCGGACGACGTCATCTACCGCCTGATCCCGAACTGGCCCACCTCCACCTTCACCACCTTCACCACGCGGTGCAGCGGCGCGAAGGTCAGCAGCGACTACACGATCGCGGGGTACAAGGACGGCGCGCTGCGCATCGTCGCGGCCGTCCCGATGGTGACCGCCTCCTCGCCCTCGTCGACCTACGGATCCACTCCCCCCGCGATCACCGCCTCCGTGACCGGCTCCCCCTCGGGGACGGTCTCCTGCGGCGCCTTCGCGGCGTCCGACACCGGATTCACGACGCCGCTGGCGCTCTCCGCGACGACCCCCGTCGGCCGCTACCCCACGCGCTGCTCCGGCCTGACGAACCCCTCGGGACAGCTGATCACCATCGACGGCGCGCTCACGGTCTCGCCGGCGCCCCTCTCGGTGACCGCGTCGAGCCCCGGGACGCAGGCGCACGGCACCGCGACCGCCCCGACGGTCACCTGCACGGCCGACGGCTTCGCAGGAACCGACCGGTTCGTCACCGAGCCGACCGGCGCCTACTACACGGCGGACGGCACCGGGAAGGTGACGATCGGAGCGCGCACGCCCGTCGGCGACTACGTCACGCGGTGCGACGGAGGCGACGCGGGGCCGAACTACACCCTCCGGTCGATCCCCGGCACCTTCGCGCTGGCCGACCGCTCGGCCCCCGTCGTGACCGTGCCCGCCGCCGTCACGGCCGAGCCGGCCGACGTCTCCGGCGCCGTCGTCACCTTCGCGTCCTCCGCGCAGGACGCGGTCGACGGAGCCGTGGGCTCGACCTGCACGCCCGCCTCGGGAAGCGTCTTCCCGATCGGGGACACGACGGTCGACTGCACCGCGGACGACGAGGCCGGCAACACCGGCACGTCCTCGTTCCGGATCACGGTCCGGAAGTTCTCGCAGACGGTCGCCTTCACCTCCTCGCGGCCGACCGCGCCGACGGCGCTGGGCACCTTCACTCCGACGGCCACCGGCGGCGGCTCCGGGAGCCCCGTCTCGATCGGAGCGACCGGATCCTGCGCGATCGCCGACGGCGTCGTGACCTTCACCCGGAGCGGCACCTGCACCGTGACCGCCGACCAGGCCGGCGACGACCACTACACCGCGGGGCGCGCCTCCTTCGATCTCGAGGTCGCGAAGGCGTCGCAGACGCTGACGGTCGCGGTGCCGAAGACCGGCGTCCTGGAGTCGACCGGCGTCGCCACGGCGACCTCGAGCTCGGGACTGCCGGTGCTCGTCAGGACCTTCTTCGGCTGCACCGTCGCCCCTGACGCGACGGGTGCGCAGATCCTGACCTACACCGAGCCCTCGACCTGCGGCGTGCAGTTCGACCAGCCGGGCGACGACGTGTACGCGGCCGCCGACGGCCTGGTGCGCTTCGTCCCGATCTCGCGGATCCCCCAGACCGTCGTCGTCACCTCGACTCCGCCCGACCGGGTGTTCACCGACGACCGGTACACGGTCGAGGCGACCGGCGGCGGCTCGGGCAACCCGCTCGTGATCGCGGTGATCGAGAACGGCAACTGCACCATCGCGGACGACGTGGTGACGTTCTTCGGCGACGGCACCTGCACCGTGACGATCGACCAGGCCGCGGACGATCGGCACGACGCCGCTCCGCAGGTCCGGCAGGTCATCACGGTCGGGACTCCCGAGGGGAACCTCTCCTTCGGGAGCACCGCGCCCCCGCACGCGATGTCGCTCGAGACGTACCGGCCGACGATCGTGCCCGGCCCGTCGAAGGGCGTGCCGGTGCTCTCCGCGAGCCGCGACTGCTCGATCCTCCCGGACGGCGTGACCGTGCGGAACGACGGGGCCGGGCTCTGCGTGCTGTCCCTCGACCAGCCCGGAGACGGCTACTGGCCCGCGCGGCACGCCGAGCAGGAGTACTCGATCTACTTCCTCCCGCAGACGGTCCGGATCACGAGCGCGCCTCCGGTCGGCGCCGTCCTCGGAGACACCTACCGCCCGGTGATCGAGGGCGGCGCCTCGGGCATCGCTCCGTTCCTCCTCACCACCGCGTCGTGCTCGGCGAAGGACGGCGTGGTCACCTTCACCACGAAGGGTGTCTGCGGCGTCTTCGCCTACCAGAACGGCAACCGGCAGTACGACAGTGCCCGGCCCGCCGTGCAGGAGGTGGAGGTCGGCTACGCGCCCGGCTCCGTGGCGTTCACGACCGCCGTCCCGACCGACGCGAAGGTGGGCGGATCCTTCACTCCCGCCTTGACGCGCGGACCGTCCTCCGGCCCCTCGGTGCTCAGCGTCTCGGGCGCCTGCTCGGACGGCGAGAACGGCGCCGTCCGGTTCGACTCCGCGGGCACCTGCACGCTGACGGCGATCCACTACCGCGACGCCACCTACGGCACCGCGCGGGCGGTCCAGACCTTCGAGATCACCGCGATCGCGCAGACCGTCGCCTTCACCTCGACCGCGCCGTCGACGGCTGCGTCCGGCGACACGCTCACTCCGACCGCGACGGGCGGCGCCTCCGGGCTCCCCGTGACGATCGGAGCGTCGGGCGCCTGCACGCTCGCGGACGGCGTCGTCACCTTCGCCGGCAGCGGCACCTGCACCGTCACGGCCGACCAGGCGGGCGACGGTCGCTACGCGGCGGCGGCGCAGGTCTCGCAGACCGTCGCCGTCTCGCAGCTCGCGGGGACCGTCGCGTTCGGCGGCGATGCTCCGGCCGCGGCCCGGGTCGGGGGCTCCTCGACGGCCGCGGTCGTCGCCGGCCCGTCCAGCGCTCCCCCGGTGCTGACGGCCTCCGGCGCCTGCTCCGTCGGGCCCTTCCGACTGGTCTCCTACGACTCCGCGGGCACCTGCACGCTGACGCTGGACCAGGCGGGCGACACCCGCCACAGCGCAGCACCGACGGCCGTGCGCAGCTTCGAGATCACCCGGATCACGCAGACCGTGGCCTTCACCTCGCAGGCGCCGGACTCGGCGCTCGCGGGCGGCACCTACCGCCCGACCGCGACCGGCGGAGCCTCCGGGCGGCCCGTGGTGCTCGGCGCCTCCGGGTCCTGCACGCTCACGAACGGGGTCGTCTCCTTCACCGGATCGGGCACCTGCACGGTGACCGCCGACCAGACGGGCGACGCCCGGTACGACGCGGCGGAGCGGGCCTCGCAGGTGATCGCGGTCGGACTGCTCGCGGGCACCGTCTCCTTCGGCGGCACCGCGCCGACCGGTGCGACGGTCGGCGGGACGACCACCCCGCGGATCGTCGCCGGACCCTCCACCGCGCGTCCGGTGCTGACCGCCTCCGGAGCATGCTCGGCGGCCGCAGGAGTGGTGTCCTACGACTCCGTCGGCACCTGCACGCTGACGCTCGACCAGGCGGGCGACTCGCGGTACGGCGCCGCTCCGCAGGCCGTTCGCACCTTCGCGATCGGCGCCCTCGGCCAGACGCTGGCGTTCGCCTCGCCGGTTCCCGACGCGGCGGTCGCGGGGGGCTCCTACACGCCCGTCGTGACGGCCGGCGCGTCGAGCGCCCCCGTGGTGCTCGGAGCGGCCGGGTCCTGCACGGTCGCGGACGGCGTGGTGACCTTCACCCGCTCCGGCACCTGCACGGTGACCGCGGACCAGGCCGGGGACGAGCGCCACTCGGCGGCTCCGCGGATCTCGCAGTCGGTGGAGGTCGGCACGGCGGCGGGAGCGGTGTCGTTCCGCGACGCCGCTCCGACGGACGCCCGGATCGGCGGCTCCTGGACCCCGTCGATCGTCCGCGGCCCGTCGAGCGCCGACCCGGTGCTGGACGCCTCCGACTCCTGCTCGCTGGGAGAGGACGGCACGGTGTCCTACGACTCCGTCGGCACCTGCACGCTGACGCTGGATCAGGCCGGCGACGACGCTCACGCGCCCGCGGAGCAGGTCGTCCGGAGGTTCCCGATCGGCAAGGCGCTGCAGACGGTCGCCTTCACCTCCGCGGCTCCGAGCACGGCGACCGCGGGCGGCCGCTACACGCCGACCGCGGCGGGCGGCTCCTCCGGTCTGCCGGTCACGATCGGCGCCACGGGCGCGTGCTCGCTCGCGAGCGGCGTCGTGACCTTCAGCGGATCCGGCACCTGCACCGTCACCGCGGATCAGGCCGGCGACGCCTCGCACGACGCGGCTCCCCGGGCGACCCAGTCGATCGCGGTCACCGCGGTCGTCCCGCAGAAGAAGAAGGCGCAGAAGGTCGCCTTCTCGACCGCGATGCCGTCCTCGCCCGAGAAGGGGATCGCCTACCCGGTCGCGGCCACCGCCTCCTCCGGTCTGCCCGTGAAGCTGTACGCGAGCGGCAGCTGCACGCTGACCGCCACCGGCGCGGGCACGGCGACGGTGCGGCTGACGGGCGCGGCGAGCTGCACCGTCCGGGCCACGCAGGCGGGCGACTCCGCATGGCTCGCCGCGACCTCGGTGACGCAGTCGCTGCAGGTGAAGTCCTCCACCCGCGCCGACCTGACGCTGACGCTGGCGCCGGCGCCGGGACTGGCGGCGACGGCCCCGCTCTCGGGCACGATCACCGTCCGGAACACCGGCACCCGGGACGCGGCGACGACGACCACCCGAGTCGTCGTCAGCGGAACGGTGGCGAGTGCGCCCGGCGCCGTGCAGACGAAGGGCTCGGCCGCGGGCACGACGGTCCTCACCTGGACCGCGCCGAGCGTCTCGGCCGGGCGGAGCACCACCTACTCGGTGACGCTCGTCGACCGGCCGGCCGCCACGACGATCGACGCCAGGGTGTCGACCGCCGCCGCCGATCCCACGCCGGCGAACAACGCGGTCAGGCGCACCTTCCGGTAGAGGCTGCGGGGAGGGAGGGGTGTCGCGCCGCGTTGCCCGCTCCCTCCCCGACCGCTACGGTCGCGGGGACGCTCCGGGGGACGGGGCTCGCGAGGGGGGCCCGTGGACCGGTTGAGGCGACGCGCGCTGCTGCTGGGGATCGCCTCCTCGGCGGTCGCGCTGACGGGGTGCACGCCCGCCCGGCCCGCTCCCGCGGCGCTCCCGCCGAGCACGGCGCCGGCGGCGGTGCTGCCGTCCGCCGCTCCGACGGCCGTCCCGACCCCTCCCCGCCCCGTGCCGACCATGACCGCCGCGGCGACTCCGGTGCGGCGGAAGGCGCCGCTGCCCTCCGGCACGATCTCGGAGCTGCCCGGCGAGGGGAGCACGCTCGCCTGGACCGTCGACGACGGCGCCGACTCCGACGTGGTCGCCGCCTACGCGCAGTTCGCCCGGGACACCGGAACCCGGCTGACCTTCTTCCTCAACGGGAAGTACGACTCGTGGACCGCGAACGCGCCGCTGCTGGGTCCGCTCGTCGCCTCGGGGCAGGTGCAGCTCGCGAACCACACCTGGTCGCACGCCGACCTGACGAGCCTCTCGAGCGACGGCGTGCAGGAGGAGCTGGGCCGCAACGGCGACTTCATCCGCTCGACCTACGGGGTGGAGGCGGCGCCCTTCTACCGGCCGCCGTTCGGCTACACGGACGAGCGGAGCCGGGCCGCCGCGGCGGCGATCGGCTACACGGCGACGGTGCTCTGGTACGGCTCGCTCTCGGACTCGGGGCGGATCACGCCGGAGCAGGTGGTCGGCTTCGCGGACCAGTGGTTCCTGCCGCAGCACATCGTGATCGGGCACGCCAACTTCGATCCGGTGACGCAGGTCTACGCGCGGCTCGTCGACATCCTCCGCGAGCGCTCGCTCGAGACGGTGACCCTCCGCGACGTGTTCGCGGTCTGAGCGCCTCCCCGGCGGCGCAGCTCAGCGCGCGGGTCAGCGGAGCGCGGCGCGCGCGGCGGCGGAGACGGCCGCGGCGACCGCGTCGAGGGCGGGCGTGTGCAGGGCCCACTGCTGCCAGTAGAGGGGGACGTCGACGGGGTCGCCGCCCAGCTCGACCAGGCCGTCGCCGCCGACCGGGGCCTGCAGCTCGGGCAGCATCCCCCACCCCATGCCCAGGCGCACGGCCCGCTCGAAGTCGGTCGACCCGGGGACGCGGTGCTGCGGCGGGCGGCCCTCGACGCCGGCGGCTCGGAGGAAGTCGTCCTGCAGGCGGTCCTTCTCGTCGAAGACGACCAGCGGAGCGCTCGCGAGACCGGCCGTGCCGCCGTCCGGGAACCAGCGCTCGGCGAACGCGGGCGCGGCCATGGCGCGGTACCGCATCACTCCGAGCGGTGCGACGGTGCAGCCGAGCACCGCTTCCGACTCTCCGGTGACGGCCGCCAGCACGGTGCCGTCGCGGAGGAACGCGGTGGTGTGCGCCTGGTCCTCGCGGTGCAGCTCCACCACGACGTCGGGGACGGAGGCGAGCGCGGGCAGCACCCAGGTGGCCAGGGAGTCGGCGTTGACGGCGAGCGGGAGGACGACGGGGCCCGCCCCCTCCGCCTCCTCGCCGCCGAGCGAGCGGACGGCGTCGTCGGCGAGGAGCTCGATCTGGCGGGCGAGGCGGAGGAGCCCCGCACCGGCCTCGGTCGCGACGACCGGGCGCGAGCGCACCAGCAGGACGCGGCCGGCGGCGGTCTCGAGCGCCTTGATCCGCTGGCTGAGGGCGGAGGGGGTGATGTGCAGGGCCCGGGCGGCGGCGTCGAAGGAGCCGTACCGAACGGAGGCGGCGAGCGCGCGCAGGCGGGAGAGGTCGAGGTCGTCTGTCAGCATCAGTCCTACTTACGGTACTGAAGGAGCATGAGCTGGTCTACAGGAGCGCCCCGCCCTAGCGTCGGAGCGTGTCCCCCCTCCTCGCCGCCCTCTCCGGCCTCGGCTTCGGCCTCTCGCTCATCATCGCCATCGGCGCGCAGAACGCCTTCGTGCTCCGCCAGGGCCTCCGCCGCGAGCACGTGCCCGCCGTCGTCGCGATCTGCGCACTCTGCGACGCCGCGCTGATCGTGCTCGGGATCGCGGGGATCGGAGCGGTCCTGGAGTCGGCGCCGTGGCTGCTGGTGGTGATCCGCTGGGGCGGCATCGTCTTCCTCCTCGCCTACGCGGTGATGGCGGCGAGACGCGCACTGCGGCCGGGGACCCTCGACGGCGATCCGGCCGGCGCCTCGACGTCGCTCCGCACGGCGATCGGCACGTGCCTGGCGCTGACACTGCTCAACCCGCACGTCTACCTCGACACGGTCGTGCTGCTCGGGTCGGTGGCGAACACGCACGGCGACGAGCGCTGGTGGTTCGGGGCGGGGGCGGCGGCCGGGAGCGTGCTGTGGTTCACCGCTCTCGGCTTCGGGGCGCGCGCGCTGCGGCCGCTGTTCCGGAGCCGCGGGGCCTGGCGGATCCTCGACGCGGCCGTGGCGGTCGTGATGGTGGTGCTGGCGGTGTCGCTCGCGCTGCACTGAGAGCCTGGTGGTGCACTGCTTGTTCTACTAACATTGTGAACATGTTGTTCCGTGTCGACCACTCCGCGGCGGGCTCGCTCGCCGACCAGCTGGAGTCGCAGGTGCGCTCTGCCGTCGCCCGGGGCGAGCTCTCGGCGGGCGACCGCCTGCCGCCCGCCCGCGAGCTCGCCGACTCGCTCGGCATCAACATGCACACCGTGCTGCGCGCGTACGCCGCCCTGCGCGACGACGGGATCCTCCAGATGCGCCGGGGCCGCGGCGCGTGGATCACGGAATCGGCCGGGCCCGGGCTCGTGCGCGTCACCGCCCTGGTCGACGAGCTGCTCGCGGAGGCCCGCCGCAGCGGCATCACCCCGGCGGAGCTCGTCCGCCTGATCGAGAGGACCGGATCATGACCGCCACCGCCGACCGCCGCCGCGAGCTCCTCGCCGCCGCGTCCCTCCTGCTCCCCGCCGCCGGAGTGCTCGTCTCGCGCCTCGTCCTGGACGACGCTCTGCCCGCGGAGCTCGCCTCGCACTGGTCGGGCACCGGGGCGGCCGATGCGATCGCGTCGACGGGCGCCCTGCTCGCGATCGCCCTCGTGCTCTCCGGGCTCCCGGCCGTCGCGGGCCTCGTGGCGGCGGCCGTCGGGCGCGCTCCGCGGCTCCTGCTGGCGACCCTCGGCCTCGTGGCCGGGCTGGGCGCCTCCGCCTGGGCGACCTCGGTCGGCACGACGCTCGCGGCCGGGCGCGCCGAGGGGGCGGAGCTCGGCGGGTGGCTGCTCGCGCTGCTCGGAGGGATGCTCTTCGCCGTCGTGCCCGCGCTGATCGCTCCGGGCACCCGGCGCGCCTCCCGCCTGGCCGCCGGCCGCCTGCCGCTCGCGGCGGAGGAGACCGGCGCCTGGTCGCAGACGCTGACGGGCCCGGTGTTCGCCGTCGCCGCGGTCGCCACGGCGGCGGGCGCGGCCCTCTCCCTCGCGACGCTCGCCGCGGCGGGCGCCACCGGTCCGGCGATCGCGACGGCCGTCGTCCTCGGCGTCGTCGCGCTGGTGCTCCTCTCCTTCTCCCGCCTGAGGGTGACCGCCGACCGCCGCGGCCTCCGCGTCGTCACGACCGCTCTCGGCATCCCGCTGCGCCGCATCCCGCTCGACACCATCGCCTCGGCCGGCACGGCCCAGCTGCGGCCGTCGGAGTGGGGCGGCTGGGGCTACCGGGTGATGCCGGGCCGCTCGGCCGTCATCCTGCACGCCGGGCCGGGGCTGGTGGTGACGACGGACCGCTCGCGCGAGTTCGCTATCAGCCTCGACGACCCCGAGACCCCCGCGGCGCTGCTCGAGACCCTGCGCTCGCGGGCCTGAGGCGCCGACCCGTCAGTCGACCACGATCCGGACGAGCGTCGTGACGGCATCCACCGCGTTCACGTAGGAGTAGTGCCGCGAGGTCGGGAAGGCGAGGTGCCGTCCGGGCTCCAGCCTCACGGGCTCCTCGCCCTCCCGCTCCAGGAGGAGCGCGCCGGCGGTGACGAGCAGGATCTCGTGCCACCCCTCGGGGTCGGGCTGCGCGTCGTAGCGGTCCCCGGGGCCGAGCGTCCAGGTCCAGAGCTGGGCCTCCCGGCGCGCGGGGACGGAGGAGAGCAGGACGGCGACGCTCGCCTCGCCCGCTCCCCGCCAGGCGACCTGGTCGATCGCCGCGGGCGCGGATCCCGGGGCCGAGACGAGTGCCGTGAACGTGGTGCCGAGGGCGGTCGCGAGGCGGTCGACTCCGGTCAGCGAGATGTTGGCCTCGCCGGCCTCGGCCGCGACGATCGTCCGCCGGCTGATGCCCGAGCGCGCCGCCAGCGCGGTCTGGCTCAGCCCGGCTCCGCGCCGCGCGAGGCGGAGGTTGCCGCCCAGGTGGGCGAGGACGGGAGCCGACATGCGCACTATTCTGCACCGAGAAGCCTCTGATGCTCCTAGGATGTGCAGAATGATGCACATCTCGCCGCTCCGGGCCCTCCGCTTCACGCGTCCGGAGTGGGCGCTCATCGGCATCACCGCGATCTGGGGCGGGACCTTCCTCGCCGTGCACATCGCGATGGAGCACAGTGGTCCGCTGTTCTTCGTCGGGATGCGGTTCGCGATCGCGGGACTGATCAGCGCGGTCGTGTTCCACCGGTCGCTCCGGGGGATGCGGCGGATCGACCTCGCGGCCGGCGTCGCGATCGGGGTGATGATCTTCGCGGGCTACGGCCTGCAGAGCTACGGGCTGCAGACGATCACGAGCAGCACCTCCGCGTTCCTCACCGCGCTGTACGTGCCGCTGGTGCCGCTGCTCCAGTGGGTCGTGTTCCGTCGCCGTCCGGGCGTGCTGACGCTGGTGGGCGTCGCGCTGGCGTTCGTCGGACTGCTCCTGATCGCGGGCCCGCAGCCGGGCGTCGCGCTCGGAGCGGGCGAGGTGGCGACGATCGTGAGCACGCTGCCGATCGCGGCGGAGATCATCCTGATCGGCCTCGTCGCCGGACGGGTGGACCTCGGCCGGGTGACCGTGGTGCAGCTGCTGGTCGCCGGCGCGCTCGGGTTCGCCTCGATGCCCCTCGCGGGCGAGGCGGTCCCGGCGTTCTCGGGGGCCTGGCTGATCCCCGCGCTCGCGCTCGGGGCGAGCAGCTGCCTGATCCAGCTGACGATGAACTGGGCTCAGCGCTCGGTCTCGCCGTCGCGCGCCACGATCATCTACTCCGCCGAGCCCGTCTGGGCCGGTCTGATCGGCCGCCTCGCCGGCGACCGGCTCCCCGCGCTCGCCCTGCTCGGGGCGGGGTTCATCGTCGCGGGCACGCTCGTCAGCGAGCTGAAGCCTCGCCGCGAGCCTGCGCCGCCGGCTCTCAGGTGACAGCGGGGAGGGCGGCGGAGGCGACGAGCGCGCCGCCGGCGTCGGTGATCTCGACGGCGGCGACGGACTCGCGCAGGACGGCCGCGTTCATCTCGCAGTCGAGCTCCGCGGAGCTGCCGAGGAAGGAGCCGGACGGGAGCCGCTCGCCGGAGCCGGTGACCAGCACGAGGTCGTAGCTCTCGCCGAGGGCGAAGCCGGTCCCGCGGAGGATCGTCTCGGTGCCCCAGGTGTGCGCGACCAGCGAGCCGTCGAGCGTCACGCCCTCCGTCCGCTCGTCGAAGGCGATCGCCTCGACGGCGCCGAGCGTCCCGGGCGGTCCAGCGACGGGGCGCTCCTCGGCGGACCGCAGGGCCGCTCCGGCGACGCCGCCCACGACGAGGAGAGCGGCCGCCGCGGCGACGGCCAGGACGGCACGGAGGCGCGGGGCACGGCGGCGCAGGGCACGTGCACTCTCCGCGAGCTCGGGCCGCTCCCCGGCGAGCGCCGCGACGCGCGACCGCAGCTCCGGCGACGGCTCCGCCTCCTCCCAGCGGCCCAGTGCGCCGACCCGGTCGACCACCGCACCGAACGACGCGAGCTCGCGGTCGATCGAGGGGTCGGCGGCGCGCAGGCTCTCGAACTCCCGCGTCTCCTCGGCGGAGAGGTCGCCGGCGAGGGCCGCGGCGAGGAGCTCCTCGCGGCGGCCGCCGGGCTCGTCTCCGTCGGGCTGGTCTCGGTCGATCACGATCTCTCCTCGTCCGTGGGTCCGGCGCCCGCGAGGTGACCGCGGAGCGCTCGGAGAGCGTAGAAGGCGCGGCTGCGCAGGGTGGCGACCGGCACGCTCGTGGCGGCCGACAGCTCGGCGTAGGTCTCGCCGTGCAGGTGGACGGCGACGACGACCTGCCGGTGCTCGGCGGAGAGCCGCGCGAGCGCCTCGGCGATCGCGAGCGGCTCGAGGGGGTCGCGGTCCTCCGCGGGCACCTCCTCCAGAATCTCGGCCTCGATCAGGCGCGGCAGGCGCCGGCGCGAGCGGTGCACGTCGATGACGACGTTGCGGGCGATGGCGAAGAGCCAGGTGCGGGTGCTGGCACGCTCGGCGGAGTAGCTCGCCCGCGAGCGCCAGGCGCGCAGGAACGTCTCCTGCACGCAGTCCTCGGCGAGGCCGCGGTCGCGCAGGGCATTGAGCGCGAAGCCGAGCAGGGCGGACCCGTGCTCGTCGAAGGCGGCGGCCGGGTCGAACCCCGCCGTCCGGGGCTCGAGGCGCACCACCGGAGCCGGGACCTCCGAGTGCTCGCGCGGCATCGCGGGCCCTTCGTCTCGTCGTGCCGTCGCCGTGCGCGCCACACCGCCTCCTCGTCGGGACCGGTGGTCCGTCGGAAGGGGGTACGGCCGCGGCGGCGGCGGCGTTCATCGGAGGCGAGGACCGTCTCCGTGAAGATCTTCTCAGATGGAGTGAACGCGGCGCCGCTTCCGGCCGTACTCCCTGCATCGGGCCCGCTCGGCGCTCGCGATCGAAAGGCTCCACCATGACGAAGACGTCCCCCGCGCGGAACCGCGCCGGCCGCCGCCTGCTCTCCCTCGGCGGCATCACCGCCGTCGCCGCCGCCTCCTTCTTCGCCGCCGCGCCGGCCCAGGCCGAGACCGAGGTCGCCGAGCCGTCCTCCTTCACCAGCGCCTTCACGGTGATGGCGACGCCCGACCAGGTCGTGAACGCCGACTCCGCCGCGACCCCCGGCCAGCCCGGCGCCACGGGCGAGATGACCTTCCGGGTCAACAGCGACCTCGACGTCATCTGCTACGACATCACCCTCACCGGTGTGACCGGCGACTACCAGAGCCCCGCGAAGACCGCGACGCACATCCACCAGGCGGCGCTGGGCAAGGCGGGCCCGCCGCGCATCGCGTTCCCGAACCCGGCCCCGGTCGGAGACGGCCCCCGCACCAGCAGCGGCTGCCTGCAGGGCCCCTTCACCACGGGCATCCAGGCGAACGGGGCCGACACCGGCGCCGGATTCACGCTGAAGGCCCTCGAGGCCGATCCCGCCGCCTTCGCGGGCGACTCCCACACGGCCTCGTATGCGGCTGGCGTCGTCCGCGGCCAGCTCTCGCAGGTGCCGGTCGGCGGCCTCCAGACCGGTGGCGGCGCGACCGCCGCCGGGAGCGACGCCACGGGCCCGTCCGGTCTCGCCGCGATGGCCGGCCTCGGAGCCGTCGCCGCCCTCGGCGCGGCCGGAGTGGTCGTCGCCCGCCGGCGCACCGCCTCCTGATCATGGGCACCCGGTCGAGGAGCGGCGCGGCGGCACTGTGCGCCGTGCTGCTCCTCGCGGGGTGCGCCGCCGCGGACGGGAGCGGAGGAGCGGAGACGCCCGCGAGCGCGCCCGCGCCTCCGGCCCTCGCTTCTGCTCCCCCGCTCACTCCTCCCCCGGTCCCCGCGCCCGACCCCGCCGCTGCCGCGCCTGCGCGCACCGTCGGCGTCGAGCCCGCCCGGCTGAGCGTGCCCGCGATGGGCCTGGACGAGCCGCTGATCGCGCTGGGCATCCAGTCGGACGGGGCGATGGAGGTGCCGGTGGACTACGACGACGTCGGCTGGTTCTCGGGAGGCGGGCGCCCGGGCGGCAGCGGCCGCACCGTGATCGCGGCGCACGTCGACTCGCGGTCCGGTCCCGCGGTCTTCTTCCGCCTCGGCGAGCTCGCCCCGGGCGACGAGATCGCGGTGAGCGGAGTGGACGGCTCCGACCACCGCTACCGGGTGACGGCGGTCGAGTCCCACGCCAAGGCCGCGTTCCCCACCGCCCGCGTCTTCGGCGCGACCCTCGAGGAGGAGCTGATCCTCGTGACCTGCGGAGGCGAGTACGACGCGGCGATCGGCCGCTACCGGGACAACCTGGTGGTGTTCGCCTCCCCGCTCTGAGGCCCGCCACGGAGGCGCGGCACAGAGGGGCGGCACGACCGCCCGGCATCGTGGCGCGGAACGGTGGCGCAGAGCACAGCACGAGTGCCCCGCCGGCGCAAGGGTCCGGGCGCGCGCACGCCGTGTGGTCGGATGGGGAGGGCCGGCCCCCCGCCGCCGCTCCCCTCCCGCTCCCCACCGCCGTGGCGCGGCCGATCCGACAGGACGCCCGTGTCCACCAGCCCCCGCCCCACCCTCTTCGCCCTGCCCGGACTCGGGCTCGACGGCCGCGCCTTCGACGCGCTCGGCCGCGAGCTCGCCGACGTCGCGGACCTCGTCGCGCTCGACCTGCCCGGTGGATCCGGGACCTCGCTCGAGGAGATGACCGCTGCCACGATCAGCCGGATCCGCGAGCACGGCTCCTCCCGCTGGCTGCTCCTCGGGCACAGCATGGGCGGGAAGATCGCCTCGCTCGTGGCCTCCCGCACGGTCACCGGCCGCTCGGGCCTGTTCGGGCTCGCGGGCGTCGTGCTCCTCGCCGGGTCGCCGCTCTCGCCCGAGCCGATGGAGGAGGAGCGCCGCTCGACCATGCTCGGCTGGGTCGACGACGGGCCCCTCGACGAGGCGCAGGCGCGCGAGTTCGTCGACCAGAACGACGGCTCGCCGCTGCCCGCCGACGCCGACGCTGAGGTGCTGGCCGAGCTGCGCCGCTACTCCCCCGAGGGCTGGCGCGACTGGCTCGAGCACGGCAGCCGCGAGGACCGCACCGGCGAGGCCGTCCTCGGGGCCGTGCCCGCGCTGCTGATCGCGGGCGGAGAGGACGGCGACCTCGGCGCCGACGCGCAGCGCCGCCTCAACGGCTCCCTCTACTCCCGTGCCCGGCTGCTCACGCTCGCCGGGGCGGGCCACCTGCTGCCGTTCGAGCGCCCGGTCGAGGTGGCGGCGGCGATCCGCCGGTTCTGGGAGGAGGAGGCCGGCACGGCGCCGTCGGTCCCGGCCGACGTCGGCGCTGCCATCGCCTCCGCCCGCACCTCCACGCGGGTGCGCGGGCTGCTGGCCGTGCGCGCGCTCGCCGACGACCCGGAGTACGCGCCGCGCGCCCTGACCGTCGCCCAGCTCGCGGAGCTGCGCGCGATCGCCGACCGGGTCGTCCCGCAGGAGGGCGGCCGGATCGACCTGGCCGCACGGGTGGACACGCAGCTCGCGAACGGCGAGGGCGACGGCTGGCGCAACGCCGACCTGCCGGCCGACCCGATCGCCTACGGTCTGGCGCTCGACGCCCTCCGGGGCTTCGCCGGCCTCGGCCCCGCCGAGCAGGACGCGCGCCTCACCGCGATCGCCGACGGCTCCGCGGAGCCCGGCGACGGCTCGGCCGGCGGGCTCGGTGCCGAGCAGCTGACCGCCTGGTTCGAGGACTGCCGCGTCGACCTCGTGAAGCAGTGGCTGGCCCACCCCGCGTCGATGGCGCGGATCGGCTACGACGGCTACGCCAGCGGCGGCGACACGCTGCCGCTCGTGACAGGCTTCCGCCTGCTCGGCGCCGACGACCGCGAGACCTGGGAACCGACGACGAGGAGTCACCGATGAACACGACCGGCATGCGCCGCTTCCCGCTCGACGAGACGGTCGACGCCGTCGTGATCGGCACCGGGGCAGGCGGAGCGCCCCTGCTCTCGGTGCTCGCCGCTCGAGGGCTGCGGGTCGTCGCCCTCGAGGCCGGGCCGCACTTAGATCCGCTCGGCCACACCGCCGACGAGACGGCGGCCGTCGAGATCAACTGGATGGAGGAGCGCCTCAGCGGAGGCGAGACTCCCACCGCCTTCGGGCAGAACAACAGCGGCCGCGGGGTCGGCGGCTCGACGCTGCACTGGGGAGCGTTCACGCCCCGCCCCGACCCGCGCGACCTGCGGCTCCGGAGCGACTCCGGCGTCGGCCGCGACTGGCCGATCGAGCACGCCGAGCTCACCGCGTACATCGAGAAGGTGGAGGCGACGATCGGAGTGGCGGGCCCGGCCGAGTACCCGTGGGACCCGTCGCGCCGCTACCTGCAGGGCCCGCTCGCGCGGAACGCCTCGGCCGACATGATGCTGCGCGGCTGCGCGGCGATCGGGATGCGCGCGACCGATGCGCCCGCCGCCGTGCTCAGCGGCCCGCGGGACGACGGCCGCCCGTCCTGCGTCAACTGCGGCCAGTGCCATCAGGGCTGCCGGACCGGCGCGAAGACGAGCATGGACGTGACCTACCTGCCGGAGGCGGTGCGGGCCGGCGCCGAGATCCGGGCCGACTCGTTCGTGCACGGGATCGAGCTGGACGCCGCGGGCCGCGTGTGCGCCGTGGTCTACACGAGCGGCGGAGTGGAGCACCGGCAGCGCTGCTCCGCCCTGTTCCTCTGCGCGGGCGGCGTCGAGACGCCCCGGCTCCTCCTGCACACCGGCATCGCGAACAGCAGCGGCCAGGTGGGCCGGAACTTCCTGGCGCACGGGGCGACCCAGGTCTGGGGCACCTTCGAGAACGAGATGCGCGGCTACCGCGGCTACCCCTCCTCGGTGATCACCGAGGACACCGTCCGCCCGGCCGACGCGGACTTCGCGGGCGGCTACCTGATCCAGAGTCTCGGAGTGATGCCGCTGACCTACGCGACGACGCTCGCCCGCGGCGCGGGACTCTGGGGCCGCGATCTGATGGACGCGCTCGACGGCTACCGCTTCGCGGCTGGCGTCGGGATCAATGCCGAGTGCCTGCCCGCCGACGGCAACCGGCTGGAGCTGACCGACGAGCTGGACGAGCACGGGGTGCCGAAGGCGCGCATCACGTTCTCGGCGGGCGCCAACGAGGAGGCGATCGACCGGCACGCGATCCGGACGATGACCGCGATCGTGGAGGCGGCCGGCGCGACGAGCACGCGGGTGATGGCGCGCACGGCGCACACGCTCGGCACCGTGCGGATGGGCACCGACGCCGGTGACGCCGTGATCGACGCGGACGGCCGCAGCTTCGACGTGCCGAACCTCTGGGTGTGCGACAACTCGGTGTTCCCGAGCGCGCTGATCGCGAACCCGGCGCTCGCGACGATGGCGCTCTCGCTGCGGACGGCGGACCGCTTCCTGGCGGCGTAGCGTCGCGGCGGCGGGACGGCTGCGGGGCGGGACGACGGGCGAGGTGCTCCTCCGCGTCGCCGACTGACCGCGCGGGCGTGCCCGGACTGCGCACCCCGCCGGATCAGCCGCGGGGCGATGCGGGGCGACAGCGCAGTCCCGAGTCGCGCTGCCCGAACGGCGGGCCGCGACGGCGCGTGACGGCGGTTCGGCGCGCGCTGAGCTGCCGAGGTGCCGAGGTGCCGAGGTGCCGAGGTGCCGAGGTGCTGCATCGTGGTGGCCGAACGGCGGCATGGCGCACGGCGGCGGCACGGCCCTGGTGTCGGCACGGCGTCAGGCGACGGTGCGGCCCCGGTGACGGTCCGCGCCTCAGCGGCAGTGGCGCGGCGGTGCGGCCGCGTGAACCCGAGCGAAGGCGCAGATCCGAGCGTCAGTGGCGCGGCGGTAGGGCGCTGAGCACTCGCCCCCGAGCGACTCACGGCCCGATCACCAGTGCGAACCCGCGCAACGGGCCGAACCCGCCCGACAGCCGATTCCCTCAGTGCAGCACGGCAGCACGGCAGCACGGTCGCACGTCAGCACGGCAGCACGGTCGCACGTCAGCACGGCAGCACGGTCGCACGTCAGCACGGCAGAGCGTCAGAACGGGGGCGGCCGGTCCGCGAACCTCGGGGTCGCGGGTGGGCCTGGACGGAGCCGTGCCTCGAGGCCCGGCGGGCGCGTGGTGATGCGGCGGCCGGTGGGGGTGGTCCAGTCGGCGGTGCCGTCGGGGTGGAGGACGTAGGTCCAGCGGTCGCCGTGCCGCACGTGGTGGTGGGCGACGCAGAGGCTGGCGAGGTTGCCGGGGTCGGTGCCGCCGCCGTTTCGCCACTCGACGACGTGGTCGGCCTCGGCGCTCGCGGCGGAGCGGGTGCAGCCGGGGAAGCGGCAGGTCATGTCGCGGAGCTGGAGGAGGAGCCGCAGCTCGCGGTGCGGCAGTCGGCGTGTGCGCCCGACCGAGAGGACGGCGCCCGTTCGGGGCTCGGTCAGCACGCGGGTGACGGTCGCGGGGACGAGGCTCCGGGCGACGTCTGCCGGGATCGGGCCGTAGCCGTCGAGCTCGGCGGAGGCGTCGTCGGCGCCGGACGCGGTGCTCGCCGACAGGGTGACCCGCACCTCGGCGCGCACGCCGGTGACGAGGGTCGGAACGGGCCGATCGGCGCCGACCGGGTCGGGCACCGTGCCGATGACGTCCGCCTCGCAGAGGAGGTCGGCCAGAGCGTCGGCTCGCAGCTGGGCGAGGGTCCGCTCGTCGCCCGCTCCGGAGATCGCGTCGACGTCGCACGCCCCGGTGATTCCGGTCGGCTCCGCCCCGGTCGTCCCGCTCGCCTCCCCCCTGCAGGAGCCCGCATCCGTGGCGGCAGGCGGCTCCGCCCCCGCCGGCCCCTCGGCGCCGTCGCGGAGGATCCGGGCGATCCGGTCGAGGCGGCTGTACGCCCCCACGGCGACCGGGGCGGGGAGGAGGGCGCAGAGCGTCGCCATGCCGTCGACCTCGGGGGTCAGCCAGACCGCACGGTCCTCGCGGGCACGTCGGTGGCGCTCGGCGAGGGGCTGCTCGTGGAGCTCCTCCCGCAGCCGCGCCAGAGCGCGCCGCAGCTGGGTCGGCGTGGTGCGGGCCGCGAGCTCGGCCGCCCGCGTATCGAACGCGGCGCGGGAGCCCGGAGGCAGGGTGGCCGCGACGGCGCAGACGACCTGGCCCGCCTCCCAGCGCAGGCGAGCCCCGGCGAGGGCGGCGCGGGTGGCCGGCAGGTCTTCGACGAGAAGGCGTGCGTGGTCGAGCTCGCGGGAGGCGGCCCGCTCGGAGACTCCGAGCGCGACGGCGAACTCCGCACGGATCGACCGCTCGGCGAGGTCGCTCGACGCGTGCGGCGCCGAGCCGCGGGCGAACGACTCAGGATGCTCGAGCGCGGCCCGGTGCCCGGCGTGCAGCTCCTCGGCCGCGGCCAGGAGCAGCGGGGACGCCGAACGGGCCAGCGCGGCGGCTCGGTCGCCGCGAGCACGCACCTCGCTGAGCACCGCCTCCGCTGCTGTCGACCCGCTGATCATCGTCATACGTGTATTCAATCAGCGACCACCGACACGGAAGCGACGGATCGTCACATCCGTGGAGAACCGGCGTGAGGCCCTCCTGTGGAGGGAGGGATCACCGCAGCCGACGCCGCACATCCCCGCCGTCCTCGGGGCGGCGCGCGCAGGACACCGGCGCAACACCCCGCCATACACACCGCCACACGCCCCGCTCACGCGAACCGCACCGCAACACGCCCCCCCCTCACCCGAACCGCACCGCAACACACC
>NZ_PSVF01000038.1:0-26336 GCF_002931975.1 Rathayibacter sp. AY1F3 | reverse complement strand
CCTTCGAAGGGGGTGGTGGGGTTGCGAAGGTTAACCTAACCTAACCGCCTGGACGGGGCCAGTGGCCGGTGGGATCAGCGGCGGTGGGACGCGACCAGGCGGCGCAGGTGCTCGCGGGGAGCGTCGACGATCCGGACGGGGTCGTCGAGCACGAGCGTCGTGCGCTCGGATCCGTACTCGGGCCAGCCGGCGTCGCCCGTCGCCGCGAAGGCGGCCCAGCGCGACGAGACCTCGTCGCTGAGGCGCTGCGGGGCGGGCCCGATCGTGCCACGGGCGTCGTCGAGGCTGCGGAAGAGGAAGGGCAGCTCGAGGGAGTGGGTCGCGCCGCGGGAGTCGTCGGCGCGCCAGGCGAACAGGGCGGCGCGCGTCGATCCGGTCGCTGCGGCCCGGGCGTCGAGCAGCCGCAGACTCGGCTGCCGGTAGATCTCGTCGGCGAGGCACGCCTCCAGGGCCTCGGCGTCCGAGGGGGTGCGGCCCAGGTCGGCCGCCAGAGCCTCTCGATAGGCCCCCGCGTCCCCTCCCGGAAGCAGGTCGGCGACGTGCCGGTCGAGCTGCGCGCGCAGCTCGACGGAGTCGGGAGCCCGGAGGTCGACGGAGCCCGAGCCCTCGTTGACGTTCGTCGTCACGACGAGATCCACTCCGCTCGAGGCTCCCGCCGCGACGGCGGACACCGGGTCGCGGGTCAGCAAGCGGCCGTCGAGGCCCGCCCGGAACACGGCGACGGTGTTCGGACCCCCGGCCGAGCGGCGGGCGAGCAGGCGGTCCTGCGCCTCGATCAGGCGAGGCCAGGGCAGGTCGAGGAGCCGCTCCGGCGGCGCGCCGAGCAGGTCGAGCAGGTCCGCCGTCGCCTCCTCGCCGTACTCGCGCGACCCGACGCGCTCGGGGTTCGCGCTCTGCAGCACCGCTCGCGCGAAGAGGCCCTCGGCGCGGGGCGCTGCGAGCAGCATCGCGGCCGACGTCGCGCCGGCGGACTGGCCGGCCAGCGTGATCCGACCGGGGTCTCCTCCGAACGCCGCGATCTCGTCGCGGACCCACTCGAGCGCGGCGACGGTGTCGTGCAGGCCCGCGTTCGCGGAGTCGCGGTACTCGTGGCCGAGGAGGTGGTCCACGGTGAGGAATCCGAGCGCGCCGAGCCGGTGGCCGAGCGCCACGACGACGGTGCCGGTCCGGGCGGCGAGCCGTGCTCCGTCGCAGAAGGGCTCGGAGGGGGAGCCGGCGACGTGCAGCCCCCCGTGGATCCAGACGATCACCGGGCAGGCCTCGGCTGCCTCCGGCGTCCAGACGTTCACGGTCAGGCAGCCGGTCTCGCTTCCACCCGACGTCTGCGGAGCGCGCGGTCCGGGCTCCAGCGCCTCGCGGCGTCCGCTCCAGGCCTCGAGCGGCGGAGCCGGGAGGAAGCGCCGGGGGTCGCCCGCGTAGGGCACCCCGAGGAACGCGTGCGCCGCTCCGTCCGGCGTCGCGACGGTCCGCCCGAGCAGCCGGCCGGCGGAGACGACGGCCTCAGCCATCGCGCCCTCCGGGCTGCAGGAGCACCGGCCCGTGCCCGGGCGAGAGGGTGCTCTGCAGCACGAGGGAGGACGCTCCGACGGCGGCCGCGTCGCGCGGGTTGCTCGAGAGCTCGACCTCGATCGGGTGGGCCCGGCGGGCGAAGCGGCGCTCGTCGAGGCGGGCGCGGATCGCGCGGGTGTGGATCGATCCGGCGATGGCGACTCCGGGGCCGGTGAGGACCAGCTCGTCGAGGTCGAACAGGTTGGCCAGGATCAGAGCGCCGTCGGCCAGGTGCCCGGCCGCGCGCTCGATCAGGGCGAGGGCCGCCGGATGGCCGTTGATCGCCGCCAGGCTGAGCACGTCGAAGTCGCGGGCGTGCTCCTCGGCGCGGAAGGCGAGGTCGAGGTCGGCGAACGCGGCGCGGTCGGAGCGCGCCTCCTCCACGACCACCGTCGGCGAGGCGTACCGCTCGAGGCAGCCGACGTTGCCGCAGAAGCACTCGCGCCCGCCCGGCACGATCGTGACGTGGCCGATCTCGACCGCGTTCGAGCTCGCCCCGCGCAGCAGTGCGCCGTCGAGGACGACGCCGGCCCCGATGCCGGTGCCGACGTAGATGCTCCCGAAGGTGCGGTGCCGCGAGACGCCGCGGCTCCAGAACTCGCCGATCGCGGCGGCGGCGGCGTCGTTGTCGAGCAGGATCGGCGCGCCCAGACCGGCGCCGAGCTCCTGGCGGAGCGGGTGGTCGCGCCAGTGGTGCAGCGTCGGCGGGCCGAGGACGCGGCCCGCGGCCTGGTCGATCGGGCCGGGAGCGACGACCGCCACGCCCGCGATCGAGCCGCGGTCGATCCCGGTCCCGCGGATGAAGTCGTCGTAGGCCTGGACCAGGCGCGCGGTGACCTCCTCCGGGGAGGCGAGCGCGGCGCCGTCGATCTGCTGGCGTGCGATCACGCCTCCGCCCGTGTCGGTGGCGACCAGGGTGATCGACTCGAAGCCGAGCTGCAGGCCGATGGCGATCCTCGCCCGCGCGTTGATCTCGAGCAGCTGCCGCGGCTTGCCCCCGGTCGAGGTCGAGCCGGTCTGGCGGACGATGCCGTCGGTGAGGAGCTTGCGCACGATCATCGAGATCGCGGGCTGGGTGAGGCCGGTCGCGGCGGTCAGCTCGACGCGGCTGATCGGCCCGGAGGAGCGGATCAGGTCCACGACGAGGGCGCGGCTCCCGGGGGCCGCGGGTGTCGATTCGCGCCGTGCCATGCCGTCACCTCCCGTTCCGCTCGTCAGCGTACGGGACGGCTCCGCCGCCGATCGGCCCCCTACTCTGGACGGGCGACGAAGGGCGGTGGCGATGACGCGGACGAGACCGATCGGCCTGGCCCTGGTGCGGGCGACCGAGATCATGGGCGCGGAGCCGTACTTCCACGAGTTCATCGCCGGTGTCGAGCGGGCGGTCCGCCCCTCGGGCTACTCGGTGCTCCTCAACGTCCTGCCCGACGCCGACGCCGAGCTCGCGACCTATCGGCGGTGGAGCGAGGACGGCGAGGTGAGCGGCGTGATCCTGGTCGACCTCGAGGACGGGGATCCGCGGCCGGAGTTCGTGCGCGGCCTCGGCCTCCCCGCCGTCGTGATCGGCCCGCCGAGCGCCGCCGTCGGCTTCCGCGCGGTGTGGACGGACGACGACAACGCGATGCGCGCGGCCGTCGACTTCCTCGCAGGTCAGGGCCACTCCCGGCTCGGCCGCGTCGCCGGACCCGCGGAGCTGCTGCACACGCGCATCCGCGAGGAGACGTTCGCGCAGGAGTGCGCGCGGCACGGAGTGTCCGGACCGACGGCCGGGGGCGACTACTCGCGGGCCTCCGGGGCCCGAGCTCTGGCGGCCCTGCTCGACGGCGACGAGCGGCCGACGGCGGTCGTCTTCGACAGCGACCTGATGGCGCTCGGCGGACTCGACGAGGCCCGCGATCGCGGTCTCGTCGTCCCGGGCGAGCTCTCGCTCCTCGCCTGGGACGACTCCGCGCAGTGCCAGCTCAGCGAGCCCCCGCTCTCGGCGGTCTCGCACGACGTGCAGGTCATCGGGATGCTCGCCGGCCGGGAGCTCCTGGCCGGAATCGCGGGTGGCGAGAGCCGCGCGATCAGCAGCCCTGCCGTCGTGATCGTCCCGCGCGGATCCACGGGCGCGCCGGCGGCCTGAGCATCTCCGACCGCCGGTCGACGGCCGTCACCACGCCCCGCGTGCTCGCACTGCCGTCTCGATTCGTTACATAAATTATTTACTTTTGATATTGACCTCGATGGGGAGGACAGGGGAGTCTGTCCGAGGACCGGCCGACGAGGGCGGGGCGACGAGCCCCGATCCCGAGAGCGGAACGACGCGAGCCGGTCCTCCACCCCGGTCGAAGGAGCCCTGGAACACACATGACCCGTGCCGCAGCACCGCCCGCCCCGAGGCGCTCCCGCCTCCGCTCGGCCCTCGCCGGCGGAGCGATCGCCGCCGTCGTCGCCTCGACCTTCGTCGCGACCGCGTCCTCCGCCCAGGCCGCCCAGGCCGCGCCGGCCGACTGGACCAGCGCCAACACCGCGTTCGTCCAGCGCGACGGCAGCGCCCTCACCCTCGACGGCGAGCGCTTCCGTGCCAGCGGGACGAACATCTACTGGCTCGGCCTCGACGAGAACGTCGGCGGGATCGACTACCCGACCTACTTCCGCATCAAGGACGCCCTCGACACGGCGGCCGGGCTCGGGGTCAACGTCGTGCGCTCGCACATGATGACGTCGACCAGCCAGGACGACGCCGACCCGCTCGCGCTGATGCCGCGGCTCGGCGAGTACAACGAGGAGGCGTTCCGCACCATCGACTTCGCGGTCGCCTACGCGGGCACTCTCGGCATCCGCCTGGTGCTGCCGCTCACCGACCAGTGGGAGTACTACCACGGCGGTCACCGCGACTTCACGACTCCGCTCGGCCTCGAGTCGGACGACTTCTACACCGACCCGGCCGCGATCGCGGCATACCAGGACTACGTCGACCACGTGCTCGACCACACGAACACGATCACCGGGACGCGCTTCGTCGACGACCCGACGATCATGGCGTGGGAGCTGGGCAACGAGCTCGAGGGCATGACCCGCGAGTGGATCGACGCCCAGGTCGCGCACCTGAAGGAGAAGGCCCCGGAGCAGCTCGTCGCCGCCGGCCGCCGCTTCGACATCGATCCCGACACCCTCGCGTCGCCGGACCTCGACATCGTCGACGTCCACTACTACCCGCCGACCGCCGAGCGGGTCTCGGCCGACGCGCGGACCGTCGCGGACGCGGGCAAGGTCTACATCGCGGGGGAGTACGCCTCGACGGCCGCCTCCGCCACGCTGCTCGACGCGGCCGCGGCCGACCGGAACGTCTCGGGCATGTTCTTCTGGTCGCTGTTCGGGAACAACGACCGCGGGGGCTTCGTCCCGCACGACGACGGCTTCACCCTCCACTACCCGGGCGATTCGGCGCGGGAGCGGGAGAGCGTGGACGCGGTCGAGCGCTACAGCGCGGCCGTCGGCAGCACGCCCGGCCGGCACGAGCTCGGCGCCCCGCTCGTCACGGCCCTCGACCAGGTGTACGGCATCACCACCGTCTCGTGGCGCGGGACCGCGGGAGCGCAGGGCTATCTCGTGCAGCGCTCGGTCGACGGCGGTGCCTGGAGCGACGTGACCGACGGCGCCGTCTCCGCCTCCGCCTCCCCGGTCACCGACTACGACTCGCCCGACGGAGCGCGCTACCGCGTGGTCGCGGTCGGCGAGGGCGATCGCCCCGGCCCCGCCTCCGACCCCGTGGCCGCGCCCGAGGCCGGCACGGTGCTCGTCGATCCGCTGCAGACCTGGACCCTCAGCTCGGCACACGAGAACGCGCGGCTCGAGCCGACGCCGGCCGGCGGAGTCGTCGCCGCGATGGGCGCTGCGAGCATCACCTGGCAGCGTGACGGCGTGACCGCCGCCGAGTTCCTCCTCTCGGACCCCTCGGCCGCGACCGTCTCGACGAGCACCGACGGGACGACCTGGACTCCGGCCGCGACCACGGTCGACGGCGGCGCCCTCCGGGCGGTCGGCCTCGACGGCGACGCCGTCCGCCTCTCCTGGAGCGGCAGCGCCACCCTCGAGCGCGCCACCGTCACGAGCGCGGCGGAGGCGGTGGCCCTCGCCGACCCGCTCGACGACTTCTCGAAGGTGTCGGCCCGCACGGGCAGCCTCGCGATCGACTCCGGCTCGCCCGCGCAGTTCGGCGGAGACGTCTCCCGCGTGAAGCGCGAGAGCACCGATCCGGCGAGCCTCACCTGGAGCTTCGACGACATCAGCGGCGCCGACGTGACGGCCTGGTACTGGCCCGACCAGCCGGTCGCCCCGCTCACCGTGGAGGGCTCGGCCGACGGTGCGACGTGGGCGCCGATCGCGGTCGACACCCGCGGCGGCACCGGGAACTGGAAGCAGTACACGCTGTCGGTGCGCGGCCTCTCCGGCGTGAACCAGCTGCGCGTCTCGTGGCCGCAGGGCCCGGGCGAGGCGTGGACGCCGCAGATCGGCTCCGTGAACCTCTTCTCGCCGAACGCCGCTCCGCTCGGCGCCCCGGCCGCCCCCGCGCTCGTCGCGCCGGCCGCCGGCGCCGACGGGATCACCGCGACCCCCGCGTTCTCGTGGGAGCCCGCCGCCGACGCCGCGTTCTACCGCTTCACCCTCTCGGCATCGGAGGACCTCTCCGACCCGATCGTGGAGACGACCGGGCTCACCGCGACCACCGTCCGCCCGGACGTCGACCTCGCCCCCGAGACGCGCTACTCCTGGCGGGTGACCGCCGTGAACGGCGTCGGCTCCGCCGTGTCCGAGGTCCGCTCGTTCGAGACCTCGGCCGTGCCGACGGAGCCCGTCGTGGTCGACGACTTCGAGGGCTACGCCGACGACGCGGCGGTCCGCGAGGCCTACGTCCGGAACAGCGGAGGCGGCACCATCGCGCCGACGCTGGTGCCCTCCGGCGCCGGCAGCGCCGCGCGCTTCGACTACGACACGGGCACGGCCGGCTACGCGGGCGTCGTGAAGACGTTCGATGCTCCGCAGAACTGGTGGGGCTACTCCGGGCTGACCCTCGACGTGGACGCCGCGGCCCCGTTCTCGGTGCAGTTCGTCGCGAACGGCGCCTACTGGGAGGCCTCCGTCACCCCGGCGACGGAGGGGCCGACCGTCGTCCCCTTCTCAGCCTTCGCTCCGCCGTCGTGGGCCCCGGAGGCCGATCTCGACCTGACCTCGGTGACCCAGTACGCCCTCTACGTGAACGGATCGGGGACCGGAGTCCTCACCGTCGACGACGTGGCGACGGTGGTCGCCGCCGGGCCCGCCCCGACGCCGACGCCGACCGCTCCGCCCACGACGACGCCGACCACCCCGCCGACGACGACGCCCACCGCACCGCCGACGACTCCCACCGCGCCGCCGACGGCCGGGCCCTCGCCCCACCCCCACGTGCCGTCGTGGCTGGAGTCGCTGGTGCGCCAGTACCTCCCGACGATCCGGCACTGGTGGCAGGCCCGTCACTGACCTCCGTCCCGCACCCACTGCACTCACCGTCGCACCGCGACGCCCTACCGAGGAGAACACCCGTGCAACGACCCACCAGAAACCGCAGGACCACGCTGACCGGCATCGTCGCCGTCGCCGTCACGTCCTCCCTCGCGCTCGCCGGCTGCTCCGGCGGATCGGCGGGGAACGACTCCGGCGAGCCGGCCGGCGAGATCACTGTGCTGACCAACCGCACCGACCTGGTCGACACGACCTTCGCCGACTACGCGACGACGTTCGAGGGGAAGTACCCCGGGACGACCGTGAAGTTCGAGGCCCTGACCGACTACGAGGGCGACACCAAGATCCGCCTGAACTCGAAGGACTACGGCGACGTGCTGCTCATCCCGAGCTCCAACGTCACCAAGGACGACTACTCCGACTACTTCGAGCCGCTGGGCTCGACGGAGGAGCTGTCGAAGACCTACCGCTTCACCAACGAGGGCTCGTTCGACGGCACCGCCTACGGCGTCTCGACCTTCGGCTCGGCCATGGGCTACGTGTTCAACCGCGACGTCTGGACCGCGGCGGGCATCACCGATCCGCCCGCCACGGAGGAGGAGTACCTCGCCGACCTCGAGAAGATCAAGGCCGACGGCGTCGTCCCCTATTACACGAACTACAAGGACGGCTGGCCCCTCGCGACGATCGAGGGCAACCTCGGCACGGTGCAGGGGGCGGACGTCCGCACCGAGATGATCGCGGACGACGCGCCCTGGACCGAGGGCAACGACCAGTACAACATCGACGGCCTGCTCTACGACACGGTCGCGCAGGGCCTCAGCGAGGCGGACCCGACCACCACGAACTGGGAGGAGTCGAAGGACCTCCTCGCGAGCGGGGAGATCGGCTCGATGGTGCTCGGCTCCTGGGCCGTCTCGCAGATGCAGGACGCGGCCGAGAAGGCCGGGAAGTCCCGCGACGTCATCGGCTTCTGGCCGATGCCGTGGGCGCAGGACGGGACCTTCACCTCGGTGACCGCCTCGGACAAGTTCCTCGCGATCAACAAGAACTCGGACAACAAGGCCACCGCCCGCGCGTGGATCGACTGGTTCACGAACGAGTCCGGCTACGCCGAGAGCCAGGGCGCGATCAGCCCCGTGATCAGCGACCCCGCTCCCGACACCCTCGCGGACTTCGACGCGCTCGGCGTGCAGTACCTCGAGCTCGCCCCGGACCCGGTCGGCAAGGAGGCGGTCATCAACGACATCGCCAACGAGGCCGAGATCGACCTGTTCGGCAACGCCTACCGCCAGGAGCTGATCGACGCCGCGCGCGGTGCGGGCGCCGGCGACAAGGAGTCGCTGTTCGCCGACCTCAACTCGCGCTGGGCCGCGGCCCGCGCCGACGTCGCCGAGTAGTCCCCGCGGGCGGCCGCCTCCCGCGGCCGCCCGCCCCCTCCCTCGGAGCCCCACCGCTCCTGCACCCCCGAACGACGGAAGGATCGACCATGGCGATCACCGACGCTCCGCCCATCGAGGTCGGAGCGAGCAAGCGGATCCGGCCCCGCCGCCGGCAGCGCCTCACCGGTAGGCGCATCACCCCCTGGCTCTTCCTGGCGGTCCCGCTGGCGTTCCTGGTCGTGCTGACGTACATCCCGGTCGCGAACATGTTCTGGTACAGCGTCACCGACTGGGACGGCCTGGACCCCGACAAGACCTTCGTCGGCCTCGAGAACTACGTCGAGATCTTCACGCGGCCCGAGATCTTCCGGGTCTTCTTCGTCAGCCTGTTCTACCTCGCCGGCGCGATCGCGCAGCTCGGCCTCGCCCTCTTCTTCGCGACGCTGCTGAGCTTCCGCACCCGGTTCCGCAACTTCTTCAAGGGCGTCATCTTCTTCCCCTACCTGATCAACGGCGTCGCCATCGGGCTGATGTTCCTCTACTTCTTCCGCCCGGACGGAACGCTCGACGCGGTGCTCGGCGTCTTCGGCGTGCAGGACACCCCGCAGTGGCTCGGCGACCCCTCCGTCGTCAACGTGTCCCTCGCGGCCACCTCGGTCTGGCGCTACATGGGGCTGAACTTCGTGCTGTTCCTCGGTGCGATCCAGTCGGTCCCGGAGGAGCAGTACGAGGCGGCGGATCTCGACGGCGCGAGCGCGTTCGACAAGTTCCGCTACATCATCGTGCCGAGCATCCGGCGCATCCTCGGGCTGTCCTTCATCCTCGCGATCGCCGGGGCGCTCTCGGCCTTCGAGATGCCCTACATCATGACCGGCGGCGCGAACGGGTCCGAGACCTTCGTGATCCAGACCGTCGACACCGCCTTCCGCTACTCCAAGGTCGGCCTCGCGTCGGCGATGGCCGTGGTGCTGCTGGCGATCGTGCTGATCATCACGGCCGTGCAGCGGCGCGTGTTCCCCGACGAGAAGGCGAGCCAGGAATGACCAGCACCCAGCAGCGCCCCCCGGCGGTCACCGGTCTCCCGGTGACGCGGCAGGCGGCCGTGAAGGAGCGGCGCACCCGCCGGTCGGCGGGATCCGTCCTCGGCTCGATCGGGAAGTACGGCTCGCTGATCGTGGCCTGCCTCTTCGCTCTCGTGCCGATCGTCACGATCGTGATGCTCGCGTTCAAGACCTCGGCGGAGTACCGGGGCACCGGACCGCTCACGCCGCCCTCGAACTGGTTCAACCTCGAGAACTTCGCCATCGCCTTCACGCAGGGCGGGATGGTCACCGGGTTCCTCAACACCGGGATCATCCTCGTCGTCTCGATCGTGGGCACCGTGCTGATCGGCACGATGGCCGCCTACGCGATCGACCGGTTCCGCTTCCGCGGGCGGAGCATGGTGACCGGGCTCTTCCTGCTCGCGACGCTGGTCCCGTCCGTCACCACGCAGGTGGCGACGTTCCAGGTGATCAACGCCCTCGACCTCTTCAACACCCGCTGGTCGGCGATCCTGCTGTTCACGGGCACCGACATCGTCGCGATCTACATCTTCCTGCAGTTCATGCAGTCGATCCCGGTCTCGCTGGACGAGGCCGCAATGCTCGACGGAGCGAGCCGCTTCACCGTGTACTGGCGGATCGTGCTCCCGCTGCTGAAGCCCGCGATCGCGACCGTGGTGATCATCAAGGGGATCGCGGTCTACAACGAGTTCTACATCCCCTTCCTCTACATGCCCTCCCGCGACCTCGGCGTGATCTCGACCTCCCTCTTCCGCTTCATGGGGCCCTTCGGGGCGCAGTGGGAGGTCATCGCCGCCGGCACGATCCTCGTGATCGTCCCGACGTTGATCGCGTTCCTCTTCCTCCAGCGCTTCATCTACAACGGACTGACATCAGGAGCTACGAAGTGACCCACACCCTCGACACCACTCCTCGCACCGCGGCGGCCACCAGCCGTCCGCTGCACGACGGCTGGAGTGTCCGCGCGACCCGCGGGCCGATCCCCGCCGAGCTGGTCTCGGCCGTCGTCCCCGCGGTGGTCCCCGGCCTCGTCCACACCGATCTGCTCGCGGCCGGGCTGATCCCCGACCCCTATCTCGACCAGAACGAGAAGAAGGTCACCTGGATCGGCGAGACGGACTGGGAGTACTCCTCCTCATTCGACTGGGCCCCCGACGGCCGCGACGTGCACGAGCTCGTCTTCGAGGGCCTGGACACGGTGGCCGTCGTCACGCTGAACGGGCGCGAGATCGCCCGCACCCGCAACCAGCACCGCACCTACCGGATCCGCGTCGACGAGGCTCTGCAGGAGGGGGCGAACGAGCTGGTCGTCGCCTTCGCCTCGCCCGTCGCCGAGGCCGACCGAGCGAGCCTCGAGATCGGCTACCGGCCGCACACCTACTCCCACCCCTTCAACGCCCTGCGGAAGGCCGCCTGCAACTTCGGCTGGGACTGGGGGCTGGACGCCGCCTCCGCCGGCATCTGGAAGCCGGTGACCCTCCAGGCCTGGAGCGGTGCGCGCCTCGCCTCGGTGCGCCCCGTGGTCACGGTCGACGGGACGACCGGCCGCGTCGAGCTGCACGTGGGGCTCGACCGGGCCTCGGACGCCGAGGTGGAGGTGCGCGCCTCCGTCGCCGGCGCGGAGGCCGTGGCGAGCGTCCCCGGTGGCGAGCGCACCGCGGTCCTCCACCTCGAGGCGGCCGAGGTGGCCCTGTGGTGGCCGCGGGGCTTCGGCGGGCAGCCGCTCCACGACCTCGAGGTCGCGCTCCTGCAGGGCGGAGCCGTCATCGACGAGCGCTCCCAGCGGATCGGCTTCCGGACCCTGGAGGTGCAGCTCGACCGCGACGACGAGGGCACCTCGTTCCGCTTCGTCGTCAACGGCGAGCCCGTCTGGATCCGCGGAGCCAACTGGATCCCGGACGACGCCTTCATCACCCGGGTCGACCGCGAGCGCCTCGCCCGCAGGATGGACCAGGCCGAGTCCGCGAACCTCAACCTCCTCCGCATCTGGGGCGGCGGCTACTTCGAGTCCGACGACTTCTACGACCTCTGCGACGAGCGCGGCATCCTCGTCTGGCAGGACTTCCTCTTCGCCTGCGCGGCCTACGCGGAGGAGGAGCCGCTCCGCAGCGAGGTCGAGGCGGAGGTCCGCGACAACGTCACGCGGATCATGCCGCACCCGAGCCTCGCGCTCTGGAACGGCAACAACGAGAACATCTGGGGCTTCGAGGAGTGGGGCTGGGAGAAGCGCCTCCAGGGCCGCACCTGGGGCCTGGGCTACTACCTCGATCTGCTCCCGCGCCTGGTCGCCGAGCTCGACCCGGCGCGCTCGTACACGCCCGGGAGCCCCTGGTCGGGCGACCCGCAGATCTTCGCGAACGACCTCGACCACGGCTCCGTGCACCTCTGGGAGCTGTGGAACCGCGTCGACTACCCCGCCTACCGGGACGCCCACGCGCGATTCGTCGCCGAGTTCGGCTGGCAGGGGCCGGCGTCGTGGTCGACCATCCAGCGCTCGATCTCGGACTCGCCGCTGACTCCCGAGTCGCCCGGGATGATCCACCACCAGAAGGCGACCGACGGCAACGACAAGCTGACCGACGGTCTCGTCGCTCACCTCCCGCTGCCCGACGACACGGAGGACTGGCACTGGGCGATGTCGCTCAACCAGGCGCTCGCGGTGACGCTCGCGATCGAGCACCAGCGCTCCGAGAGCCCGCGCTGCATGGGCTCGATCGTCTGGCAGCTCAACGACTGCTGGCCGGTCACCTCGTGGGCCGCGGTGGACGGCGACGGCACCGCCAAGCCGCTCCTCTACGCGCTCAAGCACGTCTTCGAGGACCGTCTGCTCACCGTGCAGCCGCGCGGGGAGGGGCTCGCCGTGGTCGCCGTGGGCGACTCCCCCGAGGAGTGGGCCGGCGAGTGCGTCGTGCGCCGCCTGGCGTTCGACGGGACGGTGCTGGCGGAGGAGCGGCAGGAGCTCGCGGTCGGGGCGCGCTCGGTGCGCACCCTGCCGATCGGGTCCGGCGTGGCGACGCCCGAGGACGCCGCCGCCGAGCTGCTCGTCGTCGACTTCGCCGGGACGCGCGCGTTCTGGTTCTTCGCCGAGTACCGCGACTCCGCCCTGGAGGCCGCGCGCCTGCGCACGAGCGCCGCCCCCGTCGAGGGCGGAGTGCAGGTGACCGTCACCGCTGAGAACCTCGTGCGCGACGTCACCCTCCTGGTCGACAAGGTGGACCCGTCCGCCGTCGTCGACGACCAGCTGGTCACGCTGCTGCCGGGCGAGAGCGTCGTCTTCACGGTGCGCGGCTCCGGTCTCGACACCGAGGCGCTGGTGTCGCCGAGCGTGCTGCGCACGGCCAACCAGCTCGTCGCCGACTGGGCCTGATCCGCGGTGAGCACGCAGCCCGCCCTGGCCGTCGACGTCGGCGGCACGAAGATCGAGACCGCCCTCGTCGACGCCGGGGGCGGGCTCGTGCCCGGCACGCGGCACCGGCGCGCGACCGGCCCCGCCCTGACTCCTGAGGAGTTCGAGCGGGCGCTCGCGGAGTGCGTCGCCGCCTCGACGGCCGGGGCGGACGTCGTCGGCGTCGGCGCCGGATCCGCGGGGCCGATCGACCTCGACGGCGGCCGGATCCGACCGAAGAACCTCCCGCTGCTCCACGGCGTCCCGCTCCGGGAGGCGCTCGAGCGGCTCGTGCCCGGTCGGCCGGTCGAGCTGCGCCTCGACGGGACCTGCATCGCCCTCGCCGAGCACTGGTACGGGGCCAACCGGGGCGCCGTCTCCTCGGTGAGCCTCGTCGTGTCGACCGGGATCGGCGGCGGGATCGTCCTCGACGGCCGGGTGCTGGCGGGCCGCTCCGGCAACGCCGGCCACCTGGGCCAGGTGCACGTCGCCGACGCCGACCCCGAGGAGGGGAGCGACGGGACGCTCGAGAGCATCGCCTCCGGACCGAGCACCGTCGCCTGGGCCCGGCGCCGGGGCTTCGCCGGGAGCACCGGGGAGGAGCTCGGGCGCGCGGCCGCGGACGGCGACGCCGTGGCCCTGTCCGCGGTCCGCCGCTCCGCCGAGGCCGTCGGCACGGCGATCGCGGGCGCGGCGACCCTGCTCGACGTGCACGACTTCGCCGTCGGCGGCGGTTTCGCGGGCGTGACCCGCGACTACCTCCACCTCGTGCAGGCGAGCGCCCGGGAGCACGCTGTCCTGGACTACGCCCGCGGTCTCGACGTCCGCCCGTCCGGGCTCGGCGGGGAGGGGCCTCTGATCGGCGCGGCCGCCCTGATCCTCCGATCGACGGCGGCGGCGCGCGAGCCCGCCCTCGTGCCGTGAGCGGCATCTCCTCCGAGCATCCGCTCCGCTCGGCCCTGCGCCCGTCGCGGCACCGGGTCGTCGGGGCGGCGCTCGCCTACGTCGTCAAGGACAGCCCGCTGTGGATCCTGCCGCTCGTCACCGCCGCCGTGGTCGACGCCCTCGTCGACGGCCGGTCGCCATCGGCGCTCGTCGTGCCGGCCGCGGCCGCCGCGGCGACGATCCTCGCGAACATCGGGGCGAACGCGGTCTACGTGCGGCTCTCCTCGTCCGCCGTCCGCGCGCTGGGCCTGCGGCTGCGGGAGGCGCTCGCCGAGCGGCTGCAGAGCCTCTCGCTCGACTACCACTCGCGAGGCAGCGCCTCCATCGCCCAGACGAAGGTGGTGCGCGACGTCGAGAACCTCGAGCTGATGCTGCAGCAGGCCTTCGGGCCGGTGCTGACAGCGCTGGTGGTGCTCGTCGGAGCCGGAGTGGCGACGGGCACGAGGGTGCCGCAGTTCTTGCTGGTGTTCGCGCTGACCGTCCCGCTCGCGGCCGCACTCGTGCTCTGGCTCCGTCGGCGGACAGCGGCCGGCAACGAGGCGTTCCGGCGCCACGTCGAGACGATGTCCGGCACCGTCGGCGAGATGTCCGCGCTCCTCGAGGTCACCCGCGCCCACGGCCTCGAGAAGGTCTCGGTCCAGCGGGTGGTGGAGGCCGCCCGCCGCGTCGAGCGGGCGGGCGTCGCCCTCGACCGCCTGAACGGGCGCTTCGGGGCGCTGTCGTGGAGCAGCTACCAGCTCATCACGCTCGGCTCGCTCTTCGGCGCAGCCGTCATCGCGATGACGGGCGTCCTGCCGGTGACGGTCGGCGAGGTCGTGCTGCTGAGCTCCTACTTCGCGCTGCTCACCGGGACGATCACGGCGGCGTTCCAGACTGCTCCGCTGGTCACCCGCGGCCTCGAGTCGCGCCGCTCGATCGCCGAGGTCCTGGCGGACCCCGACGTGGAGCACAACGAGGGCGAGCCGGTCGTCGACGCCCTCGCCGGAGGAGTCGAGCTCGACCGGGTGAGCGTCGACTACGGCGACCGGCGCGTGCTGCACGACGTGTCGCTCCGGATCGCCCCGGGGGAGACCGTGGCCTTCGTCGGCCCCTCCGGCTCGGGGAAGTCGACGCTGACCCGGGTGGTCCTCGGATTCGTCCGCCCCTCGCAGGGCCGCGTGCTGCTCGACGGCCGTGACATCGCCGCCCTCGACATGCGCACGGCCCGCCGCTTCGTCTCGGTCGTGCCGCAGGAGTCGGTGCTCTTCCGCGGCAGCATCCGCGACAACGTGCTCTACGGGACAGCGGACGCCGACGACCACCGGCTCGAGGCGGCGCTGCGGGCGGCGAACGCGGAGTTCGTCCTCGAGCTGCCCGACGGCTGGGACACGGTCGTGGGGGAGCGGGGCGCCCTGCTGTCGGGAGGCCAGCGCCAGCGCCTCGCGATCGCGCGGGCCCTGATCCGCGACCCCCGTCTGCTCGTGCTCGACGAGGCGACCGCCGCACTCGATCCGCGCACCGAGCGCGAGGTCCGGCTCGCCCTCGACCGGTTGCGCGAGGGGCGCACGACGCTGATCGTCGCCCACCGCCTGAGCACCGTCCGCACGGCCGACCGGATCGTGGTGCTCAGCGAGGGGCGCGTCGTGGAGCAGGGGACGCACGATGAGCTGCTCGCGACGGGCGGCGCGTACGCCGCGCTGCACGCGACGGCCTGAGCGGGCCGCGGCCGCATCGATCCGTCGCCCGCGGCCCGTGCCCGCCGCCGGGACGGGCCGCTGCTGACGGATCGATCGCGGGTGCGGCCCAGCGGGACCATCGTTAGCGTGGAGGTCCGCGCCGATCGCCGGCGCCGAGGGGAGCCCCATGGATCAGACCGTCGAGATCGACGCCCGGGCGGAGGCCCTGCGCGCCGACCCCGAGAGCTTCGCCGCGATGGACGCGCTCTGGCGCAGCGTCTACGCCCTGCCGATGTGGTGCTTCATCGCGCGGGGGCCGGACGACGCGCCCACACCCTTCGTCGGCGGCCTGGAGTCGGGGCCGATGGTCTTCGCCTTCACCACGGGGGAGCGCGCCCGCGCCGGGGCGCTGCACGCCGGCCTCTCCGACGAGGACGCGTCGCGCGTGCTGAAGGTGCCGATGCCGGCCGCGCTCGAGTGGATCGCGGCGATGGGATCCTCCGGAGTCGCGGGAGTGGTCTTCGACCTGCCCCGCTTCGGGTACTTCGCGCCCCTCCAGAACCTGCTGCCGATGCGCGACTTCATGGCGGCGAACCCGCCGGCCTGAGCCCTGCACCGTCGAGACCAGCGGATCCGCCGATACCAGCTGATCCGCGGGTTGTCGCCGCCCCGAACTGGTCACTGGACGACACCCGAGGATGGTGGGCCGGAGGCGCGCCCGTCTTCCGAGGACGAGGCCGGGAGACGCCGATGGGGAAGCTGCACTACGACGGATCGGTCGAGATCGACGTCGAGGACCGGGTGCTCGCCCACCTGCAGATCGTCCTCACCGCGAAGCTGCGCCGGGGGGAGTCGTGCCTGCTCACCTGGCGCGACGAGAACGGGATGAGCGACGGCCGCAGCGCGATCTGGCTGCACCCCTCGCACACGCTCCGCTACACCTACGCCGGCGGCCGCATGCCCCGCATCAACCCCGCCTGGATCGCGGCGCTCACCGATCTCGCGAACTCCGCCGGCGGCCTCCGCTTCGTCCCCGAGCCGCCGGAGCCCGTGCGTCCCCCCGGCGGAAGCGCTCGCCGGTGACCGGCGGCCGGCCCCGTTCCCGGTCTCTGGCTCAGCAGCCGGGGTCGGCGGCGTCCGCGTCGAGCGCCGCCGCGGTGCCGAGCGCGATCAGCGACTGGTCCGTCGCGACCGCGACCCTCGGGAAGCCGAGCGATCGCAGCAGCCCGGCGCGCTCGCGGTCGCCCGCGTAGGCCCCGGCGCCCTTGCCCGCGCGCCGGGCCGCCGCGGCGATCCTCGGCAGCGGGTCGTCCGGTCCGTCCGCGGCGAGCAGGTCGGACAGGTCCTGTCCGAGGCCGATCGCGAGGTCGAACGGGCCGACGAACACTCCGCTCACGCCCGGCACCGCGAGGATCCGATCGACGGCGTCGAGGCCGGCCTGCGTCTCGATCATGACCCAGAGCGCGGTGCGCGCCTCGGCGGCCGACGGTGGAGCGGCGCCCCAGAGATCGGTCATCGGTCCCCAGCTGCGGCGGCCGAGCGGCGGGTAGTGCGCGGCGCGGACGGCCGCGAGCGCCTCCTCGACCGTCTCGATCATCGGGACGACCACGATGTCCGCTCCGGCGTCGAGCGCCCTGCCGATCAGCGCGTCGGAGAGCCCGGCGACCCGGACGCCGACGGGCGGCCTCCCGCTCACGGCGCCGAGCGCGCGCAGGGAGGCGAGGACCGCGGCGTCGTCGAACGCGCCGTGCTGCGCGTCCAGGCACAGCCACGCGGGCCCGCCGCGCGCGATCTGCGCGACGGTCAGCGGCTCTCCGAGCCGGCACCACACCCCGTCGGCCCGACCGTCTCCGAGAACCCGTTCCGCATCCACGGGTCCGATCCTCGCGCACGGAGCGCCGCCTAGGCGAGGACCGCCAGCGCCGTCGACAGGATCCCGAGGACGACGCCCGCCCCGAGCAGGATCAGGCCGGTCAGGCGCAGCGCCCGCACCGCGTCGCTCCACCGGTGCAGGCGGATGCGGTGCGGATCCTCCTCGCGGTAGTGCACCTCCCGCTGGTCCGACCGTGTCGGCGTCAGCGGGTCCCCGGCGGACAGCGGACGCGATCGCACCTCGCCGGCCCGGGTCACCCAGTGCAGCGCGAGGGGCGGACCCTCCTCGAGGTAGGCGGTCGTCGTCAGCCAGCGTCCGTCGATCAGCGCCGCGACGAACGCGGCGAGCAGGAACAGCACGCCGAGGGGGAGGGTGACAAGCGAGAGGGCCTCGGAGATCGTCTCCAGCATGCAGCGTCCCTCCGACCGGATCCGGTGCTGAGCGTACCGAGTCGGCGGCCGGCGCGTCCTCAGTGGGACGCGCCCCGCCGCCGAGCCCGCGGGCCTCAGCCCCAGGCGACCTCGAGGTCGACGACGAACGTCACTCCGAAGCGGTCGCGCAGCATCCCGTAGAGGGGCGACCAGGCCGCCGGGGCCAGGGGCACGACGACCGCCGCCCCCTCCGAGAGGCCGTCCCAGAGGCGGTGCAGCTCGTCGGCGTCGGGGCCGCGCAGCGACACGAACACCGGGATCGTGCCCGGGTCGTAAGCCGTGTGCGCGGGGACGTCGTACGCCATGACGCGGAAGCCGGCCTCGGAGACGACCTGGCCCCACATCAGCTGGTCGGCCTCGTCGGGCGAGGTGACAGCGTTCGCGTCCGCGTAGGACATCGCGTCGACCCGGCCTCCCGTGACCGAGGCGTAGAACTCCAGCGCCTCGCGGGCCTGCCCGCGGAAGTTGAGGTGGGTCGTCGTGGTGATGCTCATGGTGCGCTCCTCGCAGTCGTGCCGGGTCGATCACCCGGTGCCCCGAAGCTCCCAGGAGAAGAGGACGGTGACGGTCCTCTTCTCGGAATACCCTCGGGACGTGCCCACGACGACCGAGCGGCTCCTCCTGCTCCTCTCCCTTCTGCAGACCCGCCGCGACTGGCCGGGCGGAGTGCTCGCCGAGCGCCTGGGGATCGCGCCGCGCACGGTGCGTCGCGACGTCGACCGGCTCCGCACGATGGGCTACCGGATCGACTCGGCGAAGGGCCCCGACGGCGGGTACCGGCTCGAGGCCGGCGCCGAGCTCCCGCCGCTGCTCTTCGACGACGAGCAGGTGCTCGCCCTCACCGCCGCCCTGCGCGCGCCGGTCGCGGGGCTCGAGGAGGCGTCGGCCCGCGCGCTGGCGACGGTGCGGCAGGTCCTGCCCGCCCGGCTCCGGCCCCGAGCGGATGCGCTGCGCTTCACGGTCGCGGCCGCGCCGGCTCCCGCGGTCCCTCCGGAGCGGCTGGTCGCGGTCGCAGCGGCCGTCCGGGCCTCGGAGGTCCTCCGCTTCGCGTACGCGGAGGCGGTGCGCCGCGTCGAGCCCCACCACCTGGTCGCGCGTCAGGGCCGCTGGTACCTCATCGGCTTCGACCTCGACCGCGACGACTGGCGGGTGTTCCGCGTGGACCGGCTCGAGCCGCGCTCGCCCCGCGGTGCCCGCTTCCGCCGCCGGATGCTGCCGGGCGGGAGTCCCGCCGAGTTCCTGGAGGCGCGGTTCCGCGGCGGAGCGCCCGGGGAGGGGTGGCCGTGCCGCGGCTCGGTGGTGCTGACGGCGCCTGCCGCCGAGGTCCTGCCCTACGCGGGCGACGGGGAGGTGGAGGACCTCGGCGACGCGGGCTGCCGACTCGCCCTCGGCGCCTGGTCGTGGGAGGCGCTCGCCGCGTCGTTCGGCCGGTTCGACGCTCCGATGGCCGGGGCCGAGCCGCCCGAGCTGGCCGCCGCGTTCCGCGTGCTCGCGGAGCGGTACGCCGCGGCGGGAGCCTGACCGGACCGCGGCGGCCGCCCGGCGCCGCTACTTCACCGAGTACCGGGCGCTCCCCGTGCTGCCGTCCGCCGTCGTGACCGTCAGCGTCCAGCAGGTGCCCCGCTTCGCGGGCACCGTCCACGCCTTCACGTAGCGGTTCGTCGCGGTGTCGTAGCGGAGGCGTCCGGTCAGGGTGGTCGTCGGCGCTCCGGTGAGGACGGCACCGGCGGTGCAGGAGGTCTGCCTCTGCGTGACGCTGCGCACGTCGGCGAGGGCGGAGTGGCGGAACGTGCCCGCGGACGACGTGGACGTCACCTGGAACGTCACGCCGGTCGCGGCTCCGGCGGCCACGCTCTTCACCGAGGTGCTGAGCCCGCCGATCGCCCACGGGGTCACGGTGTAGGACGCGGTGAGGGTCGAGACGTTGCCCGCCCGGTCGGTCGCGGTCGCCCGGTACACATGCGGTCCGACGGAGCGGCCGCCGCCCGTGATCACGCAGTCGCCGGTGAGTCCCGAGAGCGCGTCGTCCGCGAGGCAGCGCGCCTCCGGGAGCACGGTGCCGAAGGGGTAGGACCCCTCGGGCCTCGACGTGAACGAGAGCTGCGGCATCGTGGAGTCGATGCCGATGCCGCTGCGGGTCGTCGTGGCACGGTTGCCCGCGTTGTCGACGGCGGTGCCGGTGACGCTCTGGCCGGGGCCCTCGCGCAGGATCCGCGCGGGGGTGCAGCTGCGGATCCCGGAGCCGCTGCCGTCGGCGCAGGAGAAGCCGACGGAGACGGGGGAGCGGAACCAGCCCGCGGCGTTCGGAGCCGCCGGCGCGGTCGTCGCGGCGATGGTGGGGACGCCGGTGTCGACGATCCGGTAGGTCGCGGTGGCGGTCGTGGTCAGTCCTCCGGGGTCGGTCCAGGTGCAGGTCGCCGTGCGGGTGCCGAGGCCGTTCACGAGCGTGCCGGTGACGACGGCCTCCTCGCTGAACGTTCCGCTCTCCGCATCCGTGATCGCGCAGGCGGCCCTCGGCTCCGAGCCCTTCTCGTAGGAGGCGCCGTCGGTGGCGGAGGCGACCGTCACGACGGGCGGGGTGTTCGCGGGGACCACGGTGACCGTGTGCGGCATGCCGGCCGTGGTGCCGTACGCGTTCCGCGCGCTCACCGTGAAGGTGGAGTCGCCTGCGGTGGTCGGCCTGCCCGAGACGACGCCCTCCGGCGAGAGGGCCACCCCCGCGGGAAGGGCGCCGGACGAGACCTCGAAGGTCGCAGCCGGGCCGGACGCCGTGAAGGTCGCGGAGTAACGGGTCCCGGTCTTGACGAGCGTCTCGGCGGTGTCGGCGGTGAGGGTCGGCAGCGGGCCGATCGCGAAGGCGTGGTTGAAGCCGACCGCGATGCCGGTGGCGCCCGTGATCCCGGCCGGGACGTCCAGCTCCGTGTCGCCGTCGGGGTGGAGGGAGACGACGGTGCCGTCGGACGTCAGCAGGACGCTGAAGCCGATGCCGGCGGCGATCGCGGTGATGCCGCCGAGATCGGCGGGGACCCGCGGCAAGCCGGAGTCGGCGGGGTCGCCCCAGGTGACGACGGTGCCGTCCCGCTTCAGGGCGAGGCTGTGGGAGTAGCTGACCGAGACGGCGACGACGTCGCGGAGGCCTGCCGGGGTGGTGTACGCGCCCCTGTCGTCGCCGCCCCACGCCACGACCGTCCCGTCGGCGCGCAGCGCGAGGCTGTTCCAGCCGCCCGCGGCGATCGCGACCACTCCGGAGAGACCCGCCGGCACGTCGGTCGCTCCGAACTGATCGGAGCCCCAGGCCGCCACGGTCCCGTCGCCCCGCAGAGCGAGGGTGTGGTAGCTGCCCGCGGCGACGGCGGTCACGCCGCCGAGTCCGGCCGGGACGTCGGTCTGGCCCTGACGGTCGTCGCCCCACGCGACGACCGTCCCCTCCATCGTGAGGGCGATGCTGTGGAGGTACCCGGTCGAGATCGCGGTCACCTCGCGGAGCCCGGCCGGCACGTCCCGCTCGCCCTCCAGATCCGCTCCCCAGGCCTCGACGGTGCCGTCGGTGTGGAGCGCGAGGGTGTGGCTGTAGCTGCTCGCGACGTCCGTGAGGTCGGACATGCCCGCCGGCACGTCCCACTCCCCGTTGAGGTAGCGCCCCCAGGCGGCGACGCCGTTGGCGAGGTGGTCGTTCCCGACCGGCACCGGGTCCGGCTCGGCGGAGGCGAGGGGAGCCGCGGTGCCGGCGAGCAGCGCGACGGTCGCGGTCAGAGCGAGCAGAGTGCGGCGCAGGCCCGCGGCGGTGCGGGCGGGGCGCGGAGAAGCGGGGTCGGTCACGGGCTCACGCTAGGGGCCGGCTCTCCTCCGCGGCGGGGGCGGGGGCGCCCTGTAGCGGACATGTCCTCTAGAGGGCGGAGCGCCGCTTCTCCAGGGCGGAGCTCGTCCCCTCCAGGGCGGAGCCTGGCCCCTCGGGGCCCGCGGCGGAAGGGCTTGCCCGGATCCGCGGCGGGGGATTGGCTGGAGGACAGGAGAGAGAGGTGTCACCATGACGCAGACCTTCCCCGCCTGGTTGCGGGATCAGCAGAAGAGGGACGACGAGGTCGGCCGCTTCGCGCAGGCCTTCGGCGGTCGCGACGACCTGCCCGAGCACGGCGGCCGCGCGATCTACGACGGCTACTTCGCCAGCGAGCCCGAGTCGGCGCAGGCCGATCTGGACCGCGCCTGGATGGAGTTCGAGGCGCACCCCGAGCCGTCCGCCACGTCCGACGAGCCGGAGGGACTCCGATGACCGACCAGACACCGAGCCCCGTCGAGGACCCGGACGACCAGTCCGACAAGCCGTCGCAGGCCGAGGGCGAGGACGAGCGCGACACCCCGCACGAGGTCCTGCCCGCCGAGGGCAAGCCCTCGAAGGCCGAGGGCTGAGCCGACGCACTGAGCCGACGCACTCCCCGGAGGGGCGCATCCTGCAGAGGGTGCGCCCCTCCGCCGCGTCAGCGTCCGGTGACCGCCAGCAGCTCGTGCGCCGCGGCGCTGTCCGGGTAGCGGGAGAGCACGCGCTCCAGATCGCGCCGAGCCGGAGCCGTGCGCCCGTCCGAGAGGAGCGTGCTCGCGCGCTCGAGCAGCGCCTCCGCCCGCAGCTCCACGGGACGCGCGCTGGTGACGGTCGGGCGCACCACGCGGTCGAACGCCTCGAGGGCGCCCTCGATCAGGCCGAGCTCGCGGAGAGCGACGCCGCGGCGGATGAGCACCGCGGCGGAGGCGGCGTCCACGTTCTCGACGGGCGCCGAGAACTCGGCCACGTCGCTCCAGCGGCGGCGGGCGGAGTAGAGGGAGGCGAGCGTCGACGCCGCGAGGGTCGACGGCTCCAGGGTCTCGACCGCCACGACAGCCGCGGTCGGATCCATCGGTGCTGCCAGCTCGGCGTAGAGCAGGCGCAGCGCCGGGGCGTCGAGCGGCACCTCCACGTCGAGGCCGCCGCTCAGCGGCAGGCGGACGGTCAGCGCGATCCCGTAGCGGCGGAGGAAGGAGTCGGCCGACGGGTCGTAGCGGATGCGCACCAGCCAGCCGGTGAGCCGCAGAGCGCGATCGTCGTCCGCGGAGTGCAGGGCGTCGCGGACGAGCTCGACGACGGCCGCGAGGCGCGAGCCCTCGGGGGAGCCGGTGGTCGCCTCGTGCAGGTCCTCCGCCGGCGCCCCGGCGCGCACGAGCCGGAGCAGGGGCGCCTCCCACGCCGGAGCGAGGGCGGAGGGGCGCACGAGACCCGGCCCGCCGGGCATGCTGAGCCAGCCGGACAGCCGGGAGCGGTGGTCCTCGAGGGAGAGCGGGTCGCCGGCCGCCCGGAGCCGGGGGCGTGTGAGGGCGCGGAGCTCACCGCTCCGCCGGAAGCCGACTGCCACGGCCGATCCCCCTCCGCGTGCGACGGCGGCTGAGGACCGTCGATCCGCCGAGTCTACGGCGTCGCGCCCCGCCGTCACCCCCGAACGGGGAGCGACGCGCTGGCGGCGATCCCCCGCCTCCTGTCGTCGCCCCCCGGCGCTGTCAGGCGCCGATCGAGCCGGCCGTGCGCAGCGGCATCACGTCGGGCTTCTCGGCGGTGCTCGCGATCGTCACGACCGCCTTCTCCTCGTTCGAGCGGAGCACGGCGTCCATGATCTCGAGCACGTGCAGGGCCACGCGGCCGGAGGCGCGGTGCGGGCGGTCCTCCGCGATCGCCTCTGCGAGGTCGGCCAGTCCCACTCCGCGACCGGTGTCGATCACGCCGGCGGAGTCGGGGACGACCCGCCAGTCCTCGTCGCGGACGGCGACCTCGACCGGGTCCGAGAACATGTTCGGGTCCGGGACCGAGATGGTGCCCTCGGTGCCGTAGACCTCGAACTTCGGGGCCCGGCTGCGCCAGACCTCGAAGCTCACGGTGACGGTCGTGGCGACTCCGCTCGCGTGCTCGAGCAGCGCGGTGATGTGCGTGTCGATCGTCACCTCGATCGGCGTGCCCGCCTTCGGCCCGGTCTCGATCGTGCGCGGGCGGTCGGAGCGGGTGGCCAGGCCCGTGACGCGGACGACCGGCCCGAAGAAGTGCACGAGCGCCGTCAGGTAGTACGGGCCCATGTCCAGCAGCGGGCCGCCGCCGGGCTGGTAGTAGAACTCGGGCGCCGGGTGCCAGCGCTCGTGGCCGGGAGCGGCCCAGTGCACCTGCGCGGCGATCGGCGTGCCGATCGCGCCGGAGTCGAGGGTGAGGCGCGCGGTCTGCACGCCGGTCCCGAGCACCGTGTCCGGGGCGCTGGCGAAGCGCAGGCCCAGCTCGTCCGCGAGGTCGAGCATCGGCGCGGCCTCGGCCGGGTTCAGTCCGAGCGGCTTCTCGGCGAAGACGTGCTTGCCCGCCTTCAGGGCGCGGGTGCCGATCTCGACGTGCGCCGCCGGGATCGTGAGGTTCAGCACCGCGTCGATCTCCGGGTCGTCGATCAGCGCGTCGACGGTGAGGGCGCGGACGCCCTGCTCGTCGGCGACCTGCTGCGCCCGCTCCTGGTTCAGGTCGGCGACCGCGACGAGGCGGAGGCCGGGGAAGGTCGGGAGGTTCGCGAGGTACTGCTCGCTGATCTTCCCGACGCCGATGATGCCGACTCTCAGCGGGACGCCCACAGCATTCCCCTCTCGATGATCGTGCGGACGTTGTCGTCCTGGAGGATCTCGACGCGGTGGCCCGGCGTCGAGACGAAGATGCGGCCCTCGCCCCAGAGGCGGGTCCAGATCGCGGGGGAGGTGATGGGGCGCTTCCACGGGTCCCACGGGCGGACGGCCTGCGTGGTCGTGGCGAGCACGTCGTTGTAGTCGTCGTGCAGCACCCAGTACTGCTCCGTGACCAGCTCGAAGTCGGTGATGCCCTGCGTGATCGGGTGGTCGGCGGCGAGGGCCGTCATCTCGATCGTGTGCGGCATGTAGTTGTCCGACTGCTCGCCGGTGCGCTCGTCCGGGTGCTTGCCGGGGTGCGAGGCGAACTGGCCGCCGATCAGCTGCAGGTAGTCGGAGTTGTCGCGGTAGGAGTCGGCGATCCCGCCGTGCCAGCCGGCGAGGCCTGTGCCGCGCTCGACCGCCGCGCGGAGGCCCAGGAACTCCTCCCACTGGATGGAGGTCATCGTGTTCGACTGCACGATCAGGTCGACCGTCCGCATGTAGGCCTCGTCGGCGTACACGGCGGTCGACTCCTCGACGCGCACGTCGTAGCCGTTGTCGCGGAGGAACGGCAGGAACAGCTCGGTCGCCTCGACCGGTTGGTGGCCGTCCCAGCCCCCTCGGACGACGAGGGCCGTCTTGCCGGGAGTGGTCGGGGAGTGGTCGGTCATCGTCGTCCTCACGTGCGGGCGGATCGCTCCGCGGTTCGTCATCGAACAGGACTTGCGCAACTTCTGCGCGGGAGCCCCAGCGTCCGACCATCATGCACCGCGGTTCCCGGCGGAGCAAGCCGTCCTGGCGCAGGGCTAGTTGCGAAAGTCGGTATCCGCTACGGTGAGCACATGCCCGACCACGACGACGTCTCCGGAGCGACCACCCGCCCGACCATGGCGCTGATCGCCGAGCGCGCCGGGACGAGCGTCCCCACCGTCTCGAAGGTGCTCAACGGCGGCACCGACGTCTCGGAGGCGACCCGCCTGCGCGTGATGGAGGCGGCGCACGCGCTCGGCTACCGCCGCCGTCCGCGCCTGCGCCCGCCGGTGGAGGATCCGCACTCCGCCCAGATCGTCGACGTCGTCGTCGGCCACATCGGCGGCACCTGGATCGGACCGGTCCTCGAGGGGATCGAGGCCGAGGCCTCCGCCGCCGGGGTCGACCTGGTGCTCACCCGCGCCCGCGACGACGGCGCCTGGATCAGCCGCCTCCTCCGCCGCCCCTCGCTCGGCGCCATCGTGGTGCTGGTCAACGTCTCGGCCGCGCAGCTGCACCTGCTGACCACCGCCGAGCTGCCCGTCGTCGTCGTCGACCCCAGCACGCGGCCGCCGGCCGACGTCGCGAGCGTCGGCGCGACCAACTGGGACGGGGGCCGCATGGCCGCCGAGCACCTGCTCGACGCCGGCCACACCCGCTTCGGCGTCCTCGGCGGCACCCGCACCCAGCTCTACAGCAGCGCCCGGATCGACGGCTTCACCACCGCGCTCCGCGCCGCCGGAGTCGAGGATCCGCGCGTCGCCTACTGCGACTGGGACCGCGAGCTGGCCCGCGAGGCCGCCGGGCTGATGCTCGCCGAGCCGGACGCGCCGACCGCCTTCTTCGCCTGCTCCGACGTGATGGCGCTCGGCGTCTACGAGGCCGCCGACGACGCCGGCCTCCGCATCCCCCGCGACCTCAGCGTCATCGGCTTCGACGACGTCGAGGAGTCGGCCTGGGCGACCCCGCCGATGACCACGATCCAGCAGCCCATCGGCGAGATGGGCGCCATCGCCTTCCGGATGCTGCACCAGGCGCACCGGTCGGCGACTCCGCTCGCCTCGGGAGCCTCGGCCACCCGCATGGAGCTGGAGACGCGGCTGATCCGCCGCGCCTCCGTCGCACCCGTGCGCGTCTAGCGCCGCCCGCTCGCCCTCCCTCCCAC
>NZ_PSVF01000037.1:0-27422 GCF_002931975.1 Rathayibacter sp. AY1F3 | reverse complement strand
CGGCGCGGGTGCCGTGGCGCTCGTACTTGGTCGTGACGGCGTCCAGCGCGGCGACGGTCGAGGCGTCCCAGATGTGGGAGCCGGAGAGGTCGATCACGACGTGCGCGGGGTCCTCCGCGTACGAGAACTGCGTGGTCAGGTCGTTGCTGGAGGCGAAGAACAGCTCGCCGGTGACCGTGTAGTGGGCCGTCGATCCGTCGGCCGAGAGGGTGCGCTCGACGGTGGCGAAGTGGGCGACCCGGCGGGCGAAGACGACCATGGCGGCGAGGACGCCGACGACGACTCCGATCGCCAGGTTGTGGGTGAGGACGACCACGACGACCGTGGCGATCATGACGACCGTCTCGCCCACGGGCATCCGCTTCAGGGTCGACGGGCGGATGCTGTGCCAGTCGAACGTCGCCACCGAGACCATCACCATCACCGCGACCAGCGCGGCCATCGGGATGATCGCGACGAGGTCGCCGAGCGCGACGACGAGGATCAGGAGGAACACGCCGGCGAGGAAGGTCGAGATGCGGGTGCGGGCGCCGGACGCCTTCACGTTGATCATCGTCTGGCCGATCATCGCGCAGCCGCCCATGCCGCCGAACAGGCCGGAGAGCACGTTCGCGGCGCCCTGCCCGAGCGACTCGCGGGTCTTGCGGGAGGGGGTGTCGGTGATGTCGTCGACGAGCTTCGCGGTCATCAGCGACTCGAGGAGTCCGACGAGCGCCATCGCGACCGCGTACGGCGCGATGGTCGTGAAGGTCTCCCAGGTCAGCGGCACGTTCGGCACGAACAGCTCGGGGAGGCTGCGGGGCAGCTCGCCCTGATCGCCCACGGTGGGGACGGCGACCGCCGTCACGACGACCGCCGCGGTGATGAGGACGATGGCGACGAGAGGCGCCGGAACGGCCTTCGTCAGGCGCGGCATCACCACCATGATCACGATGCCGACGGCGACCAGCGGGTAGACCAGCCAGGGCACGCCGATCAGGTTGGGGATCTGCGCCGAGAAGATCAGGATCGCCAGTGCGTTCACGAATCCGACCATCACGCTGCGGGGGATGAAGCGCATGAGCTTCGCCACTCCGAGCAGCCCGAGCACGATCTGGAACACGCCCGCGAGGATCACCGTCGCGATGAAGTAGTCCATCCCGTAGTCGCGGGCGACGGGGGCGATCACCAGGGCGACGGCGCCGGTGGCGGCGGTGATCATCGCGGGGCGTCCGCCGAGGAACGCGATCGACACGGCCATCACGAATGACGAGAAGAGGCCGACCCGCGGATCCACGCCCGCGATGATCGAGAACGAGATCGCCTCGGGGATGAGCGCGAGCGCGACCACGAGGCCGGCGAGGACCTCGCGGGTCAGGATGCGGGGGGTGCGCAGCGCCGTCATCACGGTGGGCTCGGCGTGCGGGCGGGCAGGGGTCTTCGAGGCGAGGGCCATCGCGGCGGCTCCAGGGAGTGGGAGGGGTGCTCGACGAGGAGCGCGGAGGGCTGCGGCATCGGGTCGGCGGAAGCGGGCGGGGATGCCAAGCTTGCAGAGGCGTGTCAGCAGCACGTGCAACCCTACCCTCACGTAAGGGTAGATCTGAAGGGGTGAGCAGGATCGGCACCATGCACATCGGCGAGCTCGCCGAGCGGACCGGCCTCTCGCTCCGGACCCTGCGCCACTACGACGAGATCGGCCTCGTGAAGGCGTCCGGCCGCACCGAGGGCGGCTTCCGCCTCTACACGTCCACCGACTACGACCGCCTGATCCTCATCCGCCGCATGAAGCCGCTCGGCTTCTCGCTGGAGGAGATGGCCGCGCTGCTCCGCGTGATCGACACTCTCGAGGCCGAGGGTGACGACGCGCCGGCCGAGGTCCGCGCGCAGCTCGACGCCTTCGTCGCGCAGGCCCGCGAGCGCCGCGAGGCGCTGAGCGCCCAGCTCGCGATGGCCGACGAGTTCGTCGAGCTGCTCACCAGCCGCTGAGCCCGGCCGCCGAGGCCCGTCGCCCGGCCGCCTGCGCGATCGATGCGTCGCGAACGGCTCCCACGCGGCTCCGATGACGACCTTTCGCGACGCATCGGATCCCCGGGAGCGCGGGAGAGCCGCTCAGGTCGCGCTCGCGTCGGACAGCTGCTCCGGGCAGTCGCCGCCCGGCTCGGTGGCGAGCTCGAAGTGCCAGATCTCGTTCGCGTAGATCTGGCAGAGCCCGTAGTCGGTGCCGTGCTGCGCGAGCCAGCTGTCCGCGTCCGTGTAGCCGATGTCGACCGCGCCGCCGGTGAGGTGGGCGGAGGAGGTGACGGATGCGACGCGGCGGCCCGCCTCCTCCGCGCCGTACTCGCGGACGGCGTCGTCGACCAGCGCCTGCTGGTAGCGCTCGCTGCGCCAGCCGCTGGTCACCACGAAGGGCACGTCGTCGGCGGCCGCGTCCGTGGCGGCGGCCTGGACGGCGGCGCGCAGGGCGGGATCGAGGCGGGCGATCGCCGGGAGGTCGTCGGCGAAGGGCGAGACCGACTCGCCCTCCTCGATGTAGCCGTCCTCGTCGCCGAGGGGGTCGGAGAAGAGCTCGGCCGCCGCGGGCGCGCTGCCGCGCCGCTCGCTCAGGAGGGCCCACGACGCCGCTCCGAGGAGGGCGGCGAGCAGGACGACGGCCAGGGAGGCGGCGATCACGGCGGAGCCGGCGCGGCGAGGGCGGTGGGGGGAGACGAAGGTGGAGCGCATGCAGCGAGCACACCAGGGGAGGGGTGACGGGAGCGTCAGGGCCGAGCAGACGCCGACCATACGCCGGGAGGGGGGAACCGCACCGTCACCGTGAGCCCGCCCTCGTCGCGGGCGTCGAGGCGCAGCTCGCCGTCGTGCACCTGGACGATCCGGGCGGCGAGCGCGAGCCCGAGCCCGGCGCCGCGCGGGCCCGCCCCGCCCGCGGTGCGTCCGGCGCCGCGCACGAAGGGCTCGGTCATCGTGGCGAGCAGCGCGTCGGGGACCACCGGTCCGGTGTTGACGACCGCGACCTCGACCGCTCCGTCGGGGGCCGTCCGCGTCGCGACGACCACTCGGCCGCCCTCCGGCACGTTGTGACGGACGCCGTTCAGCACGAGATTGCCGAGCAGCTGCCGCACCAGCACCGGATGCCCGTCGAACGAGCCCTCGCCCAGCTCGTCGACCACGACGATCCCGGAGGCCTCGGCCAGCGGGCGCAGCTCGTCGACGACGTCGGAGGCGGTCTCGGCGATGTCGACGGGCTCCCGGAGGAGCGGCTCGGACGAGTCGAGGGCCGCCAGGGCGAGCAGCGCCTCCACGATCTCGGTGCCCCGCCGGTTCGTCTCGTCGAGGCGCCGGAGCGTCTCGCCAGGGTCGCCGCTCCCGGGGTCGGCGAGGGCCGCGTCGAGGATGCTGCGCGCGATCGCCTGCGGGGTCCGCAGCTCGTGCGAGGCGTTCGCCGCGAACCTCCGCTGCTCCGCGAAGGAGCGCTCCAGCCGCTCGAGCATCGAGTCGAAGGCGTCGGCGAGCAGGCCGAACTCGTCGGCTCGGCCCCCGAGCCCGACCCGCCGGTCGAGCGAGCCGGCGGCCACCTCCCGGGCGACCGCGCTGATCCTCGCCAGCGGGCGCAGGATCCGCCCGGCGAGGAACCAGCCGCCGATCAGCCCCACCACCGCCAGGGCGAGGAGCACCTGCCACACCCGCGGGAGGAGTGCCTCGATCAGGTCCGTGCGGCTCGGCACGAAGGGGCCGCCCGCGTCGATCTGCTCGTCGGGCACGAAGCGGAGGACGTAGAACAGCAGGGCGATGAGCGCTCCGCCCGCGACGAGGAGGAACCCCGCGTAGCTGAGGGTGAGGCGGAGGCGAACGCTCACGGTGCCGGGGCGCCGGGGTCGACCATCCCGTAGCCGACGCCCGGCTCGGTGCGGACGACCCAGGGGTCGCCGAGCCGCTTGCGCAGCGAGGAGATCGTGATGCGGACGGCGTTGGTGAACGGATCGGCGTTCGCGTCCCAGGCCCGCTCGAGCAGCGTCTCGGCGCTCACGATCCCGCCGCGCGCGGCCATCAGGACCTCGAGCACGGCGAACTCCTTGCGCGTCAGCGCCACGTAGCGGTCGCCGCGGTAGACCTCGCGGCGGAACGGATCGAGCCGGAGCCCGGCGAACTCCAGCACCGGGGGCGCGCCCTCGGCCGGCCGGCGCGCGACGGCCCGCAGGCGCATCACCACCTCGCGGAGGGCGAAGGGCTTGGTGATGTAGTCGTCCGCCCCGAGCTCGAAGCCGCGCACCTTCTCGTCGAGCCGGTCCGCCGCAGTCACCATCAGCACCCGCACCGGCAGCGCGTCCACGACGATCCGCCGCAGCACCTCGTCGCCGGGGATGCCGGGCAGGTCGCGGTCGAGCAGCACGGCGTCGTAGTCGGTGACCGCCAGCTGCTCGAGGGCCGTCTCGCCGTCGGGGGCGATGTCGGCGGCGATCGCCTCGAGGCGCAGCCCGTCGCGCACCGCCTCGGCGAGATAGGGCTCGTCCTCGACGATCAGCACGCGCATGCCGTCATGCTACGGACCGGGGCGTATGGCGGGCGTCTGGTGTGCCTGAGCTCCGCTCCCCGCGCTCTGCTCCCCGGCGTCTGCTCGTGGCCGCGTCAGCCGAGCACGCGGATCGGCGCTCCCGAGACCCAGGCGCGGATGCACTCCAGCGAGTCGGCGAAGAAGCGTCGGTAGGTGTCCTCCGTGACGTAGCCCAGGTGCGGGCTGAGCACGGTGCGCGGTGCGCTGCGCCAGGGGGAGTCCGAGGGGAGCGGCTCCTCGTCGTGCACGTCGAGGGCCGCGCCGCCGAGCGCGCCCCGGTGCAGGGCGTCGAGGAGGGCGGGTCCGTCGACGAGGGCCGAGCGGGCCGTGTTCACCAGCAGAGCGGTCGGCTTCATCGCGGCGAGCTCGTCCTCGCCGATCAGGCCGCGCGAGCCGGGAGTGAGCCGGGCGTGCAGGCTGACCACGTCGGAGGTCGCGAGCAGCTCCTCCTTCGACACTGCGGATGCCCCGGCGGCGACGGCCCGCTCGGTGTCGAGGTGCGGGCTCCACGCCACCACGTCCATCCCGAACGCCGCGCCGACCCGGGCCACCCGCGAGCCGATCGCCCCCAGCCCGAGGAGGCCGAGCCGGCGCCCGGCGAGGTCGCCGCCGATCGTCCGCTGCCAGCCGCCCTCGCGCACGGAGCGGTCCTCCTCGGGCAGGTGCCGCAGGGCGGCGAGGATCAGCGCCCAGGTGAGCTCGGCCGCGCCGGTGGTGCCTCCGGAGGCTCCGCTGGACACCACGACGCCCGCACGGGAGGCGGCGGCGAGGTCGATCGCCGAGTTCGCCCGGCCGGTGGTGACGAGCAGGCGGAGGGAGGGGAGCGCCGACAGCACCGCCTCGTCGAAGCGGGTGCGCTCGCGCATCGCGACGACCACGTCGAACGGCGCGAGCGCGGCGAGCACCTCCTCCGCGGTGCCGAGGTGCTCGCGCAGCACCGAGACCTCGGCTCCGCCCTGCACGTCCGTCCAGTCGACGGCGCGGCCGGCGACCCCCTGGTAGTCGTCGAGGACGGCGATGCGGATCGGACCGGGCACGGTGGGCTCCTTCTGAGGGACGGACGGACGGGCGGACGGGCGGTTCGGCGGCGGCGCGGATCAGGCGAGCGCCGACGGCACCACGACGAGCAGCAGCCAGCAGATCGCCGGCGCGATCGCGACCACGATCCCCGCGTTGACCAGCAGCTGACGGTAGAACCGGCCCCTGTCGATGTTCTGCGCGTTGGCCAGCACCAGGGCGCCGTTCGTCGAGAACGGCGACACGTCGACCACGGTCGCCGCGATCGAGAGCGCGGCCACGACCCCGACCACCGGCAGCTCCCCGAGCTGCAGCAGCGGCAGCGAGAGGGGGATGATCGCGGCCAGCAGCGCCGTCGAGGAGGCGAAGGCGGAGGAGATGCCGATCACGTAGCAGAGCACCAGCGCCACCAGGAGGGGCGCCCCGATGAGCAGTGCCATGTCGGCGAGGTCGTCGATCGTGCCGAGCTCCTCGAGCATCGCGATGTAGGTCACCATGCCGGCCACCAGCAGCACGGTCGGCCAGCTGATCCCGGCGATCGACCGGCTCGTGTTCTTCAGGTCGGTGAAGGAGAGGAGGACGCCCGCCGCGATCGCGACGAAGCTGATGGGCTGGTGCAGGACGAGCACGATCAGCAGGATCGCGGCGATCAGCACCAGCGTGAGCAGGCGGGTGCGGGTGAGCGGGATCCGCTCGGCCTCGACAGCGTTCGGCCCGACCGTGCGGATGGAGCCGGTGGCCGTGTACTCGAGGGTGCGGACGCGGGAGGCGACGGCGTAGACGACGACGGTGAGCACCGAGAGGAGCGTGTTGATCCCGAAGCTGGAGAGGAACAGCTGCCACGGGTCGAGCGTGAGGCCGGCGTCCTCGACGATGCCGCGGACGAGCACACCCGAGACCGAGATGGGGGAGAAGGCTCCGGCGTGGGCGCCGTTGATGGTCATGATGCCCATGACGAGGGGGCTCATCCGGGTGCGGCCGGCGAAGCTCATCGCGGCGGGGGCGATCAGCGCGACCGCGGCCGGGCTGAAGGTGCCGAGCGAGGTGAGGAAGGCCGCGACGAGGAAGAACACCCACGGGATGAGGTAGACCCGGCCGCGCACGGCCCGGATGCAGGCGTTCACCATCAGGTCGATGGTGCCGTTCTGCTTCGCCATGCCGAAGAAGTAGGTCACGCCGATGATGGTGAGGACGATCGACGCCGGGAAGACCTCGAGGATCTCCTTGTCGTCGTAGCCGAACGCGATCGCGCCGACGAGGAAGGCTCCGATGAAGCCGAGGAAGCCGATGTTGATCGGGAACACGGTCGCGATGACGAACATCACGACGAGGCCGATGAGGGGGATGATCTCGATAGACGACACTGTCTTCTCCTGATTGGTGCTGACGGTAGCGCGTCAGCGCGCGAGGGTCTGGTGGGTGAGCAGCTCGGAGTCGGCGATCCGGCGGGCCGCGCGCTGCAGGAGCACGCGGGTGGTGCCGGCGTCGGCCTGCACCTCGCAGCGGAGGGGGCCGCCGAGGGTGCCGATGCGCAGGGCGGTGGTCGACGGGTCGACCCCCGTCGCGGTGAGGACGGAGCCGTCGACGCCGGCCGCGAGGGCCACGGCGACGGCGCTGGTGAGGCCGATGGTCGGGTGCGGGGCGTTCATCGAGAGCATCCGCACCGAGACGTCGTAGTCGGCGGCGGCGACGTGCTCGCCGAGCGAGGTGACGTAGTCGACGGCCGGGCCGACGACTCCGACCTTGGGCACCGCGTCGCCGGCCGCCTCGACCGACGGAGCCAGCCCCATCGCGACCGCGGCGTGCGCGCGGATCCGGCGCAGCAGCGGCACGTGGGCGAGCAGGTCGATCTCGCCGGCCGCCGGTCCGAGGCCGAGGGCGCTCGCCGCGACGAGCACGACGGGGGCGCCGGCGTCGGCGAGGGTGACCTCGAGCTCCCGTCCGTCGACCGCGAGCGTGGTGAGCGGGCCGCCGCCGGGCCAGAGCGAGCCGGTGGAGGAGCCGGCCGGGTCGACGAACGCCAGGTCGACCGCCGTGCCGGTCCCGCGGACGCCGGGGACCGAGACCTCCTCGGAGGAGCCGCCGGCCACGCGGGCGTCGACGACCGCCGAGGTGTTGAGGTTGCGCATCCGCACGCCGGTGAAGCCGTTCTCGTCGCGGGGGAGGCCGAACTGCTCGACCGCCCAGAGGGCGACGGCGGTGGCGCAGTTGCCGCAGTTGCTGCCCCACTCGACGACGTGGGCGCCGATCGCGACCTGGGCGAACAGGTACTCGATGTCGATGCCGGGCTCGGTGCTGCGGCCGACGACGACCGCCTTCGAGGTGACGGAGGTGCCGCCGCCCACGCCGTCGAGCTGGCGGGGGTCGTCGGCGCCGAAGAGCTCGATGAGGAGCTCGGCGAGGGCGTCCCGATCGGCGGGGACGGCGTCGCGATCGAAGAGCCAGCACTTGCTGGTGCCTCCTCGCATGAGGGTGGCGGGAATGCGCACGGTGCCTCCTGAGCGTCGGTGATGGGCTCACGCTACGAATCAAGAGGCTTCGGCAAAATCTCGAAATGCTACGGACGCCTTAAGCAGAGCTACACTCGCCCATGGCCACCTTCGATCTCGTCACTCTCGATCTGCTCCTCGACGTCGTCGAGACGAGCACCCTGACGGGCGGCGCCGCCCGCTCCCGGATGACCACCTCGGCCGCCTCGCAGCGCATCGCCAAGCTCGAGCAGCTCATCGGGCAGCCGGTCCTGGACCGTCTTCCGCGGGGCGTCCAGCTCACCGAGGCGGGGCGGGTCCTGGTCGAGCGGGCGCGGGCGGTCCGCCGGGAGCTCCGGGCCGCCGAGGGGGAGCTCGAGGCGATCCGCGGATTCGAGCGGGGCACCGTGCGCCTCGGGTCGTTCCCCACCGTGAGCGCCTCGCTCCTCTCGGACGCGCTGAAGGACGCCCACGCGGCCTGGCCGGGGATCGAGATCCGCGTGCAGTCCGCTCTCCGCCCGCAGCTGATCGACATGCTCAGCTCGGGTGAGATCGAGCTGGCGCTGCTGTGGAGCTACGCCTGGACGGAGGAGACCGAGAAGAACCTCGTGCTGCGCCGCCTCGTGCAGGACGAGACGATGCTGCTGGTCGCCGCGGACAGCCCCATCCAGGACGGCGTCCCCCTCCGCTCGCTCGCGCGCGAGCAGTGGATCACGCGCAACGGAGGCCACCCCGCCGCCGACGTGCTGTACCGCAGCTGCGCGCGCGCCCGCATCACCCCGGACGTCGTCTACGAGGCGTACGACTACCAGGAGGTGCAGGCGATGGTCGCTGCGGGCGTGGGCATCGCGATGGCGCCGCGGCTCGCGCTGGCGACGCACCGGGACGACGTCCGGGCCGTCTCGTTCCGGCAGGCCGACGCCGTCCCGGCGCGGACGATCTACCTCGCGACGCTGGCCCGGCGCGTCGAGACCCCGGCGATCCGGGCGCTCTCGGAGGCGGTCACCCGCGCCGCCCGGGCCTTCGCCGCCGCGGCCTGACGGCGGCTCTCAGCCGCGCGGGCCGCGGGCCAGCAGGGCGTGCAGCAGCGGCAGTGCCGACGCGATCATCAGCACCGTCCCGAAGCCGCTGTCGTCCGGGCGCACGACGGCGCCCGCGATCAGCAGGCCCGCGAACAGCACGGCCGAGATCACGCGGCGGACGGTGCCCTCGAGCCGGTTCAGCCGGCGCTCGATGGTGGGGACGGTGACCGCGAGCTCGCCGTCGTCGAGGGTCGTGACGAGCTCGTCGAGCCGGCGCGGCAGGCGCCAGATCAGGCCGAGCGTGTCGACGGCCTGCTTGCCGACGTCCTGCACGACGGAGCCGCGCTCCTCGCGGATCAGCTGCTGCGCGTAGGGCTCGACCGAGTCCCACAGGTTGAAGGCCGGGTCGAGCGCGCTGCAGACGCCCGAGGTCAGCGACATCGCGCGGATGACGAGCAGGAAGTTCTCGGGGAGCTGGAACGGCAGCGCGCGCACGACGTCGCCGAACTGCACGGCGAAGTCGCGGAACTCGCGCGGATCCACCTCCCGCAGCTCGGCGAAGCCCATGCCGCCGAAGCGGGCGAAGAGCTGCGTGAGCGCCCGCTCCAGCTCGCGGGAGTCGGCCGAGGGGAGGAGGACGCCGACCGCGCGGGCCGCGTCGACGAGGCCCTTGCCGTCGCGGGAGGCGGCGGCGATCAGCATCCGGCGCAGGCCCGCACGGGTGCTCGGCGGCACCTCGCCCATCATCCCGAAGTCGATGAAGGTGAGGCGGCAGGGCAGCTCGCCCCCGGGGGTCGGCGTGACGAAGACGTTGCCGGGGTGCGGATCCGCGTGGAAGTAGCCGTTGGTGAAGAGCTGGTCGAACATCACGGCCGCGAAGACCGGAGCGACCTCCCGCGGATCGATCCCGGCGGCCAGCAGCGCGGCGTGGTCCGTGATCTTGATCGCGGTGACGTCCTCGAGCGTGAGGACCTTGCGGGTCGAGCGCTCCCAGACCACGTCCGGGACGGCCACCCGGGCGTCGCCCGCGAAGTCGGCGGCGAAGCGGACGGAGTTGGCCGCCTCCTGCAGGTAGTCGATCTCCTCGAGGCTGGTGACCGCGAACTCCTCGACGAGCGCCGGGGCGTCGACGCGGTCCGAGACCAGGCGCACGTGGCTGAGCCAGCCGCCGACGCGGCGCAGAGCCGCGAGGTCGACCTCGACGATCTGGTCGATCCCCGGCCGCTGCACCTTCATGATGGCGGCGGAGTAGCCGGTGTCCTCGGCGTCGACGGGGGAGAGCCGGGCGCGGTGGGCCTGCCCGAGAGAGGCGGCGGCGACGGGCGACTCGTCGACTCCGGCGTACGCGCGCTCGAGCGGCAGCCCGAGCTCGGACTCGGCCAGCGCCCGGATCCGCGGGAACGGGACGGGCGGGACCTCGTCCTGCAGCCCCTCCAGCTCGCGGGTGATCTCGGGCGGCAGCACGTCCAGGCGCGACGACATGAACTGGCCGACCTTGATCATCAGGCCGCCGAGGTCGACCGCGAGCACGTGGAAGCTGCGGGCGAAGCGGCGCATCCGGCCGGGTCGGGTGCGGAGCGCGACGCGCGTGAGCCCCACCCGCGGCAGGAGCAGGTCGAAGAACCAGGTGACCGCGAGATGCCACGCGGCGAAGCGGAGGATCCGGCGGTAGCGCCGCCGGTCCTCCCGCTCTCGGTGGCCCGGGGCGGCAGGACCCGGGCTGACCGAGGCCACCCGGGTCAGTCCTGCGCGAGGATCGCGTACAGGCGGCGGCGCACGTCCTCGAGTTCGGCGACGGCCTTGCGGATCTGCTCGGGGGTGCCCGAGCGTCCGACCTGGGCCGCGGCCTGGGCGAGCTCGAGGCCCGCCTTGGGCAGGGCGCCGAAGTCGACGTGGTCGGAGTCGTTCCACGGGGTCGAGGTGCCGTGCTCGGCGACCGTCGCGCGGCCGGCGTCGGTCAGCGTGTAGGTCTTGCGGCCGTTCTGCTCGTCGGCCGTGATGAGGCCCTCGTCCGCGAGGAGCTGGAGGGTCGGGTAGACCGAGCCGGGGCTCGGCTTCCAGTCGCCTCCGCTGCGCTCCTCGATCTCGCGGATGATCTGGTAGCCGTGCATGGGCTGCTCGGCGAGGAGCGCGAGCACCGCGGTGCGCACGTCCCCGCGGCCGACCCGGGAGCCGACGCGCTTCTCCATGCGGGAGCGGGCCTGCTCCATCGCGCGCCAGATGCTCTCGATGGGCGTGCCGGTGCCGAACGCGCCGGTCGATGACGATCCGTTCATGATGACCTCCTGTTTCTCCGAACGATACTCAGCGATATGGGTGGCGACTGTGAACGACTGCCGCGTCGGCTCAGAGCTTCGCGAGCTTCGCCCGGGCGACGAGGAACAGCCCGTACATGACCAGTCCCGCGCTGACGAGGGTCAGGGCGATCGTGCCGTACGGAGGGACGTCGAGGAAGCGGATGGCCCCGTCGAGCCCGGTCGCCTGGCGGGCGTCGCCGGTCAGCGCCGCGACCACGAAGATCCCGCCGGCCAGGCCGAGCGCGAGCCCCTTCGTGATGTAGCCGGTCGCGCCGAGGATCAGCACGGCCGTCCCCGTCGGGCCCTCGGGGATGCGGACGAGCTTGCGGAAGCCGCGCCGGATCCCGATCGCGACGAAGCCGATCCCGCTGCCCAGCACGATCCCGCCGACGATCACGAGGATCACGACGCCGACCGTGCTCGTCAGCAGCTCGGTGTTGATGCGGCGGATCGTGGCCGAGGAGCTCGTCGAGCCGCCGAGCGCGAAGACGAGCGTGGTGCCCGCGAGCGTGAGCGAGGCGAAGCCCTTGCCCGACTCGACGATCCGGCGGCCCAGGCGGGCGGGGAGCCCCGGCGCGGAGGAGCGCCCGCCGAGGGAGAGCTGCCAGAGGCCGAGCGCGACCAGCCCGATCAGCGCGGCCCAGACCACCACGAGCCCGACGGGGGAGTCGGCCATGCGCCCGATCGCTCCGGACGCGTCCGCCTCCCGCGAGGTCTCGTCGCTGACCGCGACGCGCAGGGCCAGGCCGCCGATCAGGAGGTGGATCAGTCCGTTCACGGCGAAGCCCGTGCGGGCGAGGCGCCGGAAGCGCCGGGTCCGGACTCCGGCGCGCGGCGACGGCACGCTCGCAGTGGACATCGCGCAACCCTCTCATCCCCGGCGGCCCCGGCGCCTCCTGACCCGCCGACGCGCGCGTGGCAACCCTCTCCCCGGCCGGGTGCCCGAGTCGTCGGATGGAGGTGCGGTGCAGATCGCACCGCAGCAGGACGAGAGAAGGAAACCCATGCGTGCACGCGACATCATGACCCCCGGGGCGGAGTGCGTCGGCGAGGACGACACCCTCGACGCGGCGGCCCGCACCATGCGCGACCTCGACGTCGGAGCACTGCCGATCTGCGGCTCCGACAAGCGGCTGAAGGGCGTGGTCACCGATCGCGACATCGTCGTGAAGGTGATCGCCGAGGGGCGGGATCCCTCCTCGGTCACCGCGGGTTCGCTGGCCGGCGGCGAGGTCGTCACGATCGGAGCAGACGACGACGCGTCCGAGGCGCTCGACACCATGCGCCGCCACCGAGTGCGCCGACTGCCGGTGATCGACGGGCACGACCTGGTCGGCATGATCGCGCAGGCCGACCTCGCGAAGGCGGTCGACGCCGCGGAGGTCGGAGAGGCCGTCGCGGACATCTCGAGCGGCTCCTGAGCGGCCGGGGCGGCGGAGGGGAGCGACGATGACCGGAGCGACGCTCCTCGTCCGCCGCCCGTCGAGCCCGGCCTCGCGGGTGCTGGTGCTCCACGCGACGGCGGTCGAGCTGGAGCTGCTGGTGGCCGCGCTGCTCGGACTCGCCGAGGAGACGCCGTGCCTCGACGTGCGGGTGGCGACGAGGTCGCGGGCGGCGGTCCTGCTGGCGACCGTCGATCCGGAGGCGGTGCTGCCGCTGGCCGAGGCGCGGCGGGTCCGCGTCGGGCTCCGCCGCGAGCGCGAGGAGCTGGAGCGCGGCGGGATCGGGTGCCGGCACGTCGTCGAGGCGCGGGCAGGCCGTCGGTGAGGGGTGCCGGGAGATCTGCTGATCGGCGTCTCCGCGGTGCTGAACGGGGGGTGCCCTGATCCGTGTGCGAGCGGGCGGCTGACCTCAGACTGGGGAGGCCGCTCTCCGCAGCGACTCCGCGCCTCCCTCCCGATCCGACAGGACCCGGCATGCCGCTCAGCTCCGATCGCCCCGCTGTCGCCGATCCGCGGCGCCGCTCCTTGGTGCAGGCCGCGTGGGCCGCTCCGGTCGTGATCGCCGTCGTCGGCGCTCCCGCCGCGATGGCGTCGACCTCGGCGGCTCCCACCCTCTACGTCTTCTTCACGGGCGTGGGCGATTCGGGCGACGTCTTCCTGGAGCTCCTCGCCGGCGACGGGACGCCGCTCCAGCAGCAGTTCGAGTTCCAGGGCGTTCCCCGCGGCACGGACGCCTGGGTCACGGCTTTCCGACCGAGCACCGACGCGTCGGGGATCTTCCGGGCCCGGATCCCCGCCACGCTCACCGCGGCCTACTCCGCCCTCCGCATCGTCGTGCGGGTCCCCGGGTTCGCCGAGCCGCTGATCAGCCAGGTGCAGAGGCTGCCCTTCGAGGCCTGAGCGCGGGCGTCCACGTCGGACCTGCGCCGTCCCGCCCCGTCAGCAGCAGCCGCAGGCCTCGGAGTCCTCCCTCGTCAGCGCGGAGATCGGCGTCGTGCAGGACTCGCCGCGCCAGGCCTCCAGGCCCTCGCGGACGGCGACCGCGGCGATCACGAGGCCGGCGACGGGGTCGGCCCACGTCCATCCGAGCGTGCTGTTCAGCAGCAGGCCCACCAGGACGGCGGCGGAGAGGTACGAGCAGAGGAGCGTCTGCTTCGAGTCCGCGACGGCCGAGACCGAGCCGAGCTCGCGGCCGGTCCGGCGCTCGAGCAGGGAGAACGCGGGCATCACCAGCAGGCTGACGGCGGCCAGCACGATGCCGACGGGCGAGTGCTGGGCCTCCGAGAATCCGAGCAGCGCCCGGATCGAGTCGACGGCGACGAACGCGGCCAGGCCGAGGAACGAGACGGCGATCACCCGCAGAGCGGTGCGCTCGCGCGCCTCCGGATCGCGGCCCGAGAACTGCCAGGCGACGGCCGCGGCGGAGAGCACCTCCACCACGGAGTCGAGGCCGAAGGCGACGAGTGCGGTGGACGAGGCGACCGTCCCGGCGGCGAGGGCCACGATCGCCTCCACCACGTTGTAGGCGATGGTCGCGCCGACGATCCAGCGGATGCGCCTCTGCAGCACGCGGCGGCGGGCGGGGAGGAGCGGAGCGCGCAGGGCGCTCATGCGCAGCGGCAGTCGTCGCCGGAGCAGCAGTCCGGATCGACGACCAGGGCCAGGCGGAGCAGGTGGTCGAGCGCCCCGGCGATCCGGGTCTCGGCCAGCCGGTACCAGGTGTACCGGCCGTCCTTCACGGCCTCCACCAGCCCGCATCCGCGGAGGCACGCGAGCTGATTCGACATCACCTGCCGCGAGACCCCGAGCGCGTCCGCGAGGTCGGAGGGGACGGCCGGAGCCTCTCGCAGCGCGAGCAGGATCCGGGACCGCGTCTCGTCGGCCAGGGCGGATCCGAGGCGCGCGAGAGCAGCGGAGTGGGTGAGGGTCGCGGTGGCGGGCACGGGAGCGACGGTACACGCGATGCTGTATCGAGCGCGAGGGCGGTGGTTCCTCCTCGAACGTGCGAGCCCCCCCTCCTGCTCCCCCCGTCGGGTGGGCGGACGGGCCGCACTGCCGCGGATCCCCGGGGCCGGCCTCCACGGCGCGCCCCGAGCGGCCCGCGCGCCGTGCCAGGATCCCCTTGATCACGGCGCCCGTCCGCCGCTCCGCCGCTCGGTCTCCTGGAAGGGCCACGGACCCGCCTTGCTCGATGCCACGACCCTCCGCGTCGCCTTCGGGGTCACCGCCCTCACCCTCTTCCTGCTGTTCGCGCTGGTCACCTACCGGTCGACACGCTCGTCCTTCAGCTTCTGGTGGTGCACGGCGCTCGCGCTGTTCATGGGCGGCTCGCTCGCCTACCTCCGCGACGGCACGGCCGACCAGGTGTGGGCGAATCCGCTCGGCAACGGGCTCATCGTGGCCGGCGCCGCCGCGGTCTGGGCGGCGAGCCGCTCCCTCCGCGGCAGGCCGACGCCGTGGTGGCTGGTGGTCGCTCCGACCGTGGTGGTGACGGGCGTGTCCAGCCTCGACTCGCCCGCCGTCAACGACTGGTCGGGAGGGCCGCTCTACCTCGCCTCGATGGCGCTCCTCATCGGCCTGTCGACCCGCGAGATCGCGCTGCTCGGCGCCGGACGCTCGCGCACGCGCTGGCCGCTGCTGCTGAGCTCCGGCGCCCTCTCCCTCTACTACGCGCTCCGGTTCGCCGTGTTCCTGGCTGCGGGGCTGCGCAGCGAGCTGTTCGCGACCTGGTTCGGGACCCCGACCACCACGCTGATCACGCTGGTGCTGCTGGTCGTGGTGTCGTTCAGCATGGCCTCGCTCAGCGGCGAGCAGGTCGCGCAGATGCTCACCGCCGGCGCCGCCCGCTCGCGGCAGGAGCTCGCCGACGGCGAGAGGGTGCAGCGGCGGCTCGAGCCCCGCTCGGTCCCGGACCTCCCGGGCTACGACGTCGCCGGCGCCTGCGTGCCCAGCGGGACGGTGAGCGGCGACTTCTTCGACTGGCGCTGCACGCCCGACGGGCTCGCCGTCACCGTCGCTGACGTGATGGGCAAGGGGGTCGGCGCCGCGATGATCGCGGCCACGGTCCGCGCCGCCCTGCGCGTCACTCCTCCCGCTCTCGGCCCCGCGGCGACGATGGCGCTCATCGACCGGGTCGTCGAGCCGGACCTGTCGGCGAACGACGCGTTCGTCACGCTCCTCCACCTGCGGCTCAGCGCCTCGACCGGCGACATCGCGCTCGTCGACGCCGGGCACGGACTCGGGATCGTCTGCCGCGCCGACGGGTCGCGCGAGCGCATCCCCTCCGCCCACCTGCCGCTCGGCCTCCTCGGCACGCAGGAGTGGGAGCCGACCGGCCTCCGGCTCCACCCCGGCGACCTGCTGCTGATCTGCAGCGACGGCGTGCTGGACCTCTTCGACGGCTCCCTCGCCGCCCTCGACCGGGTGGCCGACGCGGCCGTCGCCGCCCCCGCGACCGCCGCCGACGCGGTCGCCGGCGTCACCCGCCTGGCGGCCGAGGGGCTGCTGGCGGACGACGTGACCGTGGTCGCGATCCGGCGGACCTCAAGGAGCTGACCCGGCCTCAGCCCCGCCCCGCCTGCAGCCGGAGCCCGGCCAGCAGCAGGTCGAGGCCGGAGCGGAACACGTCGAGGTCGTCGTGCGTCGCCATGACGTCGGCCGCGTGGTGGCCGAAGGGGAACTCCTCCGGATCGAGGGCGCGCCAGCGGTCGGCCAGGTGCTCGAGGAACTCGCCCCTCTCCATCCCGCTCTCGAGGAACTCGCGGGGCGGCGGCTGCGCCAGGTCGGCCGCGACTCCGACGACGTAGCTGACGATGGACGACACGGCGTGGAACCGCTGCCGGGGCGTCAGGTCGAGAGCCATGAGCTGCTGCCCGAGGCGCTCGTACATCGCCATCGAGTTGGGCTGAACCCCGGTCGCGCGGAGCATGTAGAGGCCGAACCAGGGTCGGCGGACGCACTCGTCGAAGAGGGCCAGCGCGACGCCGCGGACGTTGTCGATCGGGTCCGGCCCGTGGGTGAGCGGCTCGCTGTCTGCGAGGACCCGACCCATGACCTCGTCGGTCGCCCGCTCCAGCAGCTCGTCGCGGCTGCCGACGTACCAGTAGATGCTCGCCACGCCGCCGCCGAGTCGGGCCGCGAGCGCGCGGAACGTGAGGGCCGACTCCCCGGACTCGTCGAGGATCGCGATCGCCTCGGCCAGCACGGTGTCGAGCGAGTGCGACGCTCGGCGGCGGCCCCGGGCGGGGGAGGGCGCGGCAGCGGTCTCCGTCGGGCGATCTGCAGGCATGGCTTGCATCTTACCGAACGGCGTTCCATACTATCGAACGCCGTACGAGAGTCGAACGGCGTTCGATAGAAAGGCGCCTCGATGTCCGCTCCGACGACCACCTCCGCCGAGTCCCGCGCTCACACCTCCCTCCGCTCCGCGGCACTCCCGCTCGCCGCTCTCTGCCTCGCGTTCTTCGTCGAGATGGTCGACAACACGCTGCTCTCGATCGCCCTCCCGACGATCGGACGCTCACTCGACGGGTCGACCGCCGGACTGCAGTGGGTGACCGGTGCCTACTCCCTGACCTTCGGCGGGCTGCTGCTGACAGCCGGGTCCGCCGCCGACCGGTTCGGCCGCCGCCGCGTGCTCCTCACCGGCCTCGCCGCGTTCGGGCTGATCAGCCTCGCCGTCGTCCTCGTCACCGACATCGGCCAGCTGATCGCCCTCCGCGCGGCGCTCGGCTGCGCCGCGGCCGCCATGGCGCCCGTCACGATGTCGCTGGTGTTCCGGCTCTTCGACGACGAGAGGCTCCGCATGCGGTCGATCACGATCGTGATGATCGTCGGGATGTCCGGCATGGTCCTCGGCCCCCTCCTCGGCGGCTCGATCCTCAGCACCGTCAGCTGGCAGTGGCTGCTCGTCGTCAACGCCCCGATCGCGCTGCTGGTCTGGATCGGCGTGCGCCTCGGAGTCCCCGCGGACCAGCGCGCCGACCTCACCTCCGGTCGGCTCGACCTGCCGGGGACCGCCCTCACCGTCGCCGCGGTGGGGCTCGGCTGCTACACGCTCACCAGCGGAGTCGAGAACGGCTGGCTGTCGCTCCTCACGATCGCCTGCGCCGCGGGCACCGTCGCCGCCGTCGCGGGATTCGTCGTCCGCGAGCGCCGCGCCGTCTCGCCCATGATCGACCTCGCGATCTTCCGCGCCGGCCCCGCGCGGGGAGCGGCGCTCACGCAGCTCGGCGCCTCGGTCGCCTTCGCGAGCGTCCTGTTCGGCCTGATCCTGCACTTCCAGTACGCCTACGGCTGGAGTCCGGTGCGCGCCGGCCTCGCGAACCTGCCCGTCATCGTCACGATGCTCGCCGCCACTCCGATCACCGAGCGCCTCGCCGCGAAGCTGGGGCACCGCGCGGCCTGCCTGATCGGCACCGGGCTCCTGGTCGGCGCGCTGCTCGGGATGTCCTGGGCGGTGGACCGGGGCTACCTCGCGATCGCCGTGATGATGGTCGTGATGACGGTGGGCCTGCGGACGATCATGACCATCTGCGCCGTCGCCCTCGTCGAGGCGATGCCCGCGAACCGCACGTCGATCGGTGCGGCGCTCAACGACACGGCCCAGGAGATCGGCACCAGCATCGGCACGGCCGTCGTCGGCACGCTGATCGCCGCACTGGTGGCGACCACCCTCCCGGCGGGCGCGTGGAGCGCAGACCTCGTCCGGAGCTTCTTCGCGGGTGAGCGGGTCGCTTTCCTGGTCGTGGCGGTCCTCGTCGGCGTGATCGCGACGATCGGCTCGCTGTCCCTCAGCGACTCCCGCTCCACCGAGGAGCCGGCGGCGGCCTAGTCCATCGGGTCGCGCCGGGCGTCCTCGAGGTCGGCGATGTCCGTGTACTCGAGGAAGTCCAGCGGCGGGATGTCCGTCATCTCCTCGCTCCAGGAGGGGCGGGCCGGCTGCATGCGGCGCGTCTCGAGCTCGATGTGGGCGATGACCTCCGCGTCGTCCGGCTCCTCCACCTCGCTGCTGTCGATCGGCAGCGACCAGAGCTGGCTCGCCGGCCCGATCAGCAGGTGGGCGTATGCGCGGCCGCCGCCCTCGGTCAGGACAGGCACCGAGACGACGTCCGACTTGTTGACGTCCGCGAGGGCCCGGGCGTACCGGAGGACCGCCTTGCAGGTCAGGTCGCCGACGAGGAGGTGGCCGCTGGAGTAGTGCAGTTTCCGCATGCGTCCAGCCTCCGCGCGCCGCCCGCGGGCCCTCAAGAGGGTTGCCGCGGGGAGGCGGCTCCTCTAATGGGCCGGGAGATCCCGCCCGATCGGGGTCATCGCTCCGGGTGTCCGGCGCTCTCGCGGAGCTCGCGGCCGTCGGCGACGTCCTCGGCGTGCTTCTCGGCTTTCTTGTCGCTCTGCCGGGTGTCGCGGGGCGGGAGCTGGATGTGCTCCTCGGCTTCGATGCCGGCCTGCAGCTGGCGGCCGCGCTCGAGCTCGGCGTCGAACTCGGCCCCGAACAGCAGGGCGAGGTTCGTGATCCAGAGCCAGAGGAGGAAGACGATCACACCGCCCAGGGCGCCGTAGGTCTTGTTGTAGTTGCTGAAGTTGGCGACGTAGAACGCGAAGCCGGCCGACGCCAGCGCCCAGACGACGAGGGCGAGGATCGAGCCCATGCTGGTCCAGCGGAACTTCGGCTGCCGCACGTTCGGCGACCAGTGGTAGAGGACCGCGACGATCACGACCATGATCGCGATCAGGACCGGCCACTTGGCGATGCTCCACACGGTCAGGGCGACCTCGCCGAGGCCGACGGCGTCGCCGATGGTCTGCGCGACGGGTCCGCTGAGCACGAGGATCAGTCCGGCGATCACGAGCAGGAGGACCGTCACGAGCGTGACGGCGAGCATCGTGGGGCGCAGCTTCCAGATCGGGCGGCCCTCGTCGATCTCGTAGACGCGGTTCATGCCGCGGCCGAAGGCGCCGACGTAGCCGGAGGCGGACCAGAGGGCGCCGAGGACACCGGTGACGAACGCCAGACCGGCGGCGGGGCTGGAGGTGAGCTCCTGGATCGGGCCGCGGACCGTGTCGAGGACGTCGGCGGAGACGAATCCGCCGAGCAGGTCGAGGACCGTCGAGGTCGTCGTCTCGGCCTGGCCGAAGAGGCCGAGGATGGAGACGATCGCGAGCAGCCCGGGGAACAGCGCGAGGACGGCGTAGTAGGTCAGCCCCGCCGCGATGTCCGTGCACTGGTCGGCGCCGAACTCGCGGAGCGTCTTCTTGAGGACATAGCCCCACGAGCGCTTGGTGACCTCGGTCGGTCCGTCGGGCTTGCGGGAGTCGTCGGGGTCGGGCGCGGTGCGGTCGCGCTCGGTGCTGGTCTGGGCCACGGTCGTCCTCCATCTCGAGCGTCTGCGGATCGTCGGGGACGGAAGGACCGCCTGCGATCGCTCCGAGCCCCGACGACGCCGTGCTCGCCACCGACCGTAGGAGCGCCGGACGCTCAGGGCAGGACGGTTGACAGCCGCCCGTCGAGTCCGGTGGGGGAGGTTTCCCGCGGTGGAGCCCGCGCTCAGAGCTGCGCGAGCAGCCTCTCGCACGCCTGCTCGCAGCGGCGGCAGGCCTCGGCGCAGATCCGGCAGTGCTCGTGCATCCCGGCGTGCTGCTCGCAGTCGTCGGCGCAGGCGCGGCAGGCCAGGAGGCAGGCCTCGACGAGGGCGCGGACGGCCGCGGATCCGACGACGCCGCGGCGTGAGAGCACGGCGCCGGTCGCGGCGCACACGTCGGCGCAGGCGAGGTCGGTGCGGATGCAGTGGACCAGCTCGGCGACCGACTCCTCGCCGAGGCACGCGTCGGCGCAGGCGGTGCAGGTGAGTGCGCAGGCGCCGCACGCGTCGATGCACTCGGCCAGGACCTCCGGATCGACGCCGCGCAGCTCCTCGGGGTGGCTCCGGATCATGTCGCTCGTGCTGCTCATGGCGCGTCCTCTCGTCGTGACCCCGGCGGGTCGATCGGTCCGGGCGACGCTACGGGCCCGCCCGTCGCCGGGCGAGGGCCTGGCCAGGCACCGCGGCCGGTGGTAGCCGGGCGGTCAGCCCCTCACGACGAAGGCGTCGTGGATCAGGTTGCCCCCGGTCGCCGCCGCATTCCGCGTGCTGCCGCGGGTGATCGTGACGGTGTGGGTGCCGGCGGGCAGGGTCCCGCTGGTCCAGACGGTCTGGGCGGAGCGGGTGGTGGCGCTGTAGCGGTCGACCGAGGCCACGAGGACGCCGTCGAGGCGGACCTCGTCGATCCCGGACGTGCTGGACCGGCGGCTCACCCACGAGACTCCGGTGCCGGTGAAGCGGAGGGTCGCCGAGGCGCCCCCTGTCGACGAGAAGGAGACGCCGCCGCCGCTGTCCGCGGAGGAGGAGGTCGTGGACCAGGTGCCCGTGACGGCGACGGCCGGCGAGCCGTTCTGGTGGGTGCCGGCTCCGACGGCGGTGAGCGGCGTCGCGGTGGCGGTCGGCGTGGAGGTCGAGGTCGGCGCGGCGGTCGCGGTCGGCGTGGGCGCGGCCGTCGGCACAGGGGTGGTGGCGCTCTTCGCGAGCACGATGGACGCCGTCGCTCCCTTCAGCCCGCTCGGCCGGAACGTGATCGTCGTCGCGGTGCTCGTCCTGCTCGTCACGCTCAGGGCGGCGCTCGAGGACACCGTGCCCGCGGTCGGCCGCGCGAGCGTCACGGTGAGCGCGCTCGTCGAGACCTGCGTCGGGTCGACGGTCGAGACGGTCACCGTGTCCGCGTCCTCCCGGATCGAGACCAGTCCGGCGCCGGTGATGCTCGCGACCCGGGTGCCTCCGACGAGCACGGGGCTCGTGGTCCCGGCCTTCCACGACACGGCGCTCACGGTGCCGGTCGAGCGGTCGCGGGCGGCGCTCAGCTGGGGTGTGTTGCTGAGCACGGTCACGTCCGGGTCCGCCGCGTACGCGGCGGTCGCCGCCTCGGAGGCGCCGGGGAGGACCGTGTACGCGTACGAGGCGCCGGTCGGGTTCGTGCCGTGGCTCGTCGTGAGGGAGTAGTAGTGGCCGGTCACCGGCGCCGTCGGACCGGCGGTGCTCACGGCGCTCCAGGCTCCGGTGCGGGTCCGTCCCTGCGCGGTCAGGGCGACCGGCGACGGGAAGACGTAGCCCACCGACTCCGCGGAGCCGGTGATCGAGGCCCAGCGGGCGGTGCTCGTGGCGGTCGCCTCCGCACCGCGGAGGACGCCGTCGACGCGGAGCCTCGCATCGGGAGCGACGTCGCGGCGGTCGTCGATCACCGTCTCCGCGCGCCGGCGCGCCCCGTCCCAGCCGGTCCCGGACATGTCGGTCGCCGTGATCCCGGAGCCGAGCGCGAGGATCTCGTCGTCGAAGGTGAACCAGGCCTTCTTCGCGACCAGGCTCACCGACGCCGCGTCGAAGTCGAGCGCCGCGATCCCCGTCCGCCGCGACGGGCTCTCGAGGCTCCCGGTGAAGGTCGTCGTCGGGCGGGACGACGCGCCCTCGCCCGCGCTCCGGACGATCGTGTCCTCGGTGGTGCCGGGCATCCGGTACGGGTTCGCCGTGGCCCAGTAGCCGTCGTCGTACTGGCGCCCGCTGCCCAGGTGGAGCGAGGTCGCGCCGTCGCCGGTGTACCAGCCGCTGCGGTTCTCGCCGTTGAGCGACTCGTAGCGCGCGATCCGCGTGCTCGACAGGCCGACGGCGAAGCCCGAGGTCGCCGTGGTCCGCGTGAAGCGGTCCATGCCGGCGAAGGCCCGGACGCCCGAGCCGATCGGGGTCGCGGTCAGGCCCGTGTCGGCGAGGACGAGCCGCGCGCGCACGACGTCGCTGACGGATCCGGCCGTCTCGATGCTCACGGGGCTGCCGGCGTTGCAGGCCAGCCAGCTCTTCGCCAGCGCGTTCGTCCGGGTCCGGGCCGCGGGCGGGGCGCTGTCGGCGAGGCGCAGCACCGCCGCCTGCAGCTGGACTCCGACGTCGCCGTCCTCCGACTCCGCCCGCGCGGTCTCGCGGCCGCGGACCGTCGACATCACGGCGCCGCACCAGGTGACGGGGGCGAAGGAGGAGGCGAGCCGGTCGTACACGCCGAGCCCCTCCGGGCTCGTGATCTCCCAGCGGGAGCCGTCGAGCAGCGCGTACAGGTCGTCGAGGGTGTCGAGCATCGAGAGCCCGTACCCGCCGCTGTAGGCGAAGACGCTGTGCTGCACGAAGGAGCCGTCGGCGTGGAAGCCGTCGCCGGACGCCACCGTCCGAAGCGCCGGGTCGATGCCGGCGGCCGCCTCCGCGATCTTCGCCGGCTGCTTCAGCAGCACCGCCCGCCCGGCGATGACCGCCGCCGTCCAGACGCGGTTGGCGCCGGTCCGGGTGACGGTGTCGGCGAAGCGCGTCGAGGCCGACAGGTAGGCCTGCACCTGCGCCGCCGAGAGGTCGGGGTAGAGGAGGGCGGTGATGCTGTTCAGCTCGAGCGGGATGCCGATCTGCTGCTCCCACCAGCGGGAGGTGCCGGTGGTCGAGCGGTTGTAGCGGTTCGCCGAGAGCCAGTCCGCGGTCGTGACGACGTCGCGGAGGAGCGCCGGGTCGCCGCTGAGGGCGGTGCCGGGGGTCTTCAGCGCGGTCGCGAGGACGGTGACCCGCTTGTAGGCGGCCCACACCTCGACCGCCGAGGTGCCCGTGACCAGGTCGGGCCAGGGCTCGCCGCCGTCGGTCTCGAGCGTCGACCAGTAGCCCTCGGCCTCGGCGACGAGGCGGCCCTTCGCCGCGGCGAGGCCGCCGACGCTCGCGCTGCCCGGGATCGTGCCCGTCAGGTCGGCGACGAGGCCGAGGCGCATCGCGTCGTACTCGTCGCCCGCCGGGTCGACGGCGGACGCGGTCGGCGCGGCGGCGAGCGGGAGGATCAGGGCGGTCACCAGCAGGAGCGCCGCAGCGAGCGGGCTCCCGCGCCGGGGCGCGTCGGATCGAGAGGGTCGGTTCGTCTCCGCGCGCGATCGGCGGAGGGGACGCGGCTGGGTGGGCACGGGCGCTCCTGAGGCGACGCCCACGAGCCTGCGGGCTTCGGGCGCTCGCGGGTCGCCGGGGGAGCGTCGGGTGAAGAGTAGGGGTCCGCTCCGTCCGGCGGCAAGAGGCGGAGGCGAGGACGGCCGGGATCGGCCACCGCCGACGCTCCCGACCGCGCGATCTGCGACAGCCGTACCCCGTGAGGGGTACAGAGGCGCCGAAGGTCCCCCACCCGTCAAGCGGGGCGATACGGTCGGAGGTGCGTGTGCGCTCCGGGGAGTCCCGGCGCGGCGCGCAGGGGGAAGGGGGCACGGATGATCGAGGCCGAGCAGGATCCGCGGCTGGTGGCGCTCGAGGCGCTCGAGATGATGGGGTCGGCTCCGGAGGAGCGCTTCGACCGGATCACACGGATGGCCGAGGAGCTGTTCCGCGTGCCCGTGGCCGAGATCCACTTCCTCGACGACACCACGCTGTTCACGAAGTCCCCGCAGCGTCCGGACGCCGTGCTCGCCTACCCGCGCGCCGGCACCTTCTGCGACGCGACGCTCGAGAAGCGCACCACCTTCGTCGTGCCGGACCTCGGCGCCGACGAGGCGTGGGCCGGGCACGAGCACGTCGCGGGGTACCCGCACGTCCGCTTCTACGCCGGGCGGCCGCTGTCGGTCGAGGGCGACCTGCAGCTGGGCACCCTCTGCCTCATCGACTTCGTGCCCCGGAGCCTCACCCCGGACGAGCGGCAGCTGCTCGAGGAGTTCGGCGAGTGGGTCGAGCGCGAGCTGCGCGACACGGCGGAGCGCGACCGCGCCGCCGACATGCAGACGCAGATGGCTCCCTCCTCCCTCCACCACCCTGCCGGCTACGAGCTCTCGGGGCTCTCGCTGCCGCGGTGGACGATCACCGGCGACTTCTACAGCTGGCGCGGCGACGACGAGACGGTCGACCTGACCCTCGTGGACGTGATGGGCAAGGGGACAGCAGCGGCGATCGTGGCCGCCTCGATCCGCTCCGCGTTCCGGGCGCGCCTGGGCGGCGACCCCGACGCGGTCGTCAGCGCGGTGAGCGCCCAGCTGCACGACGACTTCACGGCCACGGAGACCTTCGCGACCCTCTTCCACGGGCGCCTCGACACCGCGTCCGGCCGGATCGACTTCGTCGACGCGGGCCACGGGCTCACCGTCCTCCTCCGCGCCGACGGCTCGTTCCAGCGGCTCGCGGCACTGGGCCTCCCGCTGGGCATCGCGGAGGACGGCGGCTGGATCACCCAGACCGTGGAGCTCGCGGTCGGCGACTCGCTCCTGGCCTTCACCGACGGCGTCCTCGACCTCTACGACGGGACGCTGCAGTCCCTGGCGCGCGCGGTCGATCTCGCCCGCGACTCCGCCGACTCCGCCGCGTTCCTGCAGGCGCTGAGGGCGCTCGCCGCCTCCGGCTCCGCGTCCGACGACATCACCGCCCTCGTGCTGACCCGCACGGGCGCCGACCGCTCCGCCGAGAAGGACCCCGCATGACGTTCACGACCGAGACGACCGCCCCCGACATCGCCGTGCTGCGGGGGGAGGGGCGGCTCAACGCGGCCTCGGCTCCGGAGCTGCGCTCGGCCGTCCGCCGGGCGATCGACGAGGGCAGCCCCCGCATCGTCGTCGAGCTCAGCGCGGTGACGTTCATGGACTCCTCCGGCCTCGGCGCCCTGGTCGGCGCTCTCAAGACCGCGCGGCAGGCGGGCGGCGACCTGCGGATCGCGGCGCCCAGCGAGCAGGTCGTGATGGTGCTGCAGCTGTCCAACCTCGACCGGGTGCTCACCCTCTTCGACACGGCCGGCGACGCGTACCGTGACTGAGCGCAGCGTCGGGTTCCGCACGCCCCCGGACGACACCGAGGTCGTCCACGAGATGCTCGCCGAGCTCTGGGGCGAGCGCCCGGACCTGCCGGCCCGCGACCGCATGGCCGTCGAGACGGCGCTGGTCGAGCTGGTCGACAACGTCATCCAGCACGCGACGTCGACGACGACGATCGTCTGCCGCCTCGTCGTGCGCGTCGAGGGAGACGCGATCCACGCGGAGCTGGTCGACACGGCCGATCCTCCGGACATCGGCACGGGGCCGCGGGAGATGCCGGACGTCTTCGCCGAGTCGGGCCGCGGGCTCGCCCTCATCCAGGCTCTGACGACCACGTTCGAGCACGAGCGCTCCGAGGGGCGCAACGTCTGGACCCTGACCCGGGCGCTGGACTCCTAGCGACTGGCGCGGATCAGCGGATCGTGTGCGCGGTGATGACCGCGGCGGCACGCGCCAGGTCGTCCGCCATGCCGTTCAGCCCGGGGGAGGCCTTCAGCACCTCCGCGCTGACCTCGTCGTAGCGCTCGTCCACCTGCGCGAGCAGATGCTCCCCGGAGGCGGTGAGGCGCAGCAGGACGCTGCGGCGGTCCTGCGGGTTGGCGAGCCGGTCGACGTGGCCGGCGGTCGCCAGCCGGTCGAGGAGCGCGGTCACGGCGCCCGTCGAGAGGGAGAGCTCGAGACCCAGCCACTTCGGCGTGAGGTCGGGCGACTCGCCGAGCACCTCGAGCGCGGTGAGCTCCGAGATGCCCACGCCCACGCCCGCGGCGATGCTCGCGCGGAGGTGCCGCTGCGCGTTCTCGAGCAGGCGGAGCGACTGCCGCAGCTGCACGGCGGGCGCGTCCTGGTCGACGTCGCGCGGGGTCGGTCTCTCGGTGGTCATTCGTCCTTCTCGGGGTAGGGCTGGGGTCATCGTACGGGTCGCCCTCGGGGGTCCCGGCCTGTCACCCGGACAGGGGGTGAAAGAACGATTGCAATGTATCTTTGCCATCAAGTAACTTAGCGGTCAATCGAGTTCGGCGGAACACCAGCCGGACCCTCCCCCTTCAGCATCAGCCCGCCCCACCCGATCAGGAGTCCTGCCATGTCGACCCACACCGCCAAGTCCAAGCGCGTCCGCTTCGCTCCCCTCGCCATCGCGACGAGCATCGCCGCCGCCGCTCTCCTCTCCGTCTCGATGTCCGGCACCCTGTCCGGCTTCGTCGCGAGCATCTCCAACACCGGCAACACCGCCGCCTCCGGCTCGCTCGTCATGGAGGAGAAGTCGACCGGCGCCAGCCCCATCACCTGCCTCAGCACCGACGGCGGCTCGATCAGCACCAACACCGCGACCTGCGCGACCATCAACAAGTTCGGCGGATCGACCACGATGGTCCCCGGCCAGACCGTCACCACCGCGATCACGCTGAAGAACACCGGCACCGTCAACGCCAACACCTTCACGCTGACCCCCGGCGCCACCTGCTCGCAGAGCAACAACGTCGCGGCCGGCGCCTCCGGCTCCGCCACCGACTTCTGCGGCAAGCTCAACGTCGTGATCACCTCCGGCGGGACCACCGTCTTCACCGGCACCGCCGCGACCCTCGCCGGCTCGGCCGTCAAGACCCTCAACACCGCCCCGGTCACCCCCGGCACCTCCACCCCCTTCTCCATCGCCGTGACCCTCGACTCGTCGGCCACCAACGCCTACCAGGGCCTGTCCGCCTCGCTCCCGCTCACCTGGACCTTCGCGAGCTGATCCCCTCTCCACCCGGCCCGGAGCGCCCCCGCGCGACGGGCCGGGGGAGGAGCGTCCCGCAGCGCTCCTCCTGCACCGCCCCGAGAACCCCCCTCT